>JAUXNY010000022.1 GCA_030682615.1 Candidatus Aquicultor sp. | reverse complement strand
CTTGGCGAAAAAGGTATAGTCATCGGCTATGATACACGGTTTTTCGCTGAGCGGTTCGCTTCGGCGTGTGCGTCTATCATGGTCGGCAATGGTATCCCCGTTTTTATGCCAAGAAGAGCGCTGCCGACACCGCTCACGGCTTTTTCGATAAAGGTTTACGGGGCGGCGGGGGCTATAATGCTGACCGCAAGCCACAACCCGCCTGAGTATAACGGCATCAAATTCATCCCCGAGTATGCCGGCCCGGCAAGTCCTGAGATAACCGGCAAGATAGAAGGGTTTATAGCCCAGATTATTGCGAGCGGCCGTTTGCTCCAAGCTCCCATCGAGGGAAATTCGCTCGTGCGCGATATCGACCCGTATACGGAATATGTGAAGCAAATTTCGTCCCTTATAGATTTCGATAGATTGCGCCAGAAAAAACTGCGTGTCGTTCTCGACCCGATGTACGGCGCCGGGCAGGGCTTGATGGATAAAGTGCTCGCGCAGGCCGGTTGCGCTGTTGATACCATACACAATTTTCGTGACACGCTTTTCGGCGGTTCGTATCCGGACCCGAGTGAAAAACACCTTACGGAGTTGCGCGACCGTGTTCTTAAGAGCGAAGCGGATTTAGGGCTGGCGCTCGATGGTGATGCCGATAGGTTCGGCGCAATCGATCATGACGGCACCTATATAACCGCGAACCAGGTATTGAGCTTAGTGGCGGTCCATCTTCTGAAGAACCGGGGCTTCAAGGGCTGTCTTGTGCGCACCGTGGCAACAACCCACCTCCTCGACGAAATCGCCCGGGACTACGGCACCGAGGTAGTCGAGACGCCGGTCGGCTTCAAGTACATCGCGCAGGTGATGATGGAGCGCCCGGTAGTCGTAGGAGGCGAGGAGAGCGGGGGGCTGAGCATCCTGGGTCATATTCCCGAAAAAGACGGGTTGCTGGCCGATCTACTCCTGGCCGAGATGGTAGCGTACGAGGAAAAATCGCTGAGCGATATACTCGCTGAGATATACGAGAAGTACGGCAGATTCTACACGACGAGGCTCGACTTGCATTTGGCGGCGGACAAAAAGGATGAGGTTTTAAAGAGTCTGAGGGACAACCCGCCGGCCGACATATTAGGAGACAAAGTCGTAGAGGTGCGCACCGTAGACGGCATCAAGCTGGTTCTGGAGAGCGGGGATTGGTTGCTGGCACGTCCGTCTGGGACCGAGCCCTTGGTCCGTATCTATATCGAATCCCGCGACAAAGCTCGTTTCAGCGCGCTGGAGCGTTATGCTTCGGAGGTCATCGCATCCTAGCCAGGGTATAAAACTACGGGATGCAGAATGCTCTTGATTATGCGGCTAAACACAGGAAACGCTCTTGTTAGAGCGGACAGCGCTTGATACCATAGAGGGTAAGACTATCGGGCTCATAACACAAAGACGAATCTATGATATCGAGCGAGAATGCCTCTCACGAAGTTAGAGAGAAGATAACCTCATTTCTTTTCTGGTACCGGATAGCGACACTCGCGCTAGTCGTAGTCTTGACTGTTGCCGGCATTACATTCGTGGCGCTGGTACCGTTGGCTGCCGCGCTATCCTATAACGCATTAATCATGAGATTTCGCGCGAACATTTTGCCGCTATTGAGGTCGTACCCCTACCTTCTATCAATCGATATCGCCGTCAGTTGCTATCTGCTTTTGGGCACGGGCGGTTTCGCGAGCCCGTATTATATGTACGCGTTTAGCACCATGATGATAGGGGCATTTGTCTTTGCCTACCGGGGGGCGCTAATCCTTGCCTCTGCTTATAGCATTATGTGGCTCTGGGTTATCAACATAACCGGTAATACGATTGCTAACATCGTCGAACTGGGAGAACACCTCGTCACCGACGTAACCTTCTTTTACTTGACCGCCTTATCGTTCGCATATCTGTCGAGCCTACTCACGGCCCTTGATATCGCAGATACCAGCAGGGGCGAGGTCAGAGGCGAGCTTAAATCGGCGACCGAGCGACTCTCAGGAATGCTCGGAACCAGCGACCTTTCGCCACGCGAACAAGAGGTGTTATTGCATGCGCTCGATGGGAAGAGAATTGAGGATATCGCACGGGATCTCAAGATATCGACAAATACTATTAAGACTCACTTAAGCCGTTCATATAGGAAACTTGGCGTCATCTCCAGGGATGACGCGATATTAAGGTTGGTCACGCATGGAAACGAAGCTATTTGATGTTAGGAACAACTTAGTATACCTGCTCATTTTGCGCTGGGCCTCGCTGGTCCACGTCGCGATAATTCTGGCGCTCGGACTGGATGTCGGCCCGCCACTGATATTCTTGGGGTTAACGGCATACGTCTTAGTGCTGACCATGTTTTGGGGCAGTCTCACCGAGTTCGTCAGAGAGCATCCCCACTTGCTCCACCTCGACCTTTTTATCGCGGGAGCGCTTATCGCCATTACGGGCGGCGCTTGGAAGAGCTCCTATTACATGTATGCTTACACCTGCCTGATGGTATTCCCGTTTTTTGTGAGCATGAGAAGAAGTGTTGTGGCAACCGTGGTGTTCAGCGTTTATTATACTTTAGGGCTCGTTGCCAACGAGGGGCTGGTGGCCGGTGTTATCCGCAACCAGCAGATTGATTCGCTATTCTCAAACTATGTCGCCTTCTTTTTGGTGGTCCTATTTTTTGGATATCCGGCGTGCGTCATGAAGAAAATCGAAAGCGTCACGAGTTCCACAGTTCGGCTCAGAACATACGTTGACGAGACCCATATATTGCTGGCTGCCGCCGAGGGACGGCAAAACCTCACTCGCCGCGAAGCAGAAGTCCTCACGCTTTTGCAGCGAGGGATGACCAATGCAGAGATTGCGACGGCTCTGTATCTGTCGGAAAAGACAGTCAAAAACCACGTTTATAGCATCTATGGGAAGCTTGGAGTCTCATCCCGCTCTGAAGCGATGCTGCAATCGTCGCCGGCTAAACTTTAATCCCCCGAGACCCCGCTAATCGCAAATAATGATGAATCAAGCCCCTATTCAGCAAAATACCGCAAAAATTAGGACTTTGGTTGACAGACTAACGCCTAGTTTTAACGTAGACTCTTACCTAATATCTGCGTACGCCGCGATAAGCAAAGGTGATTCAAGAGGCGCGAGACTCGACAGCCGCACTTATTCAAGGCATTTGACTAGCAATAGCTGGAGGGGTTTATCATGACAAACGAGACTGTAAAACTGCACACATCTTATACCATAGCAGACGCACAGGCCATCATGAAGATTCTCGAAAGTGCGGAGGTGCAATTCAGGGTGGTTTCCGCGAAGGATGATGAAGTAATCGCCGACTATCTGGAACTCGCGGAATTTCAGCCGGTCGATCTCTATATTCATGGCGACGATCTGGTCCGCGCGGACATGGTCTTGAGGCCCCTGCTTGTGGGCTAGATGTTTCGCCAGACTTTCAGGTAGCCAAAAGGCGCACTCGAGACCCTATTTCTTAAGGTGGCCCTTGATATAGATCTTGCCTTGTATCATCCTGTTGGAGGGACGTGTTTTCTCCATTTTGAATCTTGCGAACTCTTGTGAGCAGCCCGGGCATTTCAGGTCGCCCTTGGTGTTGTCGTCGACAATATTGTCGATGTAGCATCGAACCAGTGAGCCCCGCTTTTCTTTTCTGTATTTAAAGAGGTAGGTATTGCACTGCGCACAGTATATTTTGATGTGATAAATGTTACTCTTGCCCTGTGTTGCCACTCAACCCTCCAGCAAGCATGTGCCCTGCTATAAGCCTTCGCCAAGCTCTTGTTTTACCAGCTATCTTAACATACGGGGCTAAAGATAGTGCTCGCTAGCGAAACAGCGGAATCCATACAGTCGCCTGCTTCCTCGGTATTGAGCGACACGTTTTTTTCTACCCGAATCATTCGAATCATAGCGCGGCGTCGTTGTGCCATCGTCGGCACGGTTCACTGTTTCTACAGGCAGTCGGGGGCCCAAACGTTGTATTGCTATGGCTTAATCGAGGTAAGGCTGCTAAAATAATTAGAGTTTGACGTGGTTGTCGAAGGAATTAACAGCACGATTATGTATAATATATATTTGTCGTGAGTTGTGCGCAAGGATAGCGGAGGTAGTTTAAATGATTAAAGTTATCGTCTCGGGTGCCGCCGGCAAGATGGGCAAGGAAGTCTGCAAAGCGGTCCTGGATGACCATGAAACGGAGCTATACGGTGCGGTCGATGTTGAAGGAGTCGGCAGCGACATAGGTACGATGATAGGCCGGGCACCGGTCGATATAGAGATAACCAGCTTGGCGGATGCACTGGAGGGTGGAGAAGCCAAAGTGATGGTCGATTTTACGTTTGCCGCAGCGGTGATGGACAATATACGCGCGGCCGCCGAGAACAATGTGAATATCGTCGTCGGCACGACCGGACTCAGCGACGACAACAAGGTCGAGATAAAGAAATTATGCGCTGACAACGGGATAAACGCGATAATCGCGCCGAATTTCGCAATTGGCGCGGTGTTGATGATGAAGTTCGCCGAGATGGCGGCGCGTTACATGAGCAGGGCCGAGATTATCGAGCTCCACCACGACCAGAAACGGGATGCCCCCTCAGGTACTGCCATGCAGACGGCGAAGTTGATAGCCCCCAAAATAAAAGGGCCTAAAGTACAATCCGAGGAAATCCTGCCGGGCGCACTCGGAGGCGAATACGAGCATGTTCGCGTCCACAGCGTTCGCCTGCCCGGTTTCGTAGCGCATCAAGAGGTGATATTCGGCGGTGTCGGGCAGATATTGACCGTGCGCCATGACTCGATAGACAGAACCTCGTTTATGCCGGGGGTGCTCATGGCCGTCAAAGCCGTGCGGGAATATCCCGGTGTGACCATCGGCCTCGACAAAATCATGGACCTCTAACGAGTTCTTTGGCCAACCGAACCCTACCCAGATTGTCCAGCTGCTCCGTGTTGTGCTTGCTGAAAGCGAGCTGGTTGTGAGAAAATAAAGGGTATTTGATTTTAGATAATTCGATCTAGGGAGTGAAGAAAGCCATATGGCTAACAACAACAAGCCGCGCCTTCGCCTGATTCCACTCGGTGGATTGGGAGAGGTCGGCAAAAATATGCTTGTCGTCGAATACGGCTCAGACATGATGCTCATCGACGCAGGGCTGATGTTTCCAGAAGATGAGATGCTCGGCATAGATTTGGTTCTGCCTGATTTTACCTACGTGCGAAAGAACAAAGACAAGCTAAAGGGAATCTTTATCACGCATGGCCACGAGGACCATACCGGCGCCCTACCATATCTTTTAAGGGATGTGAATGTGCCGATCTATGGGACTCGTCTTACCCTCGGTCTCATCAAGGGAAAACTTGAAGAGCACCATCTGCTCGGTTCGACCAAGCTGATTGAAATACACCCGAATAATCCCATAAAGCTGGGCTGTTTTAAGCTGGAGTTTTTCAGGATGACCCACTCTATCCCCGACGGAGTCGGTGTCGCCGTCCATACACCGGTCGGGCTTGTCGTCCACTCCGGCGATTTCAAGCTCGACCAGACCCCTATCGACGGCAACGTCATAGGGTTTGATAAGATATCGTCGCTCTGCTCGAAGGGTGTGCTGGCGCTGATGTCGGACAGCACCAATGCCGAGACGCCGGGATATACGCCGTCGGAGCGAGTCGTCGGTGAAACGCTCCATAAGATATTCGAAAAAGCGGACGGCAGGGTGATTGTAGCGAGTTTCGCTTCGCATATCCACCGCATTCAGCAGGTAATCGATACCGCGCACCGGTTTGACAGGAAATTGGCGGTCACCGGCCTTAGTATGACCAAAAATGTAGAGATAGCCTCACAACTCGGCTACTTGAAAATCCCGAAGCAGATGATGATACACCCGGCGGAGATGAGACGTTATGCGCCGAAGCAGCTCTGCGTGATGTCTACCGGAAGCCAGGGCGAGCCGATGTCGGCGCTGGCGAGAATGGCCAACAGTGAGCATAAATGGGTCGATATTACAGAGGAAGACACCATCATCATCTCGGCGAGCGCGGTTCCCGGCAACGAGAAATCGATTTCTCAGACAATAGACCGCCTCTTCAGGTGCGGAGCCTCCGTTTTCTATGATTCTATATCCGGTGTTCACGTATCGGGTCACGGGGCGAAGGATGAGTTGAGGTTGATGATGAACCTCGTCAAACCCAAATATTTCATTCCCATCCACGGCGAATACAGGCACCTCAAGTTGCATGCGGAAATCGCGGAGGAGATGGGCATCCCGAAAGACAATATCTTCGTAGCATCAAACGGCGACGTTGTGGAGTTCGATGAGAAGGGTAAGGCGTGCATGAAAGAGAAAGTGCCTGCCGGAGCTATTCTCGTCGATGGTCTTGGCGTCGGCGATATCGGCGAGGTCGTTTTGCGCGACCGCCAGCAGTTATCGAGTGACGGGATACTAATCGTCGTCGTGACGATAGATAAACAGACGGGCAAATTGATAGCGGGACCAGACCTGGTGACCCGCGGATTTGTCTATGTCCGCGAATCGGGAGCGCTTCTCGATGAGGCTCGCGAGCGTGTGGTAAAGGCTCTAGAGAAAACATCGAAAGAAAATATAACGGATTGGGCGGTTCTCAAAAACGACGTTCGCAAAGTCCTAAGCACGTTTATCTATGACAACATCAAGCGGCGCCCGATGATCATGCCGATTATAGTCGAGGTCTAAAAGAGGCGGCAATGACGATACTACAAGCATTGATTTTAGGAGTAGTCCAGGGCTTGACCGAATTCCTGCCGATAAGTAGCTCGGCGCACCTAATTCTTTTTCCTTATTATGCGGGCTGGACAATTGATGAAGTTCAAAACATCCCGTATTATGTTATAGTCCACTTTGGAACCCTGGTGGCGGTACTCGCTTTCTTTCGCAACGATATCAAGCTGCTCCTTCGCGGTTTTTTTGCGAGCATCTCCGAGCGTCGTATCGGCGACGACCCATACCGGCGCCTCGCCTGGTATATCATCATAGGAACCCTTCCGGTCGGCATCGTCTACGTCCTGATAAAAGGAATCCTAGAGCACACGCTGGAATCGCCCGGTTTAGTGGGGATGTTCCTCCTTGTGACAGGAGTTTTGCTTGTAGTTAGCGAAAAAATAGGCAGGCGGGATGTGAAGGCCGAGAATATGCGAATCGGCGACGCCATATTTATCGGTTTCGCACAAGGCCTGGCGATGCTGCCGGGAATATCGCGCTCCGGCAGCACGATTGCCGCAGGGCTGTTCAGGGGCCTGGAGCGCGAAGCCGCGGCCCGCTTTTCGTTTCTCTTATCGATACCGGTTATCTTAGCGGGGACGGCCGAAGAGATGACGGCGCTATCGATGGGAACAAAAAACGTCGACATCATCTTGCTGGTTGCGGGATTTATTACCGCGAGCATAAGCGGCTACTTTGCAATAAAGTATTTTATCGATTATCTTAGGAAGCATAGCTTGTATGTATTCGCAATATATTGTTTTGCCCTTGGATCTATAACCTTAGTCACAACATCGTTTAAATAGGGGGAATCGTGGCAAGGGCGACCAAAGTAACGAAGCAACAGTCAGAGCACATGCAAGAGGTCTACGGAATCGCCATGATTACCGTCGGTATTTTGCTTGTCGTCAGCGTGTTTTCGGAGTCTTCTGGAATCGCCGGGCGTTTTGTCCAGCAAGTACTCATGTGGCTCTTCGGCATCGCACGCTACGGGGTCCCGTTTGGAATGATAGGGGCCGGCTTCGGCCTTATCATGCGCAAAGTCGATTTGAAATCCCAGGTTCTGGCCATAGGCGGCATGCTCGTATTCCTGGGAGGCCTCTCCATCATCCATCTCCAGGTTCCCGTGGAAGAGCATTTCGTCAGGGAGCGCCTCTTCGAGTACGGCGGTGTCTTCGGGGCGAGCGTCTCCTATGTAGTGCGGCTGCTCTTTGCCGATGTCGGCGCTTATATCATATTTTCCGGCGCCATAATCACCGGCGCCGTCCTTATCACCGGCATCTCGATCGGGGCACTGCTCAATACCGCCGCCGAGAAGGGCCAGGTCGCCGGCAAAAAGCTCGATGAAAAAGTAAAAGCTAAAAAGGATGGTATAAAGAACGTAAAGCTCAAGCCCCTCAAGACTGAGCAAACGCAAGTCTACGAGGAGGTCATTTACGAAGCCGAGCCCGAAATCGATCCCGCACCGAGATCGGCGCCGGAGTCGCCCCCGGTCGACGAGAACCTCCTGAACAAGCAGACCACACAGCTCAAAATCGATATGGATAAAGAGCTCGAAGGCGCCACGAACTATATGGTTCCGTCGACCAATCTTTTAAAGCGCACCACGGGTGTCGGCTTCAAGAGCAGCAAAGGCGTCAAAGAAAACAGCCAGGCGTTGGAGAAAGTACTTAGCGATTTTTATGTAGACGCTCGCGTCACAAAGGTCATAAAAGGCCCGACAGTCACCAGGTATGAGCTACAGCTGGCTTCGGGTGTCAAGGTAAACAGCATATTAAGCCTATCCGACGATATAGCGCTCGCCTTAGCCACAGCCGATGTGAGGATTTTGGCGCCGATTCCGGGCAAGTCCGCAATCGGTATCGAGGTCCCGAACCAGTATCGCGAAATCGTGACCCTCGGGGACATCATGAACTCTCCCCAAGCCGAGAAGCAGAAGGGCGTCCTTACCGTCGGTATAGGAAAAGATATCTCCGGCAATCCGATTCTCGCGGACTTAGGCGATATGCCGCACCTTCTAGTCGCGGGAGCGACCGGTTCGGGCAAGAGCGTATGCGTCAACGCCATCTTGATGTCGGTGCTGTCGCGGGCGCGCCCGGATGAAGTGAAGATGATCCTTATCGACCCCAAGCGTGTAGAGCTCAATCTCTACGCTGCAGTGCCACATTTGGTAACGCCGGTCGTGACCAACCCGAAACAGGCCGCCACTGCGTTGACCTGGGCGGTAGGCGAGATGGAAGACCGCTTCCAGGTGCTCTCCGAAGTCGGAGCGCGCAACATAGACCAGTACAATAAGATAATCTCAAAGGACAAGGAAAAGGATTTGCCTTTGATGCCGTATATGCTCGTTGTCATCGATGAGCTGGCCGATTTGATGATGGTCGCCGCCGGTGAGGTCGAGGATGCGATATGCCGCATCGCTCAGCTTGCGCGCGCGGTCGGCATCCATTTGATAGTGGCGACGCAACGCCCGTCTACCGACATTATCACCGGCCTTATCAAAGCCAACATTACGCACCGCATCGCGTTTGCCGTATCGTCGCAAATCGACTCCAGGGTTATCCTGGACACGCCCGGCGCCGAGAAGCTTACCGGCAAAGGCGATATGCTCTATTCGACACCGTCGTGGTCGAAACCTATCCGAATACAGGGTGCGTTCGTGACGGAACAAGAAATCGAGCTGGTCACGACATACAGTAAGAAGCAGGCAAAACCGGAGTACCGCCAGGAGATACTCGAAGACAAGCGCTCCGCATTCGGCTTCGATTATGACGACCCGATTCTCAATGACGCTATTAAAGTTGTGGTCAATGCGGGCCAGGCCTCGGTCTCTATGCTCCAGCGGCGTCTGCGCCTTGGATATTCACGGGCGGCGCGACTTGTAGACATGATGGAAGCAAAGGGCATTGTCGGTGCCTACGAGGGCAGCAAACCACGGGCGGTGCTTCTTTCGGCCGAAGAGTTCGCCGAGTTGATGGGTAAAGATGATAAGTAGAAATCACCGGGACGCTTTCTTTAATCGAATGGCGTTTTGTGCTAAATTATTATGGATAGCAAGACGCTAGATTGGTGTGGAATACACACCTTTCTTATTTGCGTTAACAATATATGCGGAATTGAATTATATAAGAGCATTTCTCTCGCATGGGGGTAATCAATGAATGACGGCACGATTGGCGAGGCTTTAGCTGAAGCTCGAAGGAAGCTTGGAAAAAGCATCAAAGAGGTCGAGCTAGATACAAAAATCAGGGGAAAATATATCGAAGCCCTTGAGCGCGACGATTTTGACTGCCTGCCGGGCGAAATCTATTGCAGGGGGTTTATAAAGACCTACGCGTCATATCTCGGGCTTGACGCGGAGCCGCTGGTCCAACAGTTTAAAGGGCTCCATGTACCAAAAGACGAGTATGATATCAGTACGGTATCATCGAATATGAGAATCGCGCAGCAACAGCGACCGAAATGGTTTAAGCCGGCCATCGCGCTCGGTGTTGCGGCGGTTGTTTTTGTCTCGTTGATAGCTTGGGGAGCCCGGGTCTCTAATATATCCGATGAGCAGCGCGTGGTGGTCAGGGACATAAAGACGAGGGCTACGACGGAGACGACCGTAGCCGCCGCCACAACCGATACCACCGTCAAAAAGGGGGCCGCCGCGACGAGTTCCGCCAATGGTGATTCGAGCAAAACGTCCATCTCATCGACGACTACGACGACCGAGAAGAACGGCAAGGGCGATGGAAAGATAGACGTGACGGTGAAGCTGACCGGCATACAAGACGGCGGCTCATGGGTCCGTGTTACGGTAGACGGTGAAAAAGCGTTCGAGGGAATCATAGAAGACGGTAAGACCAAACTCTTCGAAGGTGACGAGAGGGTAAAAGTGCGTGTAGGCAACGTCAGCGCCCTTGAGGTCATGCTTAACGGCAAGAGGCAGTCCCAGCTCGATACCGTCAATGGAATAGCGGAGAAGACATTTACGAAGAGGAGTTCAAATGCCAAAAGATAGCTCTTTCGACATAGTCTCGGAGATAGACCTGCAAGAGGTCGATAATGCGGTCAACCAGGCGAACAAGGAGATATCGACGCGTTACGATTTCAAAGGCACGAAGTGTGCCATTACCTGGAATAAGACTGAGGCGCAGGTCATTATCGACGCCGACGATGACTATAAACTTCGCAGCGTCAACGATGTGCTCCACACAAAAATGATTCGCCGCAGCCTAGACATCAAGTCCCTGCAATACAAGAATCCGGAACCGGCTTCCGGGGGAACGCTGCGCCAGGTGGCGACGATTCAGCAGGGAATCGATATCGAAATCGCGCGCGAAATCAACAAATTTATCAAGAACCTTAAACTAAAGGTTCAGGTAGCCATCGAGGGAACTAAAGTCCGTGTCAGCGGAAAGGTAAGGGACGATCTCCAAGCGGTCATCCAGGCAGTAAAAGAGCACGACTTCGGCATACCGCTGCAGTTCATCAACTACCGTTAACCCATCACGGCAATTGACCGCACCCCAATACCCGGCGTAAAAGCCCTTGAGCCCGGCGTCTTTGGCGTTTGGTTTAGATTATATCCCTCAGCGGGTAAATAAAGGGAAGCGGTTGGGACAAGACCGCGCCTAAAGAGAGGTGAAGCGTGATGATGTGGGGATGGGATGGAGGTTTCGGCTTCGGAGGAGTGTTCATGTTGTTCGTGATGGTTTTGTTTTGGGGTCTTTTTATCGCAGGCATCGTATACCTTGTAAAAGTGTTGAGTAGCGGCGGTACGGCTCCGGCTCGTGAACCTGGCGGCACTAAGGCACTCGACATACTGAAAGAGCGCTATGCACGTGGTGAAATAGACACCGAAGAATACACGGCCAAGAAGCGTGAGCTGGAGGGTTAGTGAGCTTGGCGATAAAACAGGCGGGCTAGGCGGGCTAAAAGCCCGCCTGTAATCTTTATTGAGCCGGCATTATCTCTTCAAGTGGCCTTTGACGTAGACGCGGCCGCGGATTATCTTCTGTGCCGGCTTGTTCTTGATCATCTTGTAGCGAGCGAATTTCTGCCCGCATTTCGGGCACTTGAGGTCGCCATTGGTGGCGTCTTCTATAATCCTGTCGGCATGGCACTTTACGAGTGCCCCGTTTGAGCGCTTGCGATATTTATAGAGGTACTCGTTACAGCGCGAGCAGTGGATCTTTATCACATATGTATCGGTATGACTGTTGATGTTCAAACCGGCGACCCCTTCTTTGTCTGGCGCATCCTCCGGGGAAGCGTTATAAAACATTTTAGCAGATTCCGGCTCGTCCCCAGGCTAAGTTCAATAAAGCATGGCAACCAGGCGCTTATTAACCGATTTATCGACCTCGAAACTTATTCCCAACAAAAATATTTGCGGTTAAAATAAATCCGGGTTTAGTTGGTTTAGTCGACACGCACCTTCTCGAGCCCGCGTGCCGGTATGATAACCTGCGTGTATTCATAGCCTGAAGCCCGCGTTAAAATCGCGCAGGGCATTAGCCGGCGAGGTTTTGCGGGAATACTGGTCATAGTATATTCTACGCGCCCTTATTATCGTATATACTGGTGTAATATCAAGTTCAGGTGGAGTGTTGGTTTGAAACGTAATTGGCATATATCGCTGGTCTTAGTCTATCTAGTTCTTGGCCTATTATTAGCGACGTCTTTTAATACACAGCAGAAGTATCAGCAGGCCCTCAACGCGCCGCGTAAAGAAGATTTGATAAGAAAAGTCCGGCAGCTCGAGACCGACAGAGACGCACTCAAGAAACAGATCGAGACCGACAGGGCTCAAATCCAGAATTACGAGAAAATCGCTGCGAAGAACGAGGGAATGCTGTCGGCTTATACGAACGAGCTCGAGCAGACGCGAAAGGCCACGGGTCTGGTACCGGCCACAGGCCGCGGCGTGATTGTAACGCTTGCGGACAGCCCCCAGTATCCGAAAGACGGGGACCCGAACAATTATGTCATCCACGACTACGACCTGCGCACAGTTGTCAACAGTCTATGGTCGGGCGGTGCGCAAGCAGTATCCGTCAACGGGCAGAGGTTGATGTCGTTATCGTCTATTCGTTGCGCCGGCGGCACGGTCTTGGTCAATTCGACGAGGCTGGTCTCCCCGTTTAAGATTCAGGCGGTAGGCGATTCCGAAAAGCTTGTAAAAGCTCTGAATGCGGATGAGAAATCGCGGCAACTTCTAAATGAAGTCGCTGATTACTATGGTTTGGTAAAAAAGATCGAACAAAGAGACGATATAGTTATCCCTGCTTATAAAGGTGGTTTGTTGATTGAAAATGCAAAGGTTGTTGAAGGAGGCGACTAGATGCTGCCTCTTATTGGACTACTTGCCGGAATAGCGCTCGGACTAGTGTTGAACATCCCCATACCGCCCGTCTACTCGAAATACCTAGGTATTGCGGTGTTGGCGGCTCTCGATAGCGCCATCGGCGGCTTGAGGGCGAGCCTCGAAATGAAATTTAACGATAAATTGTTCTTCACGGGTTTCTTTAGCAACACTTTGCTCGCGGCGTTTATCGTCTTTCTCGGCGACCGGCTGGGGGTAGACCTTTATCTCGCGGCGGTGGTCGCGTTTGGCGTGCGCTTGTTCCAGAATCTTGCACTCGTGCGCAGACATTATTTTCAGAAGCGTCACTGGGAGTAACGGGCGTTGAAATATTTTCGAAGCTTTATCACAGCACTAAATAGCCAGGCAAAGCGGACTCAGATAGCCATTGCCGCGGTAACTATGCTGCTCGGCATATTAATCGTGACGCAGCTGCGTGTCCACCAATCGGCGACTCAGGCGCTGCAAAATGCGACGGAATCCGACCTGACGCAAATCGTGAGCAAACTCGATGGTGAGATAAATACGCTCAGGGTCGAGGCCGCCGATTTGCGCCTTCAGTTGTTCAAAATCGAGCAGGCGAGCAACAACAGCGCCGAGGTAATGACGGAATCCTCGAAAAACCTGAACAACCTCAAAATCATAGCCGGTTTGACGAAGGTCTATGGGCCTGGAATCAAGGCTCTCGTGACCGATGAGGATGCGACGCTCAGAGCTTACGATATGGTCGACATCATTACCGAGCTGCGCGTCGGCGGCGCTGAGGCGATATCTATTAATGGGATAAGGATCGTCGCCGCGACCGGCGTATCAGAGACGGAAGAGGCTATATTTATAAACCAGAAGCAGGTAGCGGCACCGTATGAGGTGTTGGCGATTGGAAACCCCGAGGTTATACACGATGCGCTTGTAATCCCCGGAGGGATTCGCGATAAGCTTAGTTCGCTCACGGGTGTTTCTTTGTATATAACGAAGGATGCGGAAATAAAGATCAATGCGGCCTTGGCAAAAAAGGTAAGCAATAAGTAGCGTAAGAAGCTGAAGCAGAGCAGAGGAATTCAATTGAAAGAGAAATTGAAGCAGGCGCTTGAAAAAACTTGGCTCAAGATAAGCCTCATAGTGGGCGCGTTAATCATCGTATCGGTAGTCGGGCTTGGGATTGCCGACGCGACGTTATACGCCAACAAAATCCACCGGAACGTAAGTGTCGGCGGCTTATCCCTGGGGGGCCAGACAAAAGATGCCGCCGCTGACAATATAGGCAAACTGGCGAAAGAGCTCGAAGGACAAGATGTCAACGTGCTCTATACCGGCAAGAAATGGGTCGCGTCACCGGCTAAACTCGGGGTCGAAGTAGACGTCGACGCAACGCTGGAGAGAGCTTTTGCGTTAGGGCGTACCGGCAGCGTTTTTAAAGATACGCAGACTCGGATGAGCCTGTGGTTTAATAAGAGAGCGCTGGCACCCGTCTTCGATAACGAGGATGCCAAATTTGACGCGTTTATCTCTAAGGTAGCAAAGGAGGTAGACCAGGCCGCTGAAGACGCGGAGATAAAGATAGTCGAGGGAAACGTAGTCATTGCGAGCAGCAAGAACGGCTTGACAGTAGTCCGGAATGTTTTGGAGCCGCGGATATTGACTGCCTTCGGGGACCCCGAGAAACAGAGCGTTCTGGTTCCGGTCAAGACGCAAAAGCCGGATATACACGAGGACACGCTCAGTGAGACGAAAAACACGGTTGCGCAGATGATAGACGCGCCGTTGGAACTTACATACAAGCAGGAAAACTGGACTATAACCGAAGAGCAAATCATCGACTGGATATCGTTTAAGAAAGTGCGGGAGGGTGCGGTCTGGAGCCTAGATGTCGATTTCGACAGCGACAAGGCTGCGCTAGAGATTGAAAAGCTGACCGCAAATATAGCGAGCGAGCCGAAAGACGCCCAATTTGAGATAGCCGGGGATACCGTTACGATTGTTCCGAGCGAAAACGGTGTCAAGGTCGACGTCAAAAAGGCAATCGAGGGGATGCTTGAAGCGAGCAAGACCAGCGACAACCGGCAAGCAATGCTTGCGACCGAAGTAGCGGAGCCGAAGCTCACGACTGAAGACGCTAAAGGTATGGGCATCAAAGAGAAAGTCTCGAGCTATACAACGCATTACAGCGCGTCGCAGACATCCAGGGTGCACAACATCAAGACGCTCGCCGGAGAACTCGACGGGGTGATTCTGGCTCCCGATGAGACCTTCTCGTTCAATGGCAAGATAGGCCCTCGAACCGCGAGCAAAGGTTACCAAGAGGCACCTGCTATCATTAACGGCGAGCTACAGCCATCGCTTGGAGGCGGTGTATGCCAAGTCGCCACAACGCTATTCAACACCGTTTTTTTCGGGGGATACGAGGTGGTCGAACGGAGCAACCATAGCCTTTTCATCAGCCACTACCCGACCGGGCGCGATGCCACCGTCTCATATGGCGGTCCCGACCTGAAGTTCAAGAACAACACCGAATACTATATGTTGATAAAGGCCAACGCGAGCTCCAGCACATTGACTATAAATTTCTATAGCACGAGCCGGGGTGTCGAAGTCGCGTATACGACGAGCGCGCCGAGCAACTACAAGACGTTCCCGACAAAGTACGAGGATGATGTGACTCTGGTTAAAGGTGTTACGAAAGTCAAAGATCACGGCTCTCCGGGGCGGGACGTTACTGTTAGAAGGATAACAAAAATCGACGGCAAGGTCGTCAAAGAGGAAAAGTTTTTCAGCCGGTATAAGCCGAAAACCGCAGTAATAAGAGTCGGCACGAAAGAAGCGGCCATAACGCCGCAGCCCGAAAAAACGCCGCCTTCAACACCGCCTACGACGCAGCCTCCCGCACAGATTTCGGAGCCGCGCCGGCCCGTTCCGGCCCAGCCGGCGTCTCAATAGCGACCTCACGAGGCCAAACTTGAGCCTCATCAGCGCAAACCACCTGGCGACAGCCGGATATATTCGCTATTATATATAAGTAACCACAGGGGGGACGACCAGCGCTTTGGTTGGTCGCTGTTTAAAAAAATAAACCAGCGAGGGAGCACGCGATGATCTGGAACAAAGAAATCGAAACCATGCCTCGGGAGAAACTCGAAGAGCTGCAGCTCGAGCGGTTGCGCCAAACGGTCAAGCGGGTCTATGAGAACGTACCTATGTATAAGAAGCGCTTTGATAAGCACGGGCTGAACCCGGATTCACTGAAGACCCTGGATGACCTCGAGAAATTTCCGTTTACTTTAAAGACCGACCTTAGGGACAACTACCCGTTCGGTATGTTCGCGGTGCCCATGAAAGACATAGTTAGGCTGCACGCGTCTTCGGGGACGACCGGGAAGTCTACGGTCGTAGGCTACACCGCCACCGATATCGATACCTGGGCGGAACTGATGGCGAGGACTTTGTCATCCGCCGGCACCACTGCGGAAGATGTCGTCCACAACGCCTACGGCTACGGCCTCTTCACAGGAGGCCTCGGTATCCATTATGGCGCGGAGCGCGTGGGCGCTTCCGTAGTTCCGATATCGGGCGGCAATACCAAGCGCCAGATAACCATAATGGAGGATTTCGGCTGCACGATACTCGCCTGTACCCCCTCTTACGCGCTCTTTCTGGCGGAAGTCGCCGAGGAGATGGGCGCCAAGAAAAACCTTAAGTTAAAAGCCGGCGTCTTCGGAGCCGAGCCCTGGTCGAACAGCATGCGACAAGACCTGGAGGCGAGGCTTAATATTCTTGCCATCGACATCTACGGCTTAAGTGAAGTCATGGGCCCCGGTGTCGCGTATGAGTGCCCCGAGAAAAACGGCCTGCATATCGGCGAGGACCATTTCATCGTAGAGGTAATCGACCCGGATACCGGCGAGCGCATGCCCGAGGGAGAGCAAGGCGAACTCGTCTTTACGACCATCACCAAAGAGGCGATACCGATTATCAGGTACCGCACTCGCGACATATCGGCGATAAACTATGAGCAATGCGCGTGCGGCCGCACCCTGGCGCGTATGGACAGGGTGACCGGCAGGACCGACGATATGCTCATCATCAGGGGGGTCAACGTCTTCCCGTCGCAAATCGAGAGTGTTCTCATGGACATAGAAGGCACCCAGCCCCACTATCAGATAATCGTAAACCGCGTCGGGCAGCTCGATATTATGGAAGTCCGGGTCGAAGTAGACGAGAAGTTCTTCTCGGATGAGGTGAGGCACCTGGAAGCGTTCGAAAAGAAAATAAAACGCGAGATCGAGAGCTTGCTTAATGTATCGGTTACGGTAAAGCTCGTCGAGCCGAAGACCATTCAGCGGAGCGAAGGCAAAGCCGTGCGGGTCATAGAC
>JAUXNY010000021.1 GCA_030682615.1 Candidatus Aquicultor sp. | reverse complement strand
CTTCGGTCAGGGTATATGCGGAATGCGGCGAGAGACCGAGTCTTTGCACTCCGGCCTGGGCGACCGGCTCCGAGCTTTTGATTCGCTCAAGCAGGCCGACGATGGTCTCCATCAGGTTGGAGGCGTCAACCGCGACGACCTCGAGGTATATAAGCGCCGGCATACCGGCCTCGTAAGCGGCTTGCAGGCCCGCTCCCGAGCGTGTTATATCGGCCGAGCAAGTTATCCCCGCCGCAAAGCTGTCGGCTACGCCTTTTCGGGCCGCCCTCAACCAGTCGTCTCTTTCCATGCCGCGCCCCGCCTGGATTATCCCGCCGAGCCACTGCGAAAACGACGTGGGCTCGGAGGCGAGAAAATCAAAGGCGGCGCACTCGAAATGACCGTGGAGGTTGACTAAGCCGGGCATGAGAAGAGCGTCTCCAAAATCATGGAATTCTTCTCGGGGATTTTCTTTGAGCACGCTTGCGCGTTCGCCGACGGTGACAACGCGGCCGTCCTTGACCAGAATCGCCCCATGCTCGACGGGCGAGCCGGTGATAGGGAGAACCAAATCAGCTGTGTAAATCATAGCTTAAGCATAGCCCACTTGCGCCCGCTGCGCTAGAATTTCGCGCGGCTTGAGGAAATAATTCTTTGGCTAATCTTCCTTTAAGAGGGTGTGTTTCCGCAAGCTTGCGCACTCGCAAGCCGCCGTCGCGTCTGTGGCGCGAAGGGCGTCGAGCAAGCTCTTGCCTACCATCTCCGACTCACCATAAAAAATGTCCGCCAACTCCTCGTGCGTCCAATCCTGAACGACCCCTTCGGCGTAGTTTACCACCAGATACATGCCCGCGTAACAGGCGCCTATCTCCCGCGCCAAGTAGACCTCGGGACAGATGCTCTGCCCAACGACGTCGGCTCCCCACTGCTTAAGGACCGCGACCTCCGCCGGGCTCTCGAAGTGGCGCCCGTCGGTGTTGGCGTAGATGCCGCGCTCGAAAAGTCTCGCCGGCGCATGTTTTGCAGCGGCTTCGGCTAAGTTCGCGTGGAGCTCGGGGCAGATGGCTTTTCGCATGACCAGGAGGTAATCGGAACCGATGTTGACGGCCTTTCTCATCGAGTTATCTATATAGTCGGTGGGTAAAACGATATCGCGCGGGCTTAGCAGGTGGTTGACGGCGCCGACGCCGCCTTCGACCAGAACGCGCCCTACACCAGCCTCGCGGAAGACCCAAAATATCTGCCGCGACGAAGCTGCTCGGGTCACGCCGCCGCGCCAACCGTGCATCTTGCAGGTGAGCACGTCTTTCTCGCCGAGTTTGAAGAGCGTAAACGGTGGGCTCTCCCCGAAAGGCGTCTCGAAGACGAGGCCTTCTTCCAAGACCTCGATATCCGGCTCACCGAGCGCCCCGGGAAACTTTATCGAAAATGTGCTGGAGCCGCCGATGATGGCGAACTCTGCTGCTGGAATCTGTGTCGACATAAAACTCTTCCTCGCCTTCCTCTCGATCTCCGCGAGAGCGCCGCCGTGCTACTCGAATCGCTCGATTATCTCGTAGAGCGTATCGCGACGAGCGGCTTGTTTTCCCGTCGCTTTGATGAGGCGCACCATCTCTTCTTTCGTCATCTTATAGGCTAGGCCGGTCGCGCGTACGACGTTCTCCTCTATCATAATGCTCCCCAGGTCGTCAGCGCCGAACGAGAGACTGAGCTGCCCGATGTCCGTGCCTTGGGTCACCCATGAACCCTGGATATGCTTAATATTATCTAAGAAGAGGCGGGCGACCGCCAGTGTTTTCAGGTAATGTCGCGATGAGACCACGCTGCCGCCTAGCTCGGTCATCCCCGGCTGGTAGGTCCACGAGATAAAGGCGCGGAAGCCGCCGGTTTCATCTTGCAGGCTGCGAATCTTGCTCATGTGCTCGATGCGGTCCTCTACGGTTTCGGAGCCGCCCATCATCATCGTCGCCGTGCTCTCGATGCCGTTCCGGTGCGCCCGGCGCATGACATCGAGCCAGCGCCCGGCGGAGACCTTGTTCGGGCTGACCGCGTTACGGTAGTGGTCGACGAGTATCTCGGCTCCCGCGCCGGGCAACGAGTCGAGACCGGCGTCTCTCAAGCGTCGCAGTGCTTCGTCAACGCTGATGCCGGAAATGTCGGCGATATAGGCGACCTCGGGCGCGCCGAGCGAGTGGACCACTATATCGAAGCGCTCTTTTATGCTGCGAAAAAGGTCTTCGAAGTAGTCGATTCTCAGGTCGGGGTGGAGTCCGCCCTGCATCATTATCTGCGTGCCCTCCAACGCTATCGTCTCTTCGATTTTCTTAAATATCTCCTCTTTGCTCAAGAGGTAGGCGCCCGCGTCGTCTTTATCGCGGTAGAACGCGCAGAACTTGCACTTGCTGGTGCAGACGTTCGAGTAGTTGATGTTGCGGTCGATGATAAAGGTGACGGTGTCTCCGAAGAGTCGCGCCCGCGCCCTGTCGGCAACGGCGCCGACCGCGAGCAAGTCCCCCTCGTTGAGCAAGTATAGCGCTTCTTCTTCGGTTAAGCGGCGCCCGGCGGACACCTCATCGAGTATCGTTTGCTGCTCCATCACACCTCCACGAACTCGAGCTTCGGTATCTCCTGGATGAAACCGAGCTCATACGCACGCGTGGCGTAAGCGAGCAGGTCTTCCTGGTATGGGGCGTCGAGGTCAAATTTGAGGCTTGCGAAGTAGTCCCTCAAAAAGCCCGCTTCGAAATTCTCCCAGCGCGATACCGCGACCGCTATCTCGTCTACCTTTTCGATGCTGTATACCATCGATTTCATAAACCCCTCGTAAATCTCTTTTACCAGATCGGGATTTTCGGCGGCAAAGATGCGCCGCACCGCCCATACCGCGAAGACCATCCGCCTACCAGTCAGCTCTTTCCATTCTTTGCCGAGGTCGTATAGGTAGAGGTCTTGAGGCGGCTCATAGAGCACGCGCAAGGCGTGATCGCCGATGAGCAGCGCGCCGTCGGCCTCCATCAACATCTCGGACAAATCAGGCGGGCATGAGAAATATTTCGGTGCCAAGCCGTATTTATCCCTAAGGATGATGCGCGTGAGCGCCTGCGAGGTCGCCGAGGTATTGGTCAGCGCCACCAGGCGGCCGTCCATCTCCTCGATGGGGACCTTGCTTATGAAAAGGATGCTCTTTACCTCGCCGTCGGCCGCGACCGCCAGGTTCGGCAGAAGCATCAAGTCTTTGTAGTTGCGGCAGTACTCGATAGACGATATCGGGCTGATATCCAGCTTGCCTTCGAGCAACCATTTATTGAGCTCGGTCGGCGTGCCCTTGATAAGCTCGACGTCGAGCAACACGTTGTTTTGAACGAGGCCATAGTAGAGCGGCAGGCAGTTTATAAACTGGATATGGCCGACGCGTGGTCTAAGCAATTACGATTCCTCCGGGTATGTTTGGCGCTTTCTATGGCAGCATGCTGCTAACAGTAACGCTGCTCGCGCTAATCCTCGTAGATTTTCAGAACGTTGTAGAGCGTGTCACGTTCGACCGGTGTGCGCCCCGCGTCTTTGATAAGGTTGATAAGCTCGTCCTTTTCAATCGACTCGCCCGTCTGCGCGCCGGCGGATTTGGTTATCTTCTCCTCTACGACCGTGCCGTCGAGGTCGTCGACGCCAAAGTCGAGCGAGAGCTGCGCCAACTTCAGACCGACCATTATCCAGAACGCTTTGACGTGGTCGAAATTGTCGAGCATGAGGCGCGCGACCGCAAAGGTCTTGATCTCATCGAACGCGGTTGTCCTACTAATCCCGGTAAGCTCGGTGTTGTCCGGGTGAAATGGCAGCGGGATGAAGCTCTGGAACCCGCCCGTCTCGTCCTGGAGTTCACGCAGTTCTATGAGGTGGTCGATGCGCTCCTCTATCGTCTCGACATGTCCGTAGAGCATCGTCGCGTTCGATTTAAGACCGAGCCCGTGGGCGGTTCTCATGACCTTGAGCCACTCCTCGCCGCTCGCTTTCTTCTCGCAGGTGAGGCCGCGCACGCGTCCGCTGAATATCTCCGCTCCACCGCCGGGCATCGAGCCCAGGCCCGCGTCTTTGAGCTTCTGGAGCACCTCGCGGATACTAAAGCCCGTTATTTGGGCGAAGTAGTCGATTTCCACCGCCGTAAACGCCTGGATATGTATATCGGGCAGGGCTTTCCTGCACTCGCTGATTACTTCGAGATAGTAGTCGAAGGGAAGGTCGGGGTGGAGCCCGCTGACGATATGAAGCTCGGTAGCACCGAGAGCCGGCGCTTCGAGCGCGCGCCCGAGCGCCTCATCAAGCGTCATCGTGTAGGCGTGAGCGTCGCCCTTGTCGGCGCTGAACGCGCAGAACTTGCAGCGTGAAACGCATACGTTGGTCAGGTTGATATGGCGATTGACGTTGAAGTAGGCGTAATTGCCGGTCTTCTTCTCCTTGACGTGGCGCGCAAACCGCCCCAGGGCGAGAATATCATTGCAATTATATAGTGCGATGCCGTCTTCGCGCGAAAGCCGCTCGCCGGAGAATATCTTTTCTTCGATTTCCCTTATGTTAATGTCCGTGCTCACTATCGACATGTTCGACCTCCAAGTTGGTTCAAGTTTTGGAATTAATTCTTCCCGCTCGACGACCCTACTCCCACCTCTTAAAAAGCTCGTGCT
Organism: Candidatus Aquicultor sp.; assembly: GCA_030682615.1. Classification (GTDB taxonomy): domain Bacteria; phylum Actinomycetota; class Aquicultoria; order Aquicultorales; family Aquicultoraceae; genus Aquicultor. The sequence goes on along the minus strand of JAUXNY010000021.1, from coordinate 17,989 downwards.
CTACCTCGAGCTGGTCGAGGACTTTGCCGACGACAAAATCGACTATGTCGCTGATGGTCGCGGGTTTATGGTAGAACGCCGGCATGGGCGGGACTATTTTGGCTCCCGCCTCTTCGGCGGCCAAAAGATTCTTCAGGTGTATCCTGCTCAACGGGGTCTCCCTCGGCACCAGTATCAAACGCCGCGACTCCTTCAGCATGACATCGGCGGTGCGCTCGATAAGGTTCGATGAGAGCCCGTTTGCGACCGCGCCGAGCGTCGCCATGCTGCACGGTATTATGACCATGCCGGCAGTGCGATGCGAGCCGCTGCAGACCGGCGCCATAAAATCGTCGTTGCTATAGTATTTAAGAAGGCTCTCGACCTCGGGCATGCCGAGCTTCTCCGCAAAAACAGAGACCACCTGTTCATCGTCGAAATGATAATCGATTTCGTGGGCGAGGACCAATTTTCCGGGCTCGGAGATTATAAGTGATACTTGGTGGCCGCGTTCGATGAGCATCTCTACGAGGCGCACTCCGTAGATAGCACCGCTAGCTCCGGTTATGGCAATGACATACTCCAAACTACGCCATCCCCTTAATCAAATATCGCGCGGCGAAGTCGAGGCCGGTAAAGGCGAAAATCTGCAAGCTTATGAAGCCGTTTATCGTGAAAAAGGCCACATTAACCTTGGATAGGTCATCCTCTTTGACCATCCGGTTTTCGTACGCCAGAAGCAACGCCGTTATCGCTACGCCGATATAGTAGACCACGCCCAAGTTGAACGCGACACCTACGGTAAAGAGCAGTCCCACCGTCAACACATGAAAAGTCCTGGTCACCAAGAGCGCTTTCTTAATTCCGAAGACCGCCGGAATCGAGAAGAGCTTGTCTTTGCGGTCGAAATCGATATCCTGGCATGCGTAGATGATGTCGAAACCGGCCACCCACAAGGTCACCGCCGCCCCCAAGGCTACGACGGGCCAGCTAAGGCCGTTGGTTATAGCTATCCATGCGGCAATTGGCGCAAGACCGAGGCTTACGCCCAGGACTACATGACTCAGCCAGGTAAACCGCTTCGTGTACGAATATATCAAGAAAGGAAAGACAATGGCGGGCCAGACAAGGCGTGCTAGCGGAGCGAGCTGGTAAGTCGCTATAAAAAAGACGACCAGGCTAATGGCGCTAAACACGAGCACGTAGTTGTTGTTTAGCTTGCCGGCGGGCATCGCGCGGTCCTCGGTGCGCGGGTTGCGCGCATCTATCTCTCTGTCGATATAGCGGTTTATCGCCATCGCAAAGCTGCGCGCTCCGACCATCGCAACGGTAATCCAGAATATCTGCGCGATGCGCGGAAGCCCGTTCGCCGCAAGCATCATGCCCATGTAGGCGAAGGGCAGGGCGAAGATAGTATGTTCGAACTTGATCATCTCAAGGACTACCTTAAGCTTACCCAAGACCGTATTCCTTCCATTTTTCGTCTACCATCTTGCGGGTGGCTTCGTCCATCACGATGTCGTCCGGCCACTCGCGGGTGTGCCCCTCTTCGGGCCACTTCTTAGTCGCGTCGATACCCATCTTCGACCCGAACCTCGGAGTGTTCGATGAGTGGTCAAGCGCGTCGAGGGGGCCCTTCACAATCATAATATCACGAGCCGGGTCGACATTGTTAAATACCTTCCACAAGACTTCCGACATATTCTGCGCGTCGACGTGCTCGTCGACGACGATTATCATCTTGGTGAACATCATCTGCCCGAGTCCCCATATCGCGCTCATAGCTTTGAACGCATGTGCCGGATAGCTCTTCTTAATCGAGATGATGGCGCAATTATGGAAAACACCTTCGAGCGGCAGGTTGAGGTCGACTATCTCGGGCAGCGCCGTCTTTAACATCGGCAGGAATATGCGCTCGGTAGCCTTGCCCATGTAGCAGTCCTCCATCGGCGGCTTGCCTACGATGGTCGCCGGGTAGATGGGGTCTTTGCGCATGGTGATGCACTTTACGTGGAAAACCGGGTAGTAATCGGCGAGCGAGTAGTAGCCCGTGTGGTCGCCGAAGGGCCCCTCCCAGCGCGTCTCCTCGTGGTCGACGTAGCCTTCGAGGATAATCTCGGCGTGCGCCGGGACCATCAAATCGACGGTCTTCGCTTTTACGACTTCGACGGCTTGGCGGCGGAGTATCCCGGCGAAGAACAACTCCTCTAGCTGGGGCGGGAGCGGTGCGGTCGCCGAATATATCGTCGCCGGGTCGCCCCCGAGCGCAACCGCCACCTCGATCGGCCGGCCTTGTCGCTGGCGCTTGCGATAATACTGCGCGCCGTCGTGATGCTCGTGCCAGTGCATCCCCGTCGTCGTGTCGTCGAATACCTGCATCCGGTACATGCCGAGGTTTTGCCTTCCGCTATCGGGGTCTTTTGTGATGACCAACGGGAGCGTGATGAATTTGCCGCCGTCTTGCGGCCAACACTTGAGGACCGGCATATCGTTGAGGGAGAAATTCTCGGTTAAGACTACTTCCTGACAGGGGGCGTTCTTGACCTCTTTCGGTTTGTAGTCGGCGATATTTTTAAGCTTGAAGAGCGTCGACATTTTTTGCCAGAAGTTGCCCGGCTCGCCATCGGGTAAAAGCTCGGCGAGTTTCTGCGGGACTTCGTCGAGCTTGTTTACGCCAAGAGCCCAGCTCATGCGCTCGTAAGAACCGAATGCGTTCATCAAAACAGGCATGCTGGAGCCTTTGGGGTTTTCAAACAGGATGGCCGGTCCATATGCCTTGCTGATGCGGTCGGTTATCTCCGTGATTTCGAGGTCGGGGTCTACTTCGGTCTTCACCCTCTTGAGCTGCCCCTTGCTCTCAAGATATTTTATGAAATCTCTTAGATCTTTATATATCACAGTCCCGTTTCCACCTCTCATTTATTAGTAAATGATTATACCTTTTGCTTATGGCTAGTTGCAATTTATTACAGATAGCACCGAGCGGTCGATAATTAAATATCTTTTTAATTATCGTTGACAACACTTAAACCATTTGATATCCTGGTAATAGACCCCAAGGGGCTGAACGAGAGCCATTCAAGAAAGTGGGCGTACCAGAAGCGGCTTCGAGGCAAGGGACGAAAGATTATGGTCGTGAGACCAGAACGAGTAATTGTCTGCCGAGAAGAACGAAACGGGAAACTCACAAGTAAGGAATAATCTCAAGCGAGGTTTCTTGGGGTTCTTTATTTTGTCTTTTTTTGCGTTCTACTTCCCCATCGGAACCCCAAATTAAAAGAGGCTGTCCTGCTCGAATCCATCTTCGTTTGCCGCGTGCTGCGTACCCGAGTCGCGCCCCTGTCCGCTTCCGAATGTCGAGTCGCCGCTTTGATACGCGTCGATGGCCATGTTCGCAAGCTCGTCCGCGTGCGCGTTCTCGCTGCGATAGACATGTCTGACCTCGAACTTCTTAACATCGGCCGCGAGTATTTTTATGCGTGCATAGAGCGGTTTCAGCCCCTCGTTTTTAACCCTGTATTCGCCGCAAAGCTGTTTGACAAGAAGCTCGCTGTCGGCACGGACCTCGATTTCCTGCGGATTAAAGAGCAGGGCGCGCTCAAGCGTGAGGATAAGGGCTTTATACTCGGCAACGTTGTTCGTCGCCTCACCCAGATATTGGGATACCTCGGCGAGAAGTTTGCCGTCGTCATTTCGAATCTCGCCGCCCGCACCCGCCGGCCCGGGATTGCCCCTGGCCGCGCCGTCGGTATGGAGTATGAGTTTCGCTGTGTTTGTGCTTGCCATATCTATCATTCCGTAGGTTTCACAAAAATTCTGCCGCAGTTGGAGCAGCGCTCGAGCGTCATCGATTCGTGTATATGGTCGGCCTCGGTGCTCGGCAAGTCGACCCGGCACCCCTGGCAAATCTCGCCCTCCAGGACCGTCACGGCAACCTGGTGTTTCAGTCTCACTTTATCATATAGGCGGCTCGCGTCTTCGCTGAGCGCGGCGTAGACCGGTTCGCGCTTCGCCTTCCAGCCGTCGCGCTCGCCCGCTATCTGCGCCAGCTCATCCTCCATCCGCTTCTGTGCGGCGTCTCGCTCAACCGTCCGCTTTTGCAACCGCTCGCTAATCGCCTTGTCGTCGGATTTGCAACCGTCCACTACCTCGCTCTGCTCCAGAAGCTCCAGCTCGGTGTTGTCGGCCTGTTCCTTGAGGTGCGCCAGCTCCTGCTGGATGCTCGCAAGCTCTTTGGGAATGGTCACCGTTCCGCTATAGAGGCGCTTTTCCTCTTTGGCGATTTTGGCGTTAAGGCCTTCCAAGACATCCTCGTGCTTCTTGAGAATCGCGGACTCGTCGCGCAGCTTCTTCGCGACATTGGCATAGAGCGCCTCTATCTTTGCTACCTCGTCTTTTAACGCAAGGTAAGCAGCGCGCTCGGCCAGGTTCGCTTCGCGGTAATCGAGCGCATCGATGTGTGAGTCGATTTCCTGAAGTTCGGCCAGAGTCTTGTAATCGTCCATAATCAGTCCTTATTCCATGGGCTTGTGTCTATCTCGGAGACCACGACTTCCACGTTCATGCCCGCCTCATATAAACGCCTTTGCAGCTCTTTTGCCAACTCAGGCACAATCAACCGCTCGGTTTCGGCATGGCCGGCATCGACGAGGCCCAGCCCTATCGCTTTAGCGGCATGCGCCGCATGGTGTTTGATGTCGCCGGTGATAAAGACGTCGGCGCCGGCTGCTTTCGCGACACCGATAAGCTCGCCACCGCTGCCTCCGCATACCGCTACTCTTCTCACCATCATATCCAAATCGCCCGAAATCCGCAGGTCACAATCGAGCTGGTCGCTCCAGTGCTCAGCAAAATCGCGGAGCGAGCGCTGCTTTAGCATATTACCAATGCGCCCGAAACCGACACCCGGTGGCGGCGTTTTTACCTCGTACAGGTCGTAGGCGACCTCCTCATAAGGGTGCACCTCGAGCATGGCGGCTATGACTCGGTCCACGCGGTCGGGGCTTACCAGCATCTCCAGCCGGAACTCGTCGACCTCGTTCAATTCGCTGACTTCTCCAAGGTACGGGTGCGCGCCGAGCATCGGGTAGAACGTACCCTTCCCCTCGGTTCGAAACGTACAGTGACTATATTCCCCTATGACGCCGCTGCCCACGTTTCCCATCGCCGATATCAAATCGTCCACGTTCTCGCGCGGGACGAAAACCGCGATTTTGTACATCGGGATATCGCGCGCCTGCAGGAGCACCTCTATATCTTGGAGGCCGAGCACGCGCGCCAAGACATCGCTAACACCGTCGCGGGTCCGGTCGAGATTGGTGTGCGCCGCGAATACCGATATGTCGGCTTTTAAAAGCTCGGTGATCATTCCGCCGATATGGTCGTCGGCGATAACGCGCTCAAGATTTTGAAATATCAGCGGGTGGTGCGAGATTATGAGCTGTGTGCCCTTCGCTCTCGCTTCTTTGACGACTTCTTCTGTGACTTCGAGTGTGACCAAAACCTTGTTGACTGACGCTTGCGAGCTACCGACTTGCAGCCCGACCCTGTCCTGGTCGGATTTGAGATACACCGGCGCGATGCCGTTGATTATGCTGGTTACTTGCGAGACAATCGCCAAATCAACCACCCCCCTTAGTAGTAAAATCATGGTAGCACAATGGGGGCGGGTTGAGTAGCTGGTTGGAGTTCATGACTGGCGGTTCATCCCCCATAACCATTCCCTAACCCTCTCTGAGCTTGCTTAATAATCAACCAAGCCCACGGTATGTTATTGCATCGTTTGATATAATGAGATAAGAGGCAAGTAATTAATTGCATAGGATTTAACGAGTTCCCGTTCATTTTTTATTAAAAGAACGGGAAGAATCATCTTAGGAGAAAAAGGAGGTTGAATCCATGTTGTGTGAACGATGCAGTCAACGCCCGGCAACTGTTACTTATACGCAGATAAAGGGCGACAAAAAAGAAATGGCGCACGTCTGTGAGGAGTGTGCGCGCGAAGTCGGTATATTCCCGGGTTCACCCCTTGAGGATATGGGTGGCCTGTTCGGCATGCCGGATTTTTCAAGGATGTTTCCGGAGATTTTCAAGCAACCTACGGGTAATATCTTAGAGTTGCTTTCGGAGAGCGCAATCGAGGCGCTCGACCTTGCCGCCAATGAAGCGGTAAGGCTTGAATTCAGTCATATAGGCACCGAGCACCTCATCCTGGGTTTGAGCCGGGAGCCGGTCGGCTCGAAGCTGTTGATGGGTCTCGGGGTCAATCTCGACGACTTGCAGAAAGAGGTCGAGGACATGATTGGGCGCGGTAAAGGGGCGCCCGAGAAAGCGATTCCACTTAGCCCGCGAAGCAAGCGGGCGCTTGAGCTTGCCCACGAAGAGGCACGCTCGTCCGGTGAGCGATTCATCGGAGCCGAACACCTTCTACTCGGACTTATCCGGGAAGATGAAGGTATCGGCGCACAAATATTAAAACGGCGCGGCATAGATTATGGCCGCGCTAAACAGGAGGTAATGAACATGGCAGGATCAGCAGAGATCCCGCAAGCGACAGCGGAGGCGCCGGTTAAAAGCATGACACCAACGCTCGACCAGTACAGCCGCGATTTAAATAGCCTGGCCCGCGAAGGTAAATTAGACCCGGTTATCGGCCGTGGTAAAGAAATAGAGCGCATCATAAGGATTTTGAGCCGCCGGACAAAGAACAACCCGGCGCTCATCGGTGAGGCGGGCGTCGGCAAGACGGCCATCGCCGAAGGACTCGCGCAGAAAATCGAGGCCGAGCAGGTTCCGGAGATGCTCAGGGGCAAGCGAGTCATCGCGCTCGACTTGGCCGGCATGGTCGCCGGTACGCGCTATCGCGGCGAGTTCGAGGAGCGTTTGAAGAGAGTGATGGATGAGATACGCCAGCGAAGCGGCGAGATCATCCTCTTTATAGATGAATTGCACACGATTGCCGGGGCCGGTGCGGCCGAGGGCGCAATCGACGCGTCGAACATGATAAAGCCCGCCCTCTCGCGGGGCGAGTTGCAGGTCATCGGCGCGACGACCCTCGACGAGTACCGCAAGCACATCGAGAAAGACCCGGCGCTGGAGAGACGGTTCCAGCCGATTATAGTGAGCGAGCCCACTGTCGAGGATGCTATCGAAATCCTTAAAGGGCTGCGCGACCGCTACGAGGCGCATCACCGCGTCTCCATCAGCGACGAGGCTATCGTCGCGGCGGTCGAGCTATCCGACAAGTACATCTCGGACAGGTTTTTGCCGGACAAGGCTATCGACCTAATCGATGAGGCGGGCGCGAAGGTTCGCTTGCAATCGACGGTGCCGCCGGTAGACGTCAAAGGCATGGAGGAAAAACTCGAGGCCATCCAGCGCGAGAAAGATGCCGCAGTCAAGACCGAGGACTACGAGAAGGCCATGAAGCTGCGCGAGAAGGAACAGCAGCTCAAGGAAGAGCTTGAGAAGGCCGAGCGCGACTGGGAGCGCACGAAAGGCATGGCTGATTTGGGGGTCACGACCGAGGACATCGCCGAGATAATATCGAGCTGGACCGGGGTTCCGGCGAAGAAGCTCGTCGAGGAAGAAAAAGCGAAGCTCCTCAGGATGGAGGAGACGCTGCACGAGCGGGTCGTCGGGCAAGATGAGGCCATCGAGGCCATCTCGGAGGCGATTCGCCGGGCGCGCGCGGGCCTGAAAGACCCGAACCGCCCCGTCGGCTCGTTTATATTCCTCGGGCCGACCGGTGTCGGCAAGACCGAGCTGGCGCGCGCGCTGGCCGAGCACCTCTTCGGCGAGGCAGAGTCGATGGTACGAATCGACATGAGCGAGTATATGGAGAAGCACACCGTGTCGCGCTTGATCGGCGCGCCTCCGGGGTACGTCGGTTACGAAGAGGCCGGTCAGTTGACCGAGCCTATCCGGCGCAGGCCGTATTCGGTCGTGCTCTTCGATGAGATAGAGAAGGCGCACCCCGATGTGCTAAACGTCCTGCTTCAGATAATGGACGACGGGCGCATCACCGACGCCAAGGGACGCACGGTGAACTTTAAGAACACCATTGTCATCATGACGTCGAACATCGGCGGGCACCTGATAAAGAAAGTGCCGGCAATCGGCTTCAAGCCGGTGCCCGAAGAGGAGAAGAAGTTTGAAAGGATAAAAGACCAGGTGCTGCGCGAGCTTGAGAAGAGCTTCAGGCCCGAGTTCTTGAACCGCGTCGACGAGATAATCGTCTTCCACCCGCTCACGAGCGAGCAGATACGCGTAATCGTCGATATCCTGATGAAGCGCGTCAGCCGCGAACTCAAAGCGCAACAGATAGCGCTGGAGCTGACCGAGGAGGCCAAAGACATCCTAGCCAAAGAGGGCTTCGACCCGCTCTTGGGCGCGCGGCCTTTGAGGCGGACGATTCAGCGGCGCATCGAAAACCCGCTGGCATCGAAGTTGCTGAGGGGCGAGTTTATGGAGGGCGATGTCGTTGTGGCGAGTGTTGAGGATGGGAAGATTGTGTTTGGGAAGAGGGTTGTGGGCGAGAAAGTTGGTGCTGATTCGGCGGAGGCTGGAGAGACTGGTGGTGGCGAGGCCGGGCCGGAGGAGGCTGCTGATGGCGGTGGCGTTCAAGCGTAATCGCCGTAGCGTTCTCGGATGATCGTGTAGCTGAACTACTACATTGCTGGGGCGGATTTTAAGTCCGCCCTTTAGCTTTGTTATTCAGCGGTGGTTCTTAGCGGCATCGCAGGTTATGTTCTGCGAATGATTGTCCGCATTATAATAAGACGCTAACCTTAAGTGCGATAGCTATCGGTAATCATTAAAGTAAAAGGAGTTAAGCGATGAAGCGCTCTTATCTGTCTCTCGTTCTTCTTATAGTTTTTCTGCCGGCATTTGTTGTTTCCGGGTGCGATCGTGATGATGGCTCAGTGAACCGCAATAAACCGCAAGCAACAACGACTTCCAGCGCTCGCGACACTGAGCCTACTACGCCTTCGCCGCCTCCGCATTCCGCTGAAACACTGGTGCCACCGAGACCAAAAATAGTGAAAACAGTAAAGGCCGACTTGAATGGTGACAGCAAGCCCGAAAGCATCTCGATTAGCGACATACGGCCGTCTGGTGATTTTGTTTTGCATATTAATGACCTCACGGTGAAGGGCGACCTTAAATCGATAGGCGTACCGGCAGATGGCTTTGTCGTTGTCGATATCGACACGAGCGACAGATATCAAGAAGTCGGAGTTCATACTCCGGGACCAAGCGACGATGACGCATATCTCTTCTATTGGTACGATGGCTCTGCGATACATGAGATGAAAGCACGTTTAGGCAGATGGCCTAAGTTTCCCGGAAACGGCATCGTCTATGTCGATTCGTGGATGGGATTCTGGAAGATAACCGATAAATATGTCCTTACCAAAAAGCGAAATCTCCGCTTGGTGCCGCAACAGTTTCACTATGTCGGTGAAACGGGCATGGTACACAAGAGTATCCCCCTTTATGAACGGCCTGCCTCAAGCAACATCGTTGCAAACTTAAAGGTAAATAGCCCAATAGTGGTGGTCCTGGCCGATTTATCAGGCAACCCTGAGGAGGCGCAAGATATATGGTACCTTATCAAAACCGAGACGAATCTTCTGGGTTGGACCAAAGGTCATGTCTTCCCCGACTCCATAAGCGCTGGGACCTCCGCCGATTAACCGGCCGTACCATAATCATGCGCGCTCCGCAAAGGAAAACGTCCCCAGCCAGGAAGACGTTGCTATTAACAGTTAAGCAAGCAATTTGCGCAAGTCAAGAACGTCCCCGCGCTTAAACAATCAAATATTTCTCGGGCGAATTTTGAATCTAATTGTCTGAGGTTGGTTAAAATCGGTAACTTTTATACGGAATTTTAGATATTGCGGCTGTCCCGGCACAACTCCACCAGGATTAATATCGAGGATTGTCCATCTGAAGTGTTTATCCGTAGAGCTTAGAGCCTCAATATCAACGAGGGGCTGCTCACCGTAGCGAGTTGCATTTTCGGAAAAGACGACTGGATTTTCGGTTATAAGTTCATATATGCCATTTGCCTCTACTTTTTGCGGTATTGTTACGGCTTCAGGAACGGGTTCTGCAGAGCCATGTTGTCTTGGTTCAAGCTTTAAACTATCAATAATCGCAAGTGCTTCCTTTTTGGAGTTTACTATCGCTCGACCATTCAAAAACAGGTCTAACCGGTACTGGGTGCCACCACTTTGAAATATCGTAGAATATGCTTCCGTGGGCCCCTTTGCTTTGCTGGTGTGTTTAAGGCTAGTCTTGTCGAGCTTATCGGGGAGGTTATCGATGTCGCCCGGACCTTCCAGAATCCAAATCATCAGAAATGCCCCGTCTGTCGGCACTTGCAGTTGCGCAATTTCCGGACTCCAACTGTAACCGCCATCTCTATTAGAATGCACACCGGGCCAAAATCCCTCGTAGTTGAAATTATTCACTGACACGGTGCCAAAACCTCGCGCAAAAAACCGCTTCTGCGAGGATATTGTCCAGCCGCCAGGATAACGAAAACTAAAGTCCTGTCCTTTAAAGATACCGTATGATGGGCGCTTAATCGGCCGTTCTGATTTCTGTTCCTGGGGCGCATTTATCGACGTACCTCTTGGCGGGCTTGTTTGTTGCGTGCATGATAAGCTGAGCAGAACAAGCAAGAGAAAAAAGAAGAGTCTCGCGCGTTTCATATAGGCTCCTTGATACTTGGAACTGCAGCTCAATTATAATACAGCTTCTTTGCGAACGCTAAGGTGATTTTATTACGTAGGCCAGGAGGCGTTGCTATAAATTACGTATATTCTTCTCCGCATTAATCTATATCGAAAACAAAAAGCCGCCTGTTTATCCCGCATTCGCTATAACAATTCGTTGGCTTGTTAACCGCCTTCAGGCTCCACAACCCGACAGACATCGTGCCCGCAGATTTTGCATTTTCCCCTAAGAATTAAGTCGGCTCTTTGCATTTTCGCTGTTTCCAGGCTTATGGCAACCATATCGTGGCATTTTCCGCAGTATACATTCTTCAGGAGTTCAGCTTGAGCCCATTTAGGCACCTTATTCCACCGCTTCTTAGCGTCTCTTGTGAACGGGTCGCTAGGCCGAATAGGCACATGTTTCTTCACTTCGCGCTCCAGCCGTTCTCCCAGCGCTTCGGCTGTAACATCGAGGTCATACTGGGCTTGCAAGCCGAGCCAGAACTCAGCGGAGTTGCCAAAGAACCTAGCAAGTCTCAACGCGGTATCCGCTGTAATGCTTCGCTTGCCGAGGGCAATCTCGTTTATCCTTCTCGACGGCACACCGATGTTTATGGCTAGCCTGTTCTGGCTTAGATCCATGGGCTTTAGAAACTCTTCCAAGAGAACCTCTCCGGGATGTACCGAATGTAGTCTTTTTCCCATGATGCTCCTTTCTAATGGTAATCCGTTATTTCGATTTCATAGACATCTCCGTCCTGCCACACAAAACAGAGACGCCACTGATCATTGATTCTGATGCTCGACTGCCCTTCTAATTATCGCATGGATAGCAGAGTGCCGACATCAAGGGCGCGATTGCCGCCCTTACCGTCCCGCAATTCCCGCAATCTATTTCTTAATCTCCAACACAATCGAATGAGGCAGACTGCGGTAGCCGCCGGTATTGTAGAGGACAAAATCGGGGGTGCTGATTTTCGCGCCGTTTTCGGTCATCTCTGTTATAACTCCTTTTCGGACAACATCCCAATCCGTAGTATTTTGGGGGACATTAACACTTTGGCTGGAGATTTCATTACGAATTTCCCAGCCCGGAGTTTTAAAATTACCTTGCTTGGTCTTTATTTCAAAAGTACCGTCTTTAAGAACGGAATCAGCGGATAAATCGAATTCTAAAACATGGTCATAGGCAAGATCCACTGCGCTTGCACTTATCCCGTATAGGCGTTGCGGCGGGAATTGTTCCAAGTAATTGACATTGACTTTCCACTTGCCTAAATATTGATATTTAGCCTTAGCCGGCACTGAATCTTTATTCAGACTGCCTTCGGCTTGATATCTCAGCGTACCGACATAACCGGGATTAATAGCAAAGATTGGTTTAATTGTCATGGTTTCGCCTTGGCTGATTTCGAAGCAGGAAGTAGCGGTCTTGACCTTGATATCGGCAGCGCTGATTTTGTTTTTGATATCGGCATTGCTGAAAATCAAGACTACTTTTTCAAAATCTTCATTGCTTTTATCGAGACAAAAACTGCGGCTCTCCTTGTCGGTCCAGTCTTCGAAATAGGGTTCGCCTGATTTGGGGTAGACTATGGCTTTGATTGCGGCTTTATCGGTTTTACCGGTAAAGTTTTTCAAGCTTTTAAATGTTACTCTTCTGACTTCTCCGTCTCCCTGGTCGTCGACAATTGAAAAAGTCAACACTTGGGAAGTCAAAGGTGCCAGCTCTTTAACCGTATAGGGCGATTCGCCTAAGCCGGCAATGAAGTTATTTTCAGTATTTGCACCTGACTCAGAAGAATTACTGGGAAAGGTTTTGCTTTGGTCCGCGTTTTTGTAGTAAAGAACCGGCATCTTGTTGTAGTTCCACAGAGTGAACTCTTTCCAATTTTTCTTGAATCCACCATCAATATTTTTTTCCGCGCTATCCAGAGGATTGCCGGTTTCTGCACAGCCTTCGAAAATTTTGGTGATTATGCCTCGGTCATAAGTTCTGGATAAATAAAACGGAAAGACATAGGCGCCGTATTCAAAATTGTCACCGCTTTTGTTTAAACTTGATTCCGGCTTAGGAACAAAGCTTACTACATGACCTTGTTCGGTATTTTCTTTAGGGTAAATGAAATCCTCGGACCAGGTAGCAGTGCCCTCAATCCACCACAGGTTGTTTCTTGTTATCGAGCACTCAAAGGCGCGCTGAAAAGCATGGAATAGTTCATGAACGGTAGTAGTTTTCAAGTTGCGATCATCGAGATTTTCCCGAAGCAAAATGAAACTGCTTTTGCCGTTTCCGTTGTCGGGCACATTTACGCCCGCAGAAGCTCCGCCGATATTGAGGATAGCGTTATCGACCGGTACGACGTAGATGTCTGTCTTGCCGTCAGCGCCCAGAGTGCCATCCGATGGCGGCACCCGACCCAAGAGCCCTACAAATTGAGCATAGGCTTGGTCGGTATTGAGGTTGGCGACGATTTTCTTGCTCGTTCCATAGTAAAGCTTGGTAATTTGTTCCCGGCCATTGATAGTCTCCTTTTTTTCCGGGTACCAGACTTTGATTTTGCCGTCAGAGGTATTCAAGCCGGTATCGGTTTTATAGGATATCGGCCGGTTGTAGGCTTCGGCTTGGCCGACTATTTCAAGGAAACTGGTCTTTGACGCTTTAATCTCGCCGTTCATGATTTTGCTGATATAGCTGTCGGGATTATCCGGCCGTAAGAAATATGGCTTAAGCGTTTCTTTAGTTTCTTCGGAAAGCTTATCCCAGTTTTCCTGGATTTCAGTAAAAGTGCCGCCGTCTTCAAAGGGCATGTTTTCGGTGAGGTATTCTTTAGGCAAAGTCGGGTCATTAAACAAAAATTTGACCTTATAAATCAAAGCGGAGTCTAAATCGATCTTGCCTTCATCCAGCGCCTTTTGGATTAAATCCAACCCGGTTGGTTCGGTGCTGTAGCGTTGATCATTCAATACATCTGCCTTGGTTATCTCAGTATTTTCCGTCCTGAAAAAGGACAGATGAAGACCTGCACCGATAATGATTATGAGTAAGGCTATGATTGCTAAGGTTAATTTTTTATTCATATTTCTAGTTTCTACTCAACCGCCGATATCCCTTTTCGTTTGGGGTAAATTTTTAAGCTACAGGATTGGCAACGACAAGGGTTTGGCTAATTTGCATAAGTTAAGAACGTCCTGGGGCTTCTATCCGGCACCTGCCATAGCTACACTCGACGTATCATTATCGCGTCTGCTGTAGACATGGGCAGACAGTCTAGAATATTATGCAGATAAGCATGGAGATATTTCGTTCACGGGCTATCCGGTCGTGACACTATATGTATTGATTTAACGCTACGCTTATTTGAAAGGAGTTTCCATGGGTATTTTCAGCAAAAAAGAGGCGGAAAAACAGACAGTCGCGGGCATTCAGTTGCAGTGTGAGGTCTGTAAGAATGATAAGTTCTGGCACAGGGAAGCCCAGCTCAACACGGCTGCCGCTACCTTCTTCAATTTTGACTGGGCCAACGCTACGGCAGATTGTTACGTCTGCGAAAAGTGCGGCTATATTCACTGGTTTTTGCTGTAGTCCGGCAAAATGGGGCGCCATAAAGGGTTAAAGGGCGTCCTTGTCTTTTCAACCTTACTACAGACTATATAAGGGCTGTTTCCCCTGCTAATCATGATACTATATAATTCTATCGTAAGGGTTTTCCATGCTGTGGAGGATGTATGACCATAGGCGATGTCGTAAGCCAATACCCATCGAGCATCATAACGGTTGCCATAGCCTTTGCTTTTCTCTGGCTTGCGCTCTACGTCTTTCGTGTCAATCCGGGTGATGTGGCATCGAAGCTGGCATCGGCCGCGATGTTCGTAGTCTTCCTCTACCTGCTCGCCGACTTTACCGGGGATACCGCGACTACCAAAGAATATCTCGTCTTTTATCAGCGGGCGTTGTGGTGGCTACCGTTCGCGCCGGTTTTGTGGCTCCATATCGCGCAGTCGACTACGCAGCCCCTGGCGTTTAGAGGCACCGCGCGCGTCATAAGCTCAGTCCTTAACATGCTGCGCTCGAACTCGGTGCTCGGCGCGCTCTATGGTTTCGCCGCGCTCTTCGTCCTGGTAAATATCTTTACCGACAGTATCTTCGACTTTGGCGCGCTGCGGACTGCGGCCCTTCCGTTGAAGGACGCTCCGCTCCCTACCGGTCCGGCTTACGACCTCTTCGCGGTATTCGCGTTTCTCATCGCCTCGGCTGCCTGGGTGAACTTTCTCGCGCAGTGGTGGCGGCAGGCCAAATCCGGCAACGGGCAAGAGCGTTTCCTTTGGGACGGGGTGCGTGCGCTCGCGCATACCGGCATCCCCCTATATAAGTCGCGCAATAGGACGGATTTCTGGTGGCTGGCCCTCGGAAGCATTCTCTTTTGGCTCGCGTCGGCCGGAGCCCTCTTCGACGCGGGGGTGGGTATCGCGGCGCCTGTGTCGCTCGGGCACATCTTCATGGGCATAGGCGTGGCCATCGTCGCTATCGCCATCCTGCGGCACAATGCCTTCCTCAAAGCGGAAGCCCTCGAACGCGACGTCCTCTACGCCTCTATCGGCGCTCTGGCCATCGCGTTCGCGTACATCGCGGCTATCTTCATCGGCCAACTGGGCAACGGTGACATACGTGCGATACCGGTGCTCACGCTCGTCTTGATTACCGCGCTCGCCCTGACGACGCACATGCTCGCGGATATGTTGAAAATCTGGTTCAGCGAGACCATCGGGACCAGGCTCGGGATTTTTACGGCGGGTGACGTCGATAAAATGAGACACCTCTATGAGGAAGCGGCGAAGGTAAAGCGAAGCCAGCGCCCGGCAGTTGAGATATTCGACGATGGAGACAAGACCGTCGGCCAGTTGCTCGAGCTTCTCACCCCGCGTCAGCGCGAGATAATCACACTGCGCGCCAAAGGCCTCTCCGACAAGCAGATAGCGGACAAGCTCGAGATAAAGCTCCCTACCGTGCGCAAGCACATCGAAGATATCAAGACCCGAATCGGCTCGCGCGATAAGGCCGACTGCGCGGTATATTGTGTCGTCACCGGCCTCCTGACCAAGGACGACCTCATCGATTGGTTCGACTCGCTCGAACTCGACAACAATCACGCCTAGTTATTTCTGCTTACTCATACCCCTTCCAGCAGCCCAAACAGGCGGCTTCGCGTTTTTGCTGACAGACACGCCCTTTCCTTAAAGCCTAAGCTGAATCAAGTTCAAAATCTCACCGGCGAAAGGAGGGTCGCATCTTAACCCACGCTCAAAAGAGATACCGAAATTACGCTTGCATCGTTAGGAGGCACGTATGGCTTCAGCAACAAAGCAGTCATCAGCAACAAAATCATCAACAAAACGCGCTCGCGCCACCGCCACCGCAACCGTGGCGCCCGCATATCAATCAGTCATCATAAATATAGACCCCAAGAAACGCAACCTCGATAAAACAGTCCGCGATGTCTTGCTCATCAGCGACCTCATAGCCGAGCGGATACCGTCGGCGAGAATGGAGTCGATATCCGTCAACGACTACTTTGCCGTCGCAGAAGTGGACATAGCGCGCGGCCGCACACATGAGACGGTCACACTGAGGCTCTACGAGATAAACGGTGTCTGGAAGATTCGCGGGACAGCCTTCGGCCATGAGACATAGGGGACGCCTAAACGACAGACGAAAAACCCTGCTAATTATTCGTGTGGTACGCTAAATTCAGAGCATTTGCGCTGCTCAGCGAAGAGCATTACAATGGGTTTGTGGACGAATTATATGTTGCAATAAACCCTGGACAAGTCATAGAGGTCTCGAATAGCGTCGGCGACGTGTGGAGCTTTGGTGTTAAGACCCTTCTCGCCGGGCAAAGGCTGCTGTGCGAGATTCTTGATAAAGACAGGCTGCCCCCTCGCGAAGATGCGGACGACCTTAAAATATCGGTCACACACGAGACCGGCATCTACGAGATTCCAGTTCACGTGATCGCGTCAAACGAAGCTAATCGCGAATATCGATTCCAGCTGGACAATAAATATCACGTAATCCAGCGCAGGGGATTTTACCGCTTGCCCAACCCGAGGGTGTTCGTGCGTTGTACGATCAATGACGAGAAAGTAAAGATGATCTCCGCAGCAGATATCGGCGGTGGTGGGATCGGTCTCGTACTCGAGCGCGAAGTGGAAATCAAACAGGGGACTGCTATCGAGCTTGAGATAGTCTTGCCTGACAGGTCGACTATCACCGTAAACGGCCGAGTAATGCGGGTACGGAAAGAGCCGGAGCCAAACAGATTCTATCTCGGCATCAACTTCGTAAACATCGCCAAAGCCGACCGCACCAAAATCGTAAGCTATGTCTTCAGCCATCAGCTCCAAAGAAACGAGGAGGATAAGTAGTCTTAGCGTTCACTCCTGGAACCGCTAAGTCTACCATCTACCCCTATATAGCGCCTACATAACGGCTGGCCACGTCCCTCCCACCAAGCAATAGCAGACTTAGACCCAACTACACCTGCCACCTCATGCGCCCAGCTTGCCCGCCGCCCTAGCTAGCTTTTCCGGGATCGGCCCAAAATGCTCTGCTTATTTTAGCATATCGATAAGGAACATCGGACGGGAGCTGAGGTGCTGAGTTCCTCGCGTTATGGTGCGCGAAAGGTCAGCAAAGCACAGGTAAAAGACGCTGCCGCTAAGCATATCCAAGAAGGTTTCAACGGGGTCGTCATCATTGAAGATGCTGACTTCGGTTTCGGGTGAGGCCGCCATGGAAGACATCCTCGAGCTTCCCTTTGAGATAAACACGCTAGGCCCACGCGCTACTCTTCTCTCAACTGTGCCTGGCGACTCCATGGAGCTGCCAGGCACATCCCCCTATTAAGCCGCTATTTCGAGGCCGCGCATTTAGCCGCGCAAACTGAAACAGTCCCTTATGCTATTGTCCGTCTGTCGACTCAGGCACCAAAGCGTTGAGCTCGTCTGTAAACCCTAAGACCTTTGCGCGCTGTTCTTGCAGATTCACCGCCACATTGATGTCGGTTTCCGAAATCGCCGATTGCAAGGTATTTAGCCGTGCAAGATTCAATCCCCCGCTCTCATCATCGATTTTCCTCAATGCGGTTGCGGCTTCCTGTAGGTGGGTATTGGCTATGCCAAAGTTCCGCCGGTCTAGGTCAACCGCTGTGCGATATAGTGCGGCGCGAGCCTGCATCAAAAGAGCACGATTCATTTGAACGGCGAGTTGCCCTTGTGTTTGC
>JAUXNY010000141.1 GCA_030682615.1 Candidatus Aquicultor sp. | reverse complement strand
AGCAACAGGGGAGAAGCAATGGTTGAAAACATAAAACATGTCCATTTCATAGGAATCGGCGGCGCGGGCATGAGTGGTATCGCAAAGGTGCTGCTCGAGAAAGGTTTTCAGGTCAGCGGGTCAGACTTGAAAGAATCCCGTTATACGAAGGCGTTGCGCGACGCGGGTGCGGAAATATCTATAGGACACGATTCCGCAGCGATAGATGCGCCGGACGTGGTCGTAGTCTCAACAGCTATACCTGAAGTAAACCCTGAGCTTCGGGCTGCGCGCGAG
Source organism: Candidatus Aquicultor sp. (assembly GCA_030682615.1). GTDB lineage: Bacteria > Actinomycetota > Aquicultoria > Aquicultorales > Aquicultoraceae > Aquicultor. Next base: position 15,703 of record JAUXNY010000141.1, on the reverse strand, counting down.
CGGGGCTTAAAGGTGATTCGTCGGGCTGAGATGCTAGCCTGGCTCGGAAAAGATAAACGCAGCATTGCGGTGGCCGGCACGCACGGCAAGACCACGACTACCTCGATGATTTCTTCGACCTTCGACAAGACGAACCAGAACCCGACGTTTCTGATAGGCGGCGAACTCAATGATATCGGGAGCAACGCCAAGTATGGCAACGGAGAGTTTTTTATAACCGAGGCCGACGAGAGCGACGGTTCGCTGCTCTTTCTGAGGCCGGAGGCGATCATAATAACCAACATCGAGGCAGACCACCTCGACTATTACTCGTCGCTCGAAGAAATCGACGACGTTTTCTACGATTTTGTCGAGCTGTTGCCGCAAGACGGTTTCGTAGTCTGTTGCGGCGATGATGCGGGCGTCAAGCGTCTCATGGCACGCTCGGATAAGAGGTTCATCACTTACGGTGTGGATTTAGATGATGGCTCCACGGTCCCGGCACGCGATTTCGTAGCCCGTAATGTCAGCGAGATTAGGCTCGCGTGTAAGTATGACCTCTACCTTAACGGAGAATATGCCGCAAAGGTCGAGTTGAACGTTCCGGGCATGCACAACATATATAATTCCCTTGCCACAATCGCCATCAGCGTTGAGCTTGGTCTGGATTTAAACGGAGTGCTCGATGCTCTTAAGCAGTTTTGCGGCGTCAAGCGTCGTTTCCAACTCATCGGAACGACACCGGATTTCGTGCTCTTCGATGATTATGCTCACCATCCGACCGAAGTCAAAGCGACGCTGAGCGCCGCGAAGAGCGGAGAATGGAAGCGTCTTATCTGCATTTTCCAACCGCACAGGTATTCCAGGACGAAATTTCTCGGCAAGGATTTCGGCGCTTCGTTTTCGGATGCCGACATGATCGTGCTGACGGATGTATATTCGGCGGGCGAAGAGCCGATACCCGGCGTGTCCGGGAAATCGATAGTCGATGCATTGCTCGCGCAAGACCCGAGAAAGAATGTGGTCTACCTGCCGAACAAAGCGGAGATACCCAAGTATTTGCGGGCGAACGTGAAGGAAGGCGACCTCGTTCTGACGATGGGGGCGGGAGATATATCGACCATAGGCGAGGATTTGCTCAGCCTGTATTCAAGGAATGGTTGCACGTGGGCACTCACTATTTGAACAGGGCTTATTTTTCACTCCAACCGGCCCTGGGGGACAACGTCGTCAAGAACAAGATTCTTGCCAAAGAGACGAGCATCCGGGCTGGCGGGCCCGCTGCGATTTTTGCTACGGCGGACTCGTTCGACCAATTAAGGGCAGTTCTGTACTCGGCTAACGAATGGGGCTTGCCCCTCTTTGTCATCGGCAAGGGCTCTAATCTTCTCGTATCGGATGCCGGTTTTCAGGGAATCGTGGTACGTCTCGGAAAAGATTTCATGCTCAAGCGAGTCGACGGCAACAAGATTCAGGCCGGCGCCGCGGTTTCGTTGCCGTTGCTGGTGCAGACGGCGTCTAAGCAAGGACTCGATGGTATGACGTTTGCTGTAGGGATTCCCGGCAGCCTCGGGGGCGCGCTGGCAATGAATGCGGGCGCACACGAGCACTGTATCGGTGATGTCGTAAGTAGCGTAATGGTTTTTTCGAAATCCTGCGAGCTTAAAGTATTGGAAGCTCGCGAGCTGTGTTTCGAGTACCGCAACGGTAATTTCGACAAAGACGATATCATAGTCGAGGCCACGCTCGCGCTGACCCCCGGCGAGCCCGAAATGATAAAGCGCCGGATGGAGGAGTGGTTTGGCCAAAGAAAAAGCAACCAGCCGTTACAGTTTCCGAACGCCGGCAGCGTCTTCAAAAACCCCAAGAGAACGCCGGCGGGCTTGTTGATAGAAAAAGCCGGGTGCAAGGGGATGCGTAGTGGTGACGCCGAGGTCTCGGAGAAGCATGCGAACTTCATTATCAATCGCGGCTCTGCTAGAGCATCCGACATACATTCGCTGATAAAAGCGGTTCAGATAAGAGTCTTCGAGCATGCGGGGGTCTATCTTGAGCCGGAGATAGAGTTTCTTGGAGAATTTGAAGAAATATTAATCGTCCCGGGAAAGAGCTGATATAGTGCGGTCTCGGACTTGATTCGGGCGATAGGGGCGGATGTTGCCGGTTGCTAAAACTATCGACAAGTATTAAAATTCTTTCTGGTTATAACAGCAGTGATTTGTAGCAATATTATAGACGGGTGGTAGTAATGGTCGAAGGAAAAGATCTTGCGCGCGCTAAAGCAGAGGCGAGACAGCGGAAGCTCGTAGACATCAGGCGCACTAGGAGAAAACAGATATTAATAATCGCATCGGTCGTAATCGCCGTCGTTATGGGCGTGGCGCAATTATTTAGGTCCGGTGTATTCAATGTCAAAAGCGTAGATATCTCCGGCAACAAATATGTCTCGCCCGTGAAAATCGTCGAGACCTGCGGAGTAAACGAGAACACTAATTTGCTAAGTGTGCCTACAGGCAAGCTGCAGGTCAAAATCGAGAAAGACCCGTGGGTAAAGAGTGTAGTCGTAAGACGGGCTTTACCGAGTACACTCAAGATAGTCGTGGATGAGCGCGTGCCCAAAGCGCTGATATCTCACACCGGAAAGTTCTTTCTCGTCGACGAAGAGCTGTTTATCATAGCGGAGCGCCAATATGCCGAAGGCATAAACGTTCCCATTATCACCGATTTACCTGTCAGCAAAATAAAGGTCGGACGGCACCTCTTGCACGGTTCGCTGGAAAACGCTATGAACTGCCTGAAAGAGATGAGTCCGGCTTTTCAGAAATCGATCAATCTCGTATCGGCTTCGTCAATCGACAAGCTGACCTTGTACAACAAAGACAACGTCGAGATACTCTTCGGCAGTGCCGAGAACGCCGGGGATAAGAACAAGATCCTAGACACGATAATCAGCAAACAAGGGAAACAAGTAATTCAGATAGATATCCGCAATTACCCTAAATCAGACCCGGTCGTAAAACGCATCGATTCAGTGCCGTAAGCCGGCATAATGGCCTCGAGCCCTGAACCTCGAACCGTTTTTGATGCGAAATTCCGCCTCGGATTCGACCAGAGTACCGCTGAAAACATCCAAAAATTTAACCAAGCGCTTTATCTGCGATTTTCGTACAGGCCAAAGTACGCCGGCCTGGCGGCGTGTTTGTTGTTCCGCAACATAGTTCCTGGTAGATTGCGTAGTTTACTCAAATTTAAAAGTATTTGGTTAATATTTCTAGGTGCGCCAAAATAAAAAAGACAGTTGCATTTGAGTATTGAATAGGGTAAGGTTAGTCCCAAGGTTTAGAGCACCTAGCACTGTATCTGCACCAGAGGTATACACAGTAAACCATCAAGTAATAGTAGAGGTATTAACAGGGGGGACATTATGATGTTAGATGCGGGCGCCAATTACCTGGCTGTGATAAAAGTAGTCGGAGTAGGGGGCGGCGGCACTAATGCGGTGAACCGGATGATAGAAGCTGGGCTTCGCGGCGTTGAATTCATCGCCTGCAATACCGACGCCCAGGCTTTGTTGATGTCCGATGCCGATTATAAGGTCCACATAGGGGCAAACTTAACTAAGGGTCTTGGCGCCGGTGCGGATCCCGAAGTCGGTTACCAAGCGGCCGAAGAGAGCCGTGATGATATTAAAGAGGCGCTCCAGGGTTCGGACATGGTTTTTGTCACTGCCGGAAAAGGCGGCGGTACGGGAACGGGAGCAGCTCCGGTAATAGCAGGAATAGCGAAAGAAATCGGAGCGCTTACTGTTGGTGTTGTAACACGGCCGTTTAGTTTCGAGGGCAGGAAGCGCTCGATGCAAGCGGACGAAGGAATCATGCGCCTGCGCGAGGTAGTAGACACCCTCATCATTATCCCCAACGATAGGCTCTTACATGTCGCTGAGAAGAAGACTTCGATCATAGATGCTTTTAGAATGGCAGACGATGTCCTTAGACAAGGTGTGCAGGGCATCACCGATTTGATTACAGTCCCAGGCCTCATAAACCTCGACTTCGCGGATGTCAGAACGATTATGACGAATGCGGGTTCGGCGCTTATGGGTATCGGAGTGTCCAGCGGCGACAATAGAGCCGTCGAATCGGCGAAAGCGGCTATTTCGAGTCCTCTGCTCGAAGCGTCCATAGAGGGTGCGCAGGGCGTTCTGCTCAACATATCAGGTGGCTCGGACCTAGGTCTCTTCGAGGTCAATGAAGCTGCGGAAGTCATTGCCAACGCGGCTCACCCGGAAGCGAACATAATATTCGGTGCGGTCATAGATGATACGCTTGGCGATGAGGTAAGGGTGACCGTTATAGCGACGGGCTTTGATATCAGGAAGCACGAGAAACTCGAGTTTGTCCCGAAATCCATGGATGAGCCGTCTTCGATGCCGACGTTCGATACTGAAGACCTCGACATACCGACGTTCTTGCGCAAAAAATAGAGTGCGCTTGCGAGAGCTTCAAGAAATAGAATTTGAGACCGCCCGCTAACGCAGGCGGTTTTTTATTAAGCAGATGTTAAGCAGATGTAAAGCGGATGCCGGGATGACCGCTTTGAAGAATGTTGAATATTTCACGGACGGCCGATTTCTTGAAGGTGTAAGATATGGGATATCTTAGAGGCGACAAAAACGACGACTATTCGGATTATGGGTTGACTCTTGAGACGGCCGACGAAACTAGTCTATACACATCGAAGGCACTCCGGGCTGAGCGAGGGATACTCGTTGCTTTCACGACACGGGAAGGCGGCTATAGTCGGACGCCTTACGATTCGCTCAATTTGGCGCTCCATGTTGGCGACGATCATGCAGTGGTGATTCAAAACAGAGAAGCACTTTGTGTCTTGCTCGGTCTTGATGCGTCGCGGATGACCTGTGCCGAGCAGGTTCATGAAAACAAGGTGGCTGTTGTAAATGAGTCTATCGCGGGTTCCGGCGCCGTCTCGTTAGGCGGAGCGGTACGCGGAGCCGATGCGCTCGTCACAAATCTTGAAGCGGTACCGCTGGCTCTTTTTTTCGCGGATTGCGTTCCCGTTGTCATCGTGGAGCCCCGGCATCGCATCATCGGCATGGCACACGCCGGATGGCGCGGAGTCCATGCCGACATAGTGGAGAACACAATAAACAGAATGGTCGAAGACCGGGCGGTCGAGCCTGCCGACATGATAGCGTTTATCGGTCCGTCGATTGGCGGCTGCTGTTATCGGGTCGGCGAAGACCTAATTAAAAAGTTTGCGGAAAAATTTTCGGATAAGGAGCACCGGCTTCATGGGGGCAAGTTGGACTTGCCGGCGCTCGTCTATTATCAATTGGAGAAAGCCGGCATCGAACGGGCGAGAATATTTTCTTGTGAAGACAGTTGCACCTCGTGTCGGAATGAGTTGTTCTTTTCTTATAGGGGTGATGGAGGTGTGACCGGCCGCCAGGCGGCGATAGCGGCGGTGCTTCCGCTCAAAGATTTTGACCCTACAAGCGATTTACGTTAACAATATTGATAAAAAAACCGAAAATAATATTATTATGATGGCATTTTAATTATTTGTTCTTGTATTATTAACGAAACACACTTCGATTTATTTCTCGGAAAGGAGGGGATAACATGCCCAGGAAGAGTTTCCATGAGGAGTTGCAGGATCTTGAAGAGATCGTGTCAAGAATGGGGAAGGCGACGCGGCAAGCGATAGAGAACGCGGTCAAGGTCGTCGTCGATTGTGATTTGGAGCTGGCCGATGAGGTCATAGCGCTCGACGATGAGATAGACCGGCTCAATCTCGAGATAGAAGAGCAATCAATGGCTATAGTTGCCCGGCAAGCTCCTGTGGCGCGCGATTTAAGGCTCTGCTGGTCGGTCTTGTTTATCGCCCTCCACCTGGAGAGAATGGCCGACCTTTCGGTCAATATGGCCAAGGGCGCTAAGCGTTTTTGCCCTGTGGAGCCGGTAAAAGAGCTGACTGAGCATCTGGACGAGATGGGTCGCGAGACGCTTGTTATTGTAGATGCATGCCTAAAAGCGTTCCATGAAAAAGACTTGGAGCTAGCATTGAAGCTTCCCGAAATGGATGACCCTATCGACCATATGCATAGAAAAATCTTCGAAAAGATTGCCCAATACGGGGACCACGAGTCTATGGAGTGGATTGGCAACGTTCTTTTGGCAAGCCGTTATTTGGAGCGTGTGGCCGACCATTGCGTCGATATCGGCTACAGGATCGCCTATCTTGTCACCGGCGAGATTCACGACGGGAGTAATCCTTCGTATTAATGATTTGTTCATAATTTAATAACAACGAAACTTTATTAAAATCCCGCAGCCGCGATGTTGCGGGATTATTAATTCGCGACTCTTAGTTGAAGCCCGTACGATCGCTAAAACATTAATTAAGTTTTTACGCGCTTTAAATATTTCGAGAGTTTGGTCAATATTTTGGAAATTTAGAGGAACAAGACCGATTAGCATCGAAGATGTTCTGGATGCAGGTTTATGAAAATATCCGGATAATAAGAGAGAAAATAGAACGAGCGTCGGTTCGAAGCGGTAGAAGTGCCGATGATGTGACTTTAGTGGCTGTGACGAAGAATCAGCCGGTAGAAGCTATCATGCAGCTTCTAGAAGCAGGGGTTATAGACCTAGGTGAGAATCGGTCGCAAGAGCTAATTTCGAAGAAAGGGGCTCTGGAAGCTCGTATCAACTGGCATTTCATCGGGCATTTGCAAAGAAATAAAGTAAGGTATATCATCCCTTTTGTATACCTGATACAATCTGTAGACAGTATGGCTCTCGCAAGAGAGATAAGCGCTGGAGCCAAGAGAATAAATAAAGTGCAGGATATTTTGTTGGAAGTCAACGTTTCGGGGGAAGCGACCAAGCACGGCTTTGCACCCGACGAGGTTGTTCAGGCGTTGAATGAGTTAGTTTTGTTAGGCAATGTTCGCGTCAAGGGTTTGATGACGATGGCTCCGTTTGTAGACGATGCGGAATTGACGAGACCGCACTTTGCAAAATTGAAAATGTTATATGATAGTATATCTAGCAGGCAAGAACGCAATATTGAGATGCAGTATCTTTCCATGGGCATGAGCAATGACTTTGAAGTAGCAATAGAAGAAGGATCTAATATGGTTAGAATCGGAACAGCGATTTTTATTTAGCTTAGGAGGAGACATCATGCACGAAAAGCGTGAGAGCATTGCGGGAAAGATACGAAAGTATTTTACGTTGGTCGAAGAAGAGCCGTATGAGCACAGCTACGAAGACCTGACAGACGAGCGAGATTATGACGATGAGTTCGATGAGGTGCGCACAGTTCGAAAAATAACGCGCTACCCGGATTTGGATAGGGCAAGGAAAACAGCGTCCATCCATTCAGTACCACAGCCACCCCAGGTCAGGGTGCATATTGTCGAGCCGAGAAATTTTAACGATTGCCAACAAATCGCTGACAAGTATAAAGAAAACATCCCTGTCATAATAAATCTTCAACTAAGTGACGCGGACCTTTCGAAGAGATTAATCGATTTTGCCAGCGGTTTGACCTATGCGCTCGACGGCGGGATGCAGAAAGTCGCAGACCGGGTATTTCTGCTCACACCCAACAACGTAGATGTATCGGCTGAAGAGAGAAGGCGTTTACTGGAAAAGGGATTTTTCAACCAATTCTAGGAGGAGCAGCCGTTGCTTCAAGGTAAGGTTCTTGCGGTTATCGGAGCAGGCAAAATGGGGGAAGCTCTTCTGGGAGGTTTTCTCGAAGCAGGCGTCGTAGAAGCAAGCAATGTTGTTCTGAGCGATGTCGATGTAGGTCGTCTAGAAGCTCTAAGAGACAGATTTAACGTGGAGATAACGCAAAGCAATAACGAGGCGATAGCCCGTGGCGATATAATCTTGCTGGCGGTAAAACCGCGGCAAATGAGCGAGGTTCTGGCCGAAGCAAAGGAAAGCTTTCGAGAGAACTCGCTCGTTATTTCTATAGTCGCCGGTGCCAAGACCGAAAAAATAGTGAGCTTGGCGGGCAAGGATATACCGGTTATTCGTGTTATGCCGAATACCCCGGCGCTTGCGGGAAAAGCGATGTCGGTGGTGAGCCGGGGGGCGTATGCTAGAGACGAGGACGTCTCTATTGCGTTAGAGCTTTTTTCATCTGTTGGAGAGGCCGTAGAGCTTCCAGAGGACCTGCAGAACGAGGCAACAGCGGTGAGCGGGTCTGGACCCGCGTATTTCTTTTTGATGACGGAGGCGCTGATAAAAGCGGCTTCGGATGCGGGGATCGACGCGGAGGTCGCCAAAAAGTTGGTCGTACAGACGATGGCGGGCTCGCTCGCTTTATTGGAAAGCACCGGTGCCGAACCGGGGGAGCTGCGCGAAGCGGTGACTTCACCGGGGGGCACGACCGAGGCCGCACTCAAGGTTTTTGAAGAATTCGGGTTTGACACGATGATTCAAGGGGCCATAGGAGCAGCAATAAAAAGAGCTCAAGAATTAGCATAATCGGAGGAGTGTCCAGGTGCCGTTCAATATTTATCAAGTGGTCGATGTTGTCTTTCGCTTACTATATATATTCATACTTGTTCGAGTGGTTTTGTCGTTTATCCCGATACCGGTAAACAATATCACCAGGCCGATTTTGAACTTTGTCTATGATATCACCGAGCCGATTTTGCGGCTCGTAAGGAATATAATCCCGCCGGTCATGATTGGAGGTGTCGGACTCGATTTAGCGCCCATAATAGCAATAATACTCCTGCAAATCGTTCAAACTATCGTAGTATCCGTACTAAGACTCGTCATTCCTTAATCAAAGGAGGATTCGCAGATGAAATTGACACCATTAGACATTCATCACAAGGAATTTCACAGGGCAATACGCGGTTACAATGAAGAAGAGGTAGACAAATTTTTAGATGATGTCGCAGAAGAGTTCGAAAGAGTGTTCAAGGAAAGTATCGAGCTAAAAGAGCAGTTAGAGAAGGCAAAACTGGAACTGGATGGTTATCAGGGCATGGAGAAGACCCTCCAAAATACCCTGCTGACGGCGCATAAATCAGCCGAGGACGTCACTGTTCACGCTAAGAAAGAGGCGGAACTGGTTCTGCGGGATTCAGAGCTAAGAGCTAAAGAGGTCATTCAAGAGGCCTACGATATGAAGCGCAAATATGAGGCTACTTTGAATCATTTAAAGCAAGCCGAGGAAGATTTCCGCAATAAATTTAAGTCCATGCTCGAATCCTATATGAGAATTGCCGACAGTACGGCTGCGCTGGCGGAAATCGGCACGGATATACCGGGTCTCAACGAGAAGACGCGGGCGTTTGAGGAAAGGCCAAGTTTCGTCGAGATAGAGAAACATAGCTTCGCTGAAGTGGAAAAACCTAGAATCAGCCTTGCTAAAATCGACGAAGAACGCGAAGAAAAGACAGCCGAAGAGAACTCGGACGATTTCTTACCGGGTAGTTTTATTGCCGAGACATTTGTGCCGGACGATTTCATGTCTACCTACGGTGACGCGAGAGATGCTTCAAAAAACGACATGCCGAATAAGAAGAATGACGACGATTTCGAAGACTTTGGAAAACCGAGAGACTCTATGGCGTTCTAGGCTGATAATCGTATGTATCTGAGCACGCACGGTGACGGCATTATTATCAACATATGGCTGCAACCGCGAGCTTCAAGGACGAAAATCGTCGGTATTTATGGAGATAACATAAAGATCTCGGTAAAGGCGCCCCCGCTGGAGGGGCGAGCTAACGACGAATGCATCGAGTTTTTATCGGCCCTACTGGGTTTTCCGAAGAAGCATTTTACGATAAAATCAGGGGAGCAAAGTCGTCATAAGAGAATCTATATTGAGGATGCGACTCCTGAGATGGTCGAGGCTGTTTTGGAGAAAGCGGTTAGTTCTTAGCGAAAAACGCATGGAGTCCATTGGTGCAACAAGTAATGAATATCACGATTGATAAAAATCTGAAATTGTTTGTAGGCAAGTATGTTGATTCGCTTGCTTCATGGGCCATCATTGTTTTCTATCACCAGAATCCCGGCGTAAGAGATAGAATAACCGATTTGGCAACGCATTTAGGGCGGCGCGAATCGGACATAGAAATCGCGGTGATAGAGCTTACGAAAAAAGGTTTGCTGCTCAAAGAAGACGAAGGCGAGGAAGCGGTCTATACATATGACCCGGAATCGATATTGCATCAGCAGGTAGAAGAGTTTGTAAACGCTCTCGATGTTAGAGACGTGCGTCTTTGGGTACTGTCAGAGGTGCTGGAAAAATAGACATAATCGAAGAAAATCACCCCTGAGCCCGCGGGTCCTCCTCGTCCTTGTTGAGCGAGTGAGGGCTTTTTCTATAGATGAGGACACTGGCGAATGACGACTGACGATAATGTCGCAAGAGTCAGATGGCCGGCAGTTGGGAACTATTACATGGAGGTGATAAGTCGTAATGAATGAGCAGGCGAAACAGGACTATAAGTCAACGTTGAATTTGCCGCAAACAGAATTTCCGATGAAGGCTAATTTACCTCAACGGGAGCCCGAAATGCTCAAGTTCTGGGCCGATATCGATTTGTATAAGGCGATTCGCTCAGTTTCGAAAGGCAAGCCGAAATTCATACTCCACGATGGCCCACCATACGCCAACGGCGACATCCACGCCGGAACGGCGATGAACAAAATTCTCAAAGATATAATAGTCAAGTATAAGACGATGGCGGGTTTTGACAGCCCTTATGTCCCGGGCTGGGATTGTCACGGGCAGCCAATCGAACATAATGTCGAAAAACAACTGGGAGAGAAAGCGAAAACGATTTCGCAGGTCGACTTCCGCAAGCTCTGCCAGGATTATGCTATGAGGTACGTCGATATCCAGCGTGAACAATTCATGCGGCTCGGTGTGAGCGGCGACTGGTTCGACCCTTACCTCACACTGAAGCACGAATATGAAGCGACGAACGTAAAGACCTTTGGTGAGCTTTACAAGCGTGGCCTCGTCTACAAGCGCCGCAAGCCTATCCACTGGTGCGTCAAGGACCAGACGGCGCTTGCGGAGGCGGAGATAGAGTACAGAGACGAGGTCTCACCATCGATCTATGTGAAATTTCCCTTAAAGAGTGAGTTTGAGCCCGTCAAGACCTTTGACGAGCCGAAGTTTATCGTTATTTGGACAACTACACCCTGGACCCTTCCGGCTAATGTCGCGGTCGCCGTCCACCCGGAAGCCGACTACGTCGCGATAAGGACGGCTGGAGAAATCCTAATATTCGCGGAGGCGAGGCTCGAAGTCGTGGCGACGGAGACGGGAATCGCCGATTATGAGGTTGTCGCCAAATTTAAAGGCGCCGACATGGAGTTTCTCAAGTGTGAACACCCGCTCTTTTCCGAGAAGGAGTCGGTGGTCGTCCTCGCCGATTATGTCGGTCTGGACACCGGCACGGGCGCGGTCCATACCGCACCAGGTCACGGCCAGGAGGATTATCTGACCGGACTCAAATACGATTTGCCGGCGCCTATGCCGGTCGACGCCGCAGGCCACTTTACCAAAGAAGCCGGTCAGTTTGCCGGCATGTATATCATAAAAGCCAACAAAGCTATTATCGAGTATTTAAAAGAGAAAAATCTGTTGCCGTATGACACCGAAATCGCCCACTCGTATCCTTGCTGCTGGCGGTGTAAGAACCCCGTCGTATTCCGCGCTACTGAGCAGTGGTTTATTTCGATGGACATCGACGACTTGAGAAAAGAAGCGCTCAAATCAATCGCCGACGTTCGCTGGATACCGGATTGGAGCATCCGCCGCATAAACAGTATGGTGGAGGGGCGGCCGGACTGGTGTATCTCGAGGCAGCGTTCCTGGGGCGTTCCGATACCGGTGTTTTACTGTGGCGATTGCCAGGAAGACGTAGTCACAGAGGAGACGATTAAGTCGGTCTTCGAGCTGTTTGTGAAAGATGGAGCCGACGCGTGGTTCGACAAGAGCGCGGAAGAGATTCTACCGCAAGGTTATACCTGTCCGAAGTGCTCGGGGAAGAAATTCGTCAAAGAGACCGATATCCTCGATGTCTGGTTCGAGTCGGGCGTCAGCCATGAGGGCGTTTTGAAAACCCGCGAAGAGCTCAAATGGCCCGCGGATATATATGTAGAGGGGAGCGACCAGCACAGGGGCTGGTTCCAGTCGTCGTTGATGACCTCGGTCGGTGTCTATCATCGCGCGCCTTACGATGCGGTCTTGACGCACGGTTTTGTGGTCGACAAGGACGGCAGAAAAATGTCGAAGTCTTTGGGAAACGTCGTCAACCCGCTCGATGTTATAGAGAAATCGGGTGCGGATATTCTGCGCCTATGGGTCGCTTCAAGCGATTATACGGTTGACGTTGCCATTTCACCGGATATCTTGAAGCATGTCGGTGACGCGTATCGCAGGATAAGAAATACGTTCAGGTTTATGATAGGAAATCTTTTTGATTATGATCCGGAGACGGACGCCGTCGCATATGACGAACTTCTAGAGCTGGATAAATGGGCTCTTCACCAGATGACGCAGCTTTTGAAAACTGTGACAGCCTCTTATGAGAGCTATCGATTCCACGGCATGTATCATGCGGTATATAATTTTTTCACGAACGAGTTGAGTTCGCTCTACCTCGATATTCTTAAAGACAGGTTGTATGCGTCGGCGGCGGGCTCCAGAGAGCGCCGCGCGGCACAGACGGTCCTCTTCGAGATGTTGCAGGTGTATACGGGAATGCTCGCTCCGGTACTCGCGTTTACTTGCGAAGAGGCGTGGTCGTACTTACCGGAAGCGGTTCGCAAGACCAGAAGTGTCCACTTAAGCGAATGGCCGGTGCTCAACGAGGGCTATTTAGACGCCGAGCTTGCAGCTCGTTGGGACAAGATACTTAAGATTCGCGGCGAGGCATCTAAAGCTCTCGAGGAAGCGAGAAACGCAAAGCTAATCGGGAACTCTCTCGAGGCTAGAGTGGAGCTTTATGTAGACGGCGCGACCAAAGAACTCCTGGAGCGGTACGAGTCTCAACTCGCGCAGATGTTCATAGTATCGAGCGTCGAGGTCGATAGATTTGAGGCGGCACCTGCGGAGGTCTTTAAGAGCGACGTAATCGAGGCTCTAGCTATCAAAGTTCTACCGGCGAGGGGCTCGAAATGTGAGCGTTGCTGGCGTTACGAGGATACGGTGGGGGAAAGCTCCCAACATAAAGGGCTTTGTGCGCGATGCGCCGGCGTACTAACAGGCGCCTAGCCGGTTCTGATACTTCCTAAGCGGCAAAGGGTAAAACTTACGTGAAAGCAACCATTTGTAGCCGCGAGGAGTATTATAGGAGGGGGAAGTCCCATGGAAGAGCTAGAGTTAGCAGGGTTCAAGGAGTGGCTTCTGAAGGAAAAAGACCGGCTGGTCAGCGAAATCGCGTATGTGGAAAGCACCATGGAGCAGTCCCAAAGCGAGTGGAGTGGTGAGAACGAATACGAAAGCCACATGGCCGATTCGGCGACATCCACATTTGCCAGGGAAAGCGATTTATCGCTCTCCATTAACTCACGAGATATGCTTTCCAGGGTCGACGGGGCTTTATCGCGGATCGAAGACGGCTCCTTCGGGATTTGCTCGGTTTGTGGACGGCCTATCGAGAGGGAGAGACTTGAGGCCTTACCATACGCGGATTTATGTATGGAAGACAAGATTAAAGAAGAGAAGAGCTGACATAGAGCTTTTTCGAATAATATTTATGCTTGTTGGAGTAGTGGCTTGTTTTATATAGTCGCAACGTTAATTATTGTAATCGATCAAATCACAAAAGCAATCGTTCGTAGTGCCATGCCAATCGGCGAATCGCTGCCCTTGATTCCCGGTGTTCTTTATTTGACGCATATCGCAAATTCCGGGGCGGCGTTCGGAATTCTCCAAAACAACCGTGTGATATTTTTTGTCGCGGCCGCAGTAGTAATCTCACTAATCTTTTGTTTCCAGCGAAGTCTTGGTAAAGATAATCGAGCTATGAATTTCTGTCTCGGGCTGGTCATGGGTGGCGCCATTGGAAATCTTATCGACAGGGTAACTATCGGCGCTGTCACCGATTTTATCGATTTTCGTTTTTGGCCGGTTTTTAACGTCGCGGATTCCGCAATTGTCATCGGCGCCATTTTTCTTGGCCTGATCATCTTGAGCCTCGCTAAAGAAGAGCGAGTCGAGACCGGCCAACCCTAGCTTAGAGCGCGCAACCGTAGTAGGATAATAATTAAGAATATACGCGGTTCAGAAGCGGGCGCGATTCAGCATCAAAGAATGCGCAGCCGGAGCTGACCGTCAAAGGATGATTAGTCAATTGTTACCGGTACTCTTTCAGGTAGGCCCGATTACGGTCTACAGCTATGGCGTCGCAATCGCGCTCGCTTTCTTGATAAGTCTTTTCATCATCATGCACGAATCTAAACGCAAAGGTTTCAACCCCGATTTCGCTTATGACCTCGTCTTGTTTGCGATGGTCGGCGGAATTGCCGGCGCCAGGTTGGTCTATGTCATCGACCACTGGCATGATTTTGCGGCAAGCCCGACTCAAATATTTGCCATTTGGCAGGGCGGCCTCGTCTTTTACGGCGGGCTTATCGGGGGAGCTCTAGCCGTTCTTGGCCTGGTCAAGATGAAAAAGATGTCCATTGGGAAAGTCGCCGATATCGTCGCTCCATGTCTTGCCATCGGCTCGGCAGTCGGGCGTCTGGGATGTTTTTCGAATGGCTGCTGCTATGGACAGGCGACAAACGTTCCGTGGGCGATTACCTTCAACAATCCGTTATCGGCAGCCCAACCGCTCGGCGTACCGCTTCATCCGACACAGCTCTATGAGGCCGGATATAACATTTTAATTCTGGGGGTCTTGTGGTTCAGCCGCAAAAAGGTAAAGAGCGACGGGCTGCTATTTTGGCTCTATATAGCGCTTTACGGACTCTTCCGTTTCATCGTCGAGTTTTTCAGGGCTAACCCCGATGTCATTTTCGGCCTGAGCGCCTCACAGCTGTTTAGCGTGTTCATGCTGGTGGCCGGTCTTACGGTGATATTCGCCTACTATCCCAGACCTGCGAATGTCGTGGCCGGGAGGGAAGGCTAAAGCAATGTTTATCGAAGAGAGCGGAACTATTGAATTCTCCATGGTAGTCGGAAGTGAAGACGCCGGTGTGAGAATCGATGCATATCTCACAAAACACAAAGATATTCCCTCGCGGAGTTTTGCTCAGAATCTTATCGAAAAAGACCGGGTGCATGTCGATGGTGAAGGGGTGGGCAAGGACTATCGCTTAAGGGCAACACAAACCGTTGACGTGGAGATTCCGCCGCCTACACCATCTGAGGTCATACCCGAACAGATACCGCTGACCATCAAATACGAAGATGGGGATTTGATAATCCTGTCGAAATCGGCCGGGATGGTCGTTCACCCGGCACACGGTCATGCCGGCGGGACGCTGGTAAATGCGCTGCTCGCGCACGCCACGGGCTTGTCGGGCATAGGCGGCGTGGTAAGACCGGGAATCGTGCACCGTCTCGACAAGGACACCTCCGGCCTCATGATAGTCGCCAAGAATGATATGTCTCACCAAGCGTTAAGCGGTGAGCTCAAAAATCGTAAAATAAAACGCACCTATCTCGCCTTAGTGCACGGCGCCTTCAAAGAGAG
>JAUXNY010000133.1 GCA_030682615.1 Candidatus Aquicultor sp. | reverse complement strand
CTTTGGCGACTTTCAGGGCCTCAAGAATTCGCGGTGTCGCCTCACTCGCCTCCCCGGCATCGAATGTAAGTGCTACTCGCTTTTTGTCTACCGGACCTTTAAAAAGCTCTTTTGCAGAGGCTTTCAATGTGGATGTTTCTGCCGCCGCCGTTACCTCAGCTTCAACTTGAGCCTTTGCCGCCTCCTCGGGAGGCAGCTCTTTGACAGGAACCTTAAGAACCATGCCGATCTTCAGATTATTATTGTCATCCGAAACACGATTGAGCTTCTTGATCTCCTCGATGGTAGTCGAATACTCTAATGCGATGAGATAATAACTATCGCCTTCCTTAACCGTGTATTTGATATGTTTGGGCTCCGTTGTCGTTGTCGTAGAAGACGGAGCCGCATAGACCGCCGCAGCGACTTTCACAGGTTTTTCAGCGACGCTTTTAGGCCCCGAACCAGCGAATATGAGTTTAGCCAGGCTATAAGTTCCATAGCCCATCAGGCTTACCGTAAAAATGACAACGGCGAGGGCTACTGCAATTCGTTTGTAGTTCCATCTGATGCCGACACGCCGTTGGGGCTTGCTTGTCTCAGGAGTTCCGATATCCTCCAAAGAGCCTCCCTCCCATGCCAATCACAGCAGGTTATGTCCTTCAAATACTGCTTGGGTTTGAGTATTGATTAATCGCGTGCTTCCAAATAAGCTTTGACGCCATACACTAAGCGTTTACTCTAAGTGACACCTTTGATTCGCACAGCGCTTGTCAGCCTCATCAACCAACCGGTCTATGGCTGCTAGTTCTTATTATAGGCATTGGTTTGAGCAATATACCAGTCCATTGGGGGACGAATAATAAGTACTTTCCTGAGAATGCTATAGTGTAATATTGAGCAAAGGAACTACCCTGCGGATGTGGCAATATCTACCTCAAGTAATGCTTTAAGCCATACGAAACAGAGCCGCTGGTTGTCAAATCGGTACAAATTCGAATTTTCCCCAGCCGCCGAGTCCGTCACCGATCACAATTATTACACCTTCGACACCGGGAACGGTCTGCGCAAAATCAATCGCTTTGCTAATATCTTCCTTCGTGCGCACCATGTTGCCGACACGCGTGGCAGCTGCATCCGCAAGCGCGGTATCAGCCGAGAAAATGACGACAGCGTCCGCTTTACCGAAACTGGTCGAATGCCCCACACTCCCGGATGAAGTGCATATCCCCAGCGGTGTATCCGCAGCCTTAACGGCAACGGCTAAGCGGTTACTCAAAGGAGACTCACCCGCGTAGATACCCATCTTGCGGTCTTTGTTCGACTTGATAAAGATGTCTCCACCGTTTTCCACGATAACCTCGTCTGCATGCTCAAGGAGCGCGCGGCCCACATATTCGGAGATCGCCCCCGCAACCGCCGCCATCGGACCGACACCGGCAGACTTTGCCGCGTCAGCCATAGACTTGATGATGTCGGGCGCATTCCCGGGAATCTCTATCGGGGTAAAGCTTGTCTTGAAAACCGGAAA
The DNA here is from genome assembly GCA_030682615.1 of Candidatus Aquicultor sp. GTDB lineage: Bacteria > Actinomycetota > Aquicultoria > Aquicultorales > Aquicultoraceae > Aquicultor. Next base: position 2,526 of record JAUXNY010000133.1, on the reverse strand, counting down.
CCGCTCGATGAACTCTTCGATTAGGGCACGATAATAAACGACTAACTCATGCGCCATCGCCGACAAGTTGTCGGTCGCACAAATCAGTAAGTCGGTCTCTTCGACTCTTACCTCAAAAGGAACAAGTCCCTCGGCTGCCATTTGATCGCGGTAGAATCGCGGCTCGTACACAAAGCACCTCGCACAAGAAAACTACTAAGCGTAGCCTAGCATACTTATTGGCTATATCGCCATTAAACACACAAGGTCGGAAGGGAACGTCTCTGCAATTGAAAATAGAAAGAGGGCCGGTTTTCACCGACCCTCTTTCTATTTTCGCAGCTACTTATCAGGCGTTGAACTTACTTGATCTCCGGCTTTATCACCGGAACCATCATCCATTTCCGCCCTTACCGTTCCAACGACACTCTTCGCATCATCCGCCAGCGTCTTGAACTCCTCAGAATACTTCGACGCCTCGGCTTGCGCTTGTTTCGCAAACGCGACGCTCTTGTCGATATCTTCCTTGGTCTCGGTCACTCTTGTCTGTATGACCTCGATATCTTCCTTGGTCTCGCCATATACGCTCGTAACTCTGTCATAGGCCTTGACCGCCTTCTCGTAAGCTGCTTGCACTCCCTGCTGCTCTTCTTGAAACTCAGCAGAAACTTGCGGGAAAAGACTTAGCGCGACTATAAATACGATAGCCGGCTTTAAAAACAGCCTTAGCATTAACACTCCTTTTTGGAGCCGAAGCTCCGTAAAACAAACACTTGCACTGCGGAGGCAGTTGCGAGCCTTGCATCATACGGGTTGACCCGCATGATTTAAACTCACATCCTGCATGCACCACTGTTAATGCTCCCTAGTTTAGCCTGCTGCCAAAAATATTATAGTATTCTTGAAAAAGCTTATGGCACACCTCCTGACCATAAATTCCGGCAGTATCAGCATGGAACAATATTAAGTTTTCAGAGACCCATGATTTTTTTGTTATAGCGAAGTTTTTAATGAGTAGAGTGCGGTAAAGAATGCGTAAATTAGATGATTCGTCTTTGCTTTCGTGTAAGTTCTATTATTATATCGGTCGGACTGCGGTAAACTTTAGGCGTGAAACCGGGCTGGGGCTGGAGAATTAAGTTCATGCGCATAAGAGCGCTCATAACACTACCGAACTAGAATCAACTATCGACTGCAACAAGTTGTAGCTCCTTGCTGATATCGCTCAAAGTGCTGTGCGCCTCCTTGAGTTCGAGATGCGCTTCCCTTATCAACTTCATTCCCTCCTGGAAAGATGAGCTCGTTTCGCCGGCGCCGGGAATGCTCTCAAAATAAGGTCTGGCATCCTCATTCTTCTTCTTTGCGATTTTGATGTGCCCATCAAAATCGCTTAAGAGTTGCTCGAGCTCGCTAGTATCTTTTCCCTGTGCTTTGATTGTGACGACGAGCTCACTCACTTTTGATGAAGCACCTTCTGCGCGAAGTATCATGGCCCCGAGTTTTTCGTGCAAGATAAGCCCGGCCATACGTTTTGAGACGCCTCGATAATTTCGCCAATGCTCACGAAACCGCTTCGCGATGTCACGCAACTCATCGATGCTCTTCGCTTTTTCGATATCGGTTTGGGTTTTTAGCAGCCAATCAGAATCCCTGTTGATCTCAGCCAACATCGCCGATCGTTTATCCTCCGGAATTCCGTTTACCTGCTCAACTCGCACCTTAAGAACATCGAGGTATCTGATAGCGGACCGATCCGCATGGAGCATGAACGTTTTCGCTTTCTGGAGCAGTCGTTGCCGGGTTCTGCTTTCCTTGCTATCCAGCTCTTTTTTTGCGCTACTGTAGGAGTCTCGCGCATTTTTATATCCGGTATAGGCCTCATTAAACGCGCTTTTCTGTTCGCCGAATTGACCCTCACTAGTCTCGGCATAAACGGACGTTGCGCCTGCGATTTGAACCAGACACAGGCTCAGCACGAACATCATAACGATTATGGTTAAAGCTCTTAAACGCACCGTAATCTCTCCAAACACCTCGTTAAAACCCGTCGAGTTCGCGGTCGATTTCGGAGACCGCGCTTTCAACCCCAAAGTTCTCGAGGTCTGCCATATCTTTGCTGAATACCTCCAGCTCTTCCTGTAATTGCTTAACATCTTGGTCGAGTGCTTTAGCGTCGTCTGCCCGAATCGATGCACCGCTTTCATCGATGTTTGCAGTTTGCTGCGAGGTTCGTACGGGGTTCGAGTTTGCGGCTTTAAAGGGGTCTCTCTCGTCTGGATCCTTCTGGCATCCGATAAGCAGCCCGGGCAGTATCAAACATATAAGAAGTGCGCTGCAGAGCTTGCGCATCATTACCTCCGTCCACTATGCGAGTGGCTACCTACAGAAAAGACGCGGAAAGCCATATCTTGCGCTTGGCGGCAAACCTAGTATGCGCCTAAAACACATAATCGCACATAAGATGAGCGCTGGCAAATTCTTTGAAGGCTTGGGTTTATGTTTATTGTTGAGACAGACTGCGAGTTTTATCCCACAGGAAAGATTTTA
>JAUXNY010000153.1 GCA_030682615.1 Candidatus Aquicultor sp. | reverse complement strand
GGTCGTCTATCACTGTAATAATCCCCCAATATTCGATCCCACCCGCAAAAATTAATATCCGAGATGTATCCGGGATACGCCATCCATAATCTTACCAGTAAAACTGCTTTATGCTACAGGCCCACTGCGTTGAGCCGGCGTCGCGGAACCGCGAGCGAGCGACGTGACCATTCCGAGCGCGGCCATGATAGCGCCGGCAGTAAATGCGGTGTGAATTGCGGATAGCAGGTTGGGGTCGGTATGCCCTTTCGGGGCGATAGTCGCGACAATCGCACCCGACATCGCCACCCCGAGGACCATGCCGACATTTCTCATGGTCGCCTGCATGGCCGAGGCAATCCCGAGCCGGTTTCGCGGCACAATGCCCATAATGGCGTTGCTATTCGGCGCCTGAAATAACCCCGAGCCCAGGCCGATGAGGCTGAGCAAAGCGGCCACAGAAAGCACTCCGGTCTCAGTCGATGTCCACGTCAGCCCGTAAAGAGCGACAGCCGTTATGCCAAGACCGAGCGACGAGAGCAGGCGCGAGCCTATCTTATCCGAGAGCGTGCCCGATATGGGCGCGGCTATCCCCATTAGAAGCGGCACCGACATAAGCACGAGACCGGCTCGCTGCGGCGTCTCTTTGAAGATGTCGAAGAGGTAGAACGGGATAAGTATCAGGACGACGAAGAGCGCGATATAGTTGATGAGCGCGCTAATATTGGCGGCGGCAAAGAGCCTGCTGTGAAAGAGCGTGAGATCTAGCATGGGGTCGCTCACACGCCGCTCCGTTCTGATGAAGAGCATCGCGAAGACTGCCGAGGTCACAAAGAGCCCAATCGTGGGCGCGGAACTCCAGCCCCAGGTATTGCCCATACTTAGAGCTAGAAGAATACTGAAGAGCGCGCCGAACCCAGTCACCGCGCCCAAAATATCGAAACGCTTGCCCGTCTCCGCACGGCTTTCTCTGATGATAGCCAGCGCCAGTATGACGACGATTATTCCGATTGGGATGTTGATAAAGAATATCCAGCGCCAGTCGAGCGCCCCGATAATAAGCCCGCCCAGAAACGGACCGGCGGTCAGGCCGATCGCTACCGAGGTGCCGATAGTGCCGAGTGCTTTGCCTCGCTCGTGTGGCGGAAAAACGTCGGTGATGATTGCGGGTGCGCTGGCGAAGAGGCTCGTCGCGCCAATCGCCTGCAGCGCGCGAAACCCGATGAGCTGCTCGATGGAGCCGGCGAAACCGCAGAGCGCCGAGGCGGCGGTAAACGCGACAAACCCGAAGATGTAAACACGCTTATGCCCTATCATGTCGCCGAGGCGTCCAACGCTGAGCAGAAGCGACGAGGTCGTCAGCAGATACGCCATGACCACCCACTCGATAGTGGTGATACCCACCCCGAATTCCTTGGCGATGACCGGGAGCGCGATATTGACAATGCTCGAGTCGAGCGGCCCCATAAAGGTACCGACGAAAATCACCGCCAACACATACCAGCGGTAATTGCCTTGTTCGGCTTGGGGCTTATCCTGGGCTTGAGGGTTAGGGTGTGCTGCGCTCAAGTATCACCTCTCCGCTACTGGTGCTGATACTGCCGATAGTCTGTATCCAATGCGCTCAACGAATGCTTCAATCTTAGCACTGGCGGCGGCCCGCTTCAATCGACACGAAAGCTCCGGGACTGCGTCGAGCTTAATCCGCCATCGCGAGGATGGCTCTGACGTAGTTTTTCGTCTCTTTATATGGGGGGATGCCGCCATGACGCAGGACGGCGCCCGGGCCGGCATTGTATGCGGCGAGCGCCAAGTCCCATCGGTCGAAGGTCTTGTATTGCTGGCTCAGGTATCTCGCACCGGCCTCGAGCTGGTCGGCCGGAGATTCCTTGAAGCTTTCGATATCGTATCCCATGGCGATGACATTAAACGGCATCACCTGCGTCAATCCCAGCGCGCCGGAACGCGATACGGCGCGGTAGTTCCACCCCGACTCCTGCTTGATGAGCGCAAAGAAGAGCTTCTCCGGGATACCGTATTTCTCCGCTGTGGCTACCGCGAGCGGCCTTAAATCTTTCGGTACATTTGCCGCATTAGACGTGATGGACACAACTCCACCAAGCGCGCGAATCTGAGCGGCTATCTTGACAGAGCTGGACCTGAGATTGTCCTCGGCTTGCGCGAGCTGCTGTTGTTCTCCTTCGATTTGGGCATAGAGCTGCTGCTGCTTGCCGACCTCCGCTTCGAGCCGCTCCTGCTGGGCAATGACACTCGCCATCTTCTCATCCATCTGTTTCTTCTCCGCGACTAGGCGCCGGTGTTGCTCATCGACGACCAGCTTGATGGTCTGGATTTGCGCGACCTCGCCCGTAATGTCGGAGGTGAGCTCTTTGAGGTCGAAGACCAGCTGTCCGTCGTGCTCGGCTATCATGCGCAGGAACGCCACGCGCGACATGAAATCGCCGAAGTCCTCGGATTTAAGAAGGATTGTAAGCGTGCTCTCAGTGCCGCGTTTATAGGTGTTCACCAGACGCTTGTCGAACGCCCCGCGCCGCAGGATAAGCCTTGCGCGCGCATCGGAAAGCCTGGTCTGTGCTTCGCCGAGCTGTTTTCTTGTATCGCTAAGCTTCGCCTCGGTCGCCTTCTTGCGCTCGATTATCTCGTTAAGCTCTGTCTGCAACGTGTTGAGCCGCGTCTGCATCTGAACCAGTTTTTGGCTGCTCTCTTCTATCCGCCGACGGATATCTGCTTGCCGCCGCTCAGCAGCCGCTTGCTTGCTATTATTAACGTTGATTTGAGAGTCGATGTTTTTAAGCTCGGCGCGCTTAGAATCGAGCGGAGATGCGTAAGCCGCTGGTGAGAGTAGTATAAATGCTATAACGAGCAGTGCTGCGATTTTTGTTCGATGAAGCGTGCGAAAGAGTCTCATACAAGATTTCAATCTACCAGCAATGGCGGGATGGGTCAACTTCTAGGGGTGGCCTCGGGTTATATGCCGGACCCTGCAAGCGATAGTCCCAATTCTTGTGCGATGCTGTTGAGACTGGTATCCGCCGCTAAGAAGCGAGCGTTGTCGACTTTGAGCGCGGAGGCCAATTGAAGTGCGTCGAGTGTCCTCAAGCTGTGGTCTCTGCCCAACTCAAGAATGCGGTCGGCGGCCGCATGGAAATCTTCTTGGGCCAGACCGATGAACTCAATACTCTCCGCCTGGATATCGCTGAGAAAGGCTTCCCAGATAAGATGCCTCTCCTTCTCATCAAGCTCTTTCATCCTGATCTTCTTCATCAGTGCGGAGGCAAACTCCACCAGCGACAACTCGCTTAGATAGATGCGGTCGGCGGCCAAAATAAGGCGCTCGACGTCAAGGCTGTCGGCCTCGGGATAGTAATACTTCACCAAAGCACTCGTGTCTACAAACAGATTCATTAGAGCCGCTCCTCCCTGTCGGCGGTAACGACCTGTGAGAGTGGCTTCCCCTTGGACTTTATCAGGTTTCTAAGCTCTTCACGGCTTGAAAGAGGTTTGGCTTTTTTCGCTACCATAGGCACGATTTTAGCTATCGGCTCATCGCGCTTGGTGATTATGACCTCTTCACCGTTCTGTACCGATTCGAGATATTTGCTCAAGTTTTTTCTCATCTCTTTGATGCCGGTACGTATCATGCACACCTCCATGTTTACACTAGTGTACACCTTATATCGGTTTCTTTCAACTTAAGATGCAGTTTCTGTGCTTCGATTGTGTCTCCATGTATGTATGAGCGGGTTGCCATCGTCAAATATCTTCATGTTTCAACGCGCAGCGTAATACAGTGCCCGCCGTGTGACAAATAATAGCCAGCATCATGGTCAACCAGATTATTTTAACCCCGAGCTGCCGCTATCAGCCGCAATACTCACGGGCGAGAGCACTGCGACGCACACCGCCAGCAAACAGCCAATGACTACCAAGCGTTTAATCAAGGTCTTGTCTTCCCTCTCGTATCCATTTAGGAATAGGTTGCCGTACCAATTTTCGCAACTCGGCTTGCCTGCGTTCAGCAACGGTCTATCAGAATCGAAACATCTTGTCATCGATCTCACAGTTCAGCTCCAGCGTTTCGAAATGCAGGTCTTCCTTGATGTTGTTGCCGTCATATGCGGTTGTTTTTAGCAGGATGCCGGTTTCATTGTCGAAGTAATACTCGTATTTCCCGGTATCAACCATCGGCTTCTTATACTGCGGCTCAATCGTGTACTTTGTGACTTTCCGCCCCAAAATAGTGTCAGTGCCATTGTTCGTAATCTTTGATCTTAGAAATAGCGATTGAATACTATTCTCAGGGTGAATAAGACTATCGACTATCGACCCGGTGAACGTCCCATTCCAATTAGGATAGATGGTGTTCGGTTGGAGCTTAGCGGGCTTTTTCATCTCGGGTATAGCATCGGTGATCTCCTCGCTTGCGAGCTTTCTGTTTATGGTTTTCACCTTGTCGCCTCTATTCGTCGATTCGATAACGGCATCGGCATCGTTTATATCGAGAATGTAGTGAACCTTGTATTTGGCGCTCTTACCCTGCTCTATCCAGACTTCCGCGAACTCATCGCCCTTGACGCTTTTCAGTTTGACCGTCCCGTAGAGCGTCCTGTAATTATCGTTCGTATGCATGGCATTGGCCAGTATCGGGTCTTTAAGAACGTCCTCAAGGGTATGTATTCGGTGGGTGGGCGGCTCAGTGTTTACGGCATCCGCGCTCTTCATCATGGAGTTGCTTATTATGTAACCGCCGGCAAACACGCCGCAAACGATGCACAAAACCATGACCGCTTTTCTTGATTTACGCATAGCGCCCCCTGACAGTCTTAGATGAATTCTGGTCTTCTGACGATGCCGATGAGGCAACTATAACAGAACATAGCGCATTGGTAAACTTTTTGTAGTACTAGTATTTCTTGGTATTGCTTGGGAATTATCTAGCCACTACATCACAAACAACCGATTATTAAGAATGGTTTTAGCACGGTCTGACGTCCCCATTTTCCTCGAGTTATCAAAGAACGGGCCGTTACTGGCGGACCGGAGGCGGTGTCAAGCTCGAATTCCTGGATGGTCAGGCTACCGTGCTCCAGAATGTGTCCAAGGGCCTTGGCTTGGCGATCCGAAAGGTCGTGCGCCTTGACGAGCACATCTCGGCGTATGACTTGCTCCCCGCGCTCCCTGACCTCGGCAAGCTGAGTGGTCAGCCCCTCGACGAAGTATTCCAGCCAGTCGGTCATGTCCATTCCGCCGTCGCGGACGCTCTGGATGGCCCGGTAGAGGCAGAGGGTGGAAAGCAGCCGGGACGTCCGGCCGTTGCCGTCCAAGAATGGGTGGACATGCACAAACTGGAACTGGGAGATGCCGCTCACCAGCACGGATGACACTTAACCCCACTTAAGCGGATATTTGAAGAGCTACGCCGTGAAAAAGACGTATTTCTTAAGAAAGACTTGAAACCTGATGTTCTTAAGATTATACTATCGCTTGTACATATCACCTGTTGTGCTGTTACGCATTTGTCAGTCAAGGAGGGTACGTTTTATGAAGCTAGCTGAGGCGCTGAGTAGACTCCAGACTCTTAAAAGAAAACGCGATTTATATAAATTGCTCGTCGATGCAGCCAATAACGGGGAGCGGGAGTGCTTATTCTTCCGCGATGTAAGAACAAATCTACTTTGACTTTTAAAATGTTTTAAAAAACGAGGTATAATTTAATATGCCAACAGTTTTAAGGCTTGGGCGATTTCGCTTCTTCTTTTTTAGTAACGAGGGAAATGAGCCGGCGCATATACATGTTGAATCTGGTGACTGTTATGCCAAATTCTGGCTTGATCCTGTGCAGCTTGCAAGATCGGTAGGGTATAACGCCAGGGCGTTAAATGAAATAAGAAAGCTAGCTATTGGAAATGTAACTTTTTTTAAGGAGAAATGGCATGAGCACTTCGGTAGCTAAGCAACCTGAGGCGATGGTTTCTACAATATGGTTTGACGATGATATGCTGCGTATACGCCTTTTAGATGGGCGAGAAATTGGTGTGCCTCTTGAGTGGTTTCCTAAATTAAGAAATGCAACAAAAGAACAAAGAGAGAAATGGCGACTAATCGGTAAAGGTGTTGGTATACACTGGGATGAATTAGATGAAGATATTTCGGTCAGTGCTTTGTTAAAGTAAACTAACTATCACTCAACGCGAACACATTAAGAGCCCCAATCGCTTGAGCCGATAAAAACGAATTAAAAAACGCGCGCTACGAAACCCGATAAGCATCCCCGTTTGCGCAGTAAGCCCTACCGCGTTGCCTCTTCGACGATTTTTATCTCTTCTTCGGTGAGGTCGTAGAATTCATAGACGAGATTGTCAATCTGCCGGTCGGTGGCATCGATTTGGGTCTGGATAACCTTTGTGTCGTGGGGTGTTTTTGCTGTCGCCAGCTGCTTGTTGAGGTCAAGCATCCGCTCAACGAGCGAGACCATTTTGTCGTGGTTGGCTTTGTCGGTTGGGTCGGAGAAATTGATGGTGCGAATTGGGAGTTTTTCAAGGTATTGCGTAAAAAACCTCAGATACCCTCCACGATATGCTGCAAAATTGTGTTTGTAAAAGAATGTCATCAATGGCGAATTTAGAATACCAAGCAAATATTTGTCGCCGCTACAAATAATGTAGGTTGTATTTGCGGAAAAATAAATTCCTTTTTCCTCTAAAATAAAATTGCCCCGCACTGAAATATCTGGAAGCATTATTTTGGGCTTTTCGAACTCTTCATAGTAATCACACGTTCTTAACTCCCACCAATATTCTCCCTTGTCATATCTTTTCTTGCCTTTTTCCGCAAATGCTTCCAGGTGTGCGGCTATTGCTGGATAATTTTCGCTGAACCATTTCCACGCACCTGATTCGGTCATTTCTTGCTTGACGCGGAAGCCAGTACTTTCTTCTGGATTCACGCTTTCGCGAGAACGATGGATTTGTTCACGTGTCCATCCCTTTGGTATCAGTATCAGTTGCCTTACACTTTCTGGCAGTTTGTAGCGCTTAATATCACGCCCCAAGAGAAATGGTTTAATCAGTTCTTGACTCTGCGGATGTTCTTCTATTAAACGATTCTTTGTCTCTTCATCAATTACAAACGCCTCACTAAGGCCTGTTAATAAACCACGATAAATCCTTCCATTAACGTACCCAACCAACGGAATACCTGCTTTTCGCAATTTGTTCAAAAAGTCCTGAGACTGTTTATCGACCAGCGACCAGCCCTTACTGTCGAGGGCTGCTTGTTCGATTGCAAATGAATTTTCTGAGACATATTCAGAGAGACCGCTAAAGTTAAGGGTTTCAACCTGAGTTGCGCTGAACTGTGAAGCGGCAGTCCCTTTACAGATACGAACAATGCACGGATAAGTAGTTGCACTCTCGAAAACAGGTAAATCTCCAAAATCTATTATCTCCTCAATGCGCTGTTTCTTCATCCATCTGCGGAGTGGTTCGCCATAATTTGCGCGCATCCACTTGTTTGCAACGATATAGCTGAAGAGCCCATTGATTTTAAGAAGCGTAACGCCTTTCTCTATGAAATATACATACAGGTCAGCAATTCCATGATAGGCCTCGTAATGGTTTTTAAAATACTCTTTAAGCTCACCGATCACTTCCTGCCGCACATACGGCGGATTGCCAATCACCGCGTCAAAACCGCCGGCCTGCATAATCTCCGCAAACTCTTTGTCCCAGTCGAAGGCATTTATCCGGTAGGCCTCCTCCTCATCGAGCAAGCTCAACTGTTGTTCATAAAAATCGGGGCCGATTAGCGAATTGCCGCACTTGATGTTGTGTCCTAAATCGGGCAGGGCGCGCTCGTGAAAGAGCCTGAGCTGCGCGTTGAGCGTCTCGTCGCTCTCCCCTTCGAGCACCTTTAAAAGAAGCGAGAGCTTTGTCACCTCTACCGCTTGCGTGTCTATATCCGCACCGTAGATATTGTTGAGCAGGATGCGCTTCTTCTCGGCGGTCGTCAAACGCCAGTCACCGCCCGGTCCCATATACAACACCTTCTTGTGCTTGTCGGGGACGTCTGAGTATGTTTTAAGATGCCAGTCGAGCAGATATTGGTATGCGCCGATGAGAAACGAGCCCGAGCCGCACGCGGGGTCGAGAATCCGAAGCTTCGATGCCTGCCTGGGTGTCTTGCCTTCAAGGAGCTTGCCCACCGTTTGCTTCACAATATAATCGACGATATAGGTCGGCGTGTAATAAACGCCACCCGCTTTCTTAACCTCAGGTTTATCCTCAACTACCGCTTTATGCCCAGCGGTCAGCCTGATGACTTTGCCGAGAAACTGCTCGTAGACCTGTCCAAGGATATCGGCTGAGAGCACGGAGAACTCGTATGGGCTGTCGGGATAGTAGAGCTTCTTGAAAATCTCCTTAAGTGGCTTGTCATCGATTGCTAAGCTTGGCGTCAACGAATCCGGCGCTTCAGGTCTGTCTTTCTCGGTTTGAAAATGAAAGAGGCCTGAGTTGTAGCGCTCATCAGCCAAGCGGAAGAGTTCGCGCAGGCGCGCATAGACATTGACCCCATTTTGCAGCAACATCAACCTGCCGTACTCTTCAATGCCGCGGTCCTCGCAGATGCGAAGGAAAATAATGCGGTCAATCGTCGTCTGGACGGCAAAATTGAGTTCGCGCTGACTAAGGGACGGGTTGCGAAGCGCTATATTGCGCGCGAGGGAATCGCGCCAGGCTTCTATCTCTTTCAAGAAAACATCGTCGACCTCGGCAGTCCCCCTTTTCACCTTTGTCGACGCGGCGTACTTGTCAAACGAGCCCTTCAGAATGGCATCGCGTGAGAACACGCCCGCTATCTCATCCCAGCGCTCTTCGAACTCGGTAAACTTAATAAACAGGATGCGAGCGGTCGAAGCCTTGTCGGTTTTGACCGGTTTGACCCTGGTGTCGTAGACAGCGAACTCCTCGAAGTCGGTAAGAATAGAGAGCGGCAGCTTCGCCGACCAGGCGTAACGGCGAAGCTGAAATGCCGGGCTAATATCGTCTTTAATAGAGACCGCCGGTCTTTTTGCCTCGATAAAAAACTTTCGGGCGCCGCCGATTCGAAACGAATAATCGGGCGCTTTTGTGAAGCCGCCGATTTTTATGGCATCCTCATGGACGACTTCGCGATAGGCCATCGCATAACCGAGCTTGTTGTTTACATCCCAGCCGAGCGCTTCGAAGAAAGGGTCGAGAAACTCCCGCCTCAGTTGCGTTTCGTTGTATCCGTTTGATTTGTACTCGTCGAGATTCCGGCTAAACCGCTCAACAAGCTCAAAGATTATGTCGGGTACTGCCATATCATCCCCTTAGAATAAGAGGTCGGGTTAGAACTTTGTTGGTGCCTACGAATTAAATATCTGCATAGGCATCCAGAAAATCATCTCGCGAAATCCCGGGCTGCGAGCAAATCGTTCGAAAAGTTCGATTTGCGACACAATACTGCGCTTTTTCTAAATCCGAATAAGCATCAATCTTGTTTGTCGAGCACCCAGATGGCTTCGCTCATGATGGTCCGGTAAAACTTTCCTTGCTCATCAAGAGCCCCCCACTCTGCTTCTGTGTAAATCAACAAATCGGCAGAGACCGGGAGGCTTGTTGCGTCTATTGCGGCAGCCCTTTCTATAAAAGGTTGCTGGGAGTCGGTCACGATGATGACAATATCGAGATCGCTGC
>JAUXNY010000151.1 GCA_030682615.1 Candidatus Aquicultor sp. | reverse complement strand
CAGCTGTCACCGTCACCCCGTTTCCGGGTCCCGCCGCGAGCCGGACCGAATCGGTCACCGCCGCGGTAGTCTCCTGGGAGACGGGCGCGTCAGAAGGGGGCACGTGCGAGACGGTAAGCGTATCCGCCGAGGCGGCAATGGATATTGTTGCGCCAGTTAGAGTGCCGAAATCAGCGACAGTATCAGGTGCTACCGTGAGTATGTCGCCACTGGCATATATTAAATTGCTCTGTATGGAAGCGCTCGTTGAGGCGCTTGCCGATATATCGAAAGCGATAAGAACCGTTTCGGTCGTATCCGGCGATACAAGCAGGTTCAGGCCGGGAAAAGAGGCGATCCCGCCGGCGGTCGTAGTAGACGCGAGGATCTCATCGAGACCGAGATCGTAGGCACCGTTGCCATTAATATCTCGAATGAGCCTCAATAAGCTTATATCGGAGTCTGCCGCCGAACCGGATTGTCGAACCACGATATCTGAGACAGTAATGCCATCACCCGGTGGAGCGTATAAATAGAGAACGTCTCCGACGACATTGGTCGAGCCCTGCGAGAATGAAGAGTCGCTCGGGGGGAGATGGCTTGCGGTCAAGGTCTCTTCCGAGGCGTAAGCGCTTGTCATGGAAGAGAAGAGAAGCAACAGAAATATTATGCCCGTGAAGAGGACTGATTTGCTTAACCGTATATGAGAATATGTGCTTTGAGGCTTAAAAAAAAGTGACATACCACCCAATGACGCGTGGGTGCAAAAGAAGCTTTTGTCCTACAAGTCTCATGTGCAACTATTAGATCTACTAAGATACGGCTACTGCTTCAAAACCCTAGAAAATCAAACTTGCTTCTTGCACTCTGAATCTTTCCATGACGGGCTTGGTCCAATCGCAAGCCCTATTTTAGACCATCCAGACCGGTTTGAGCGTCTGTGTTGTTGCTGTCCAGTTCGAGGGCTTTCTCAAAACTCGCGATTGCATTTGAGCGCTGGCCTTTTTGTTTGAAGATGTCACCCTTAGCGCTATAGATGCGAGAGAGAAAGTAGTCGTCCTTACTTATGATTTTCTCTAGCTCACCATATGTAGTCAGAGCTTTGTCAAACTCTTTCTTTTCCACGTAAGCCCGGGCCAAATCCATGCGAGCCGCCGTGAAATTAGGGTTCATCTTTGCCGCCGCCTCAAGCTCTACAATAGCCTTGTCAAGCTCTTTCTTTTGCACCAGAATCCTACCCATATTATAGTGAGCATCGGCGGACTCAGCGTTGAGCTTAAGTAAGGCCTCGTACTGCTTGAAAGCCTCGTCGAGCTGTCCTTTTCGTTCGTAAGAGTAGGCGAGTTGTGTCAGCGCGTAGGAGTCTTTCGGATCTCCCGCAACCGCTTTCTTGAACTCACCGAGCGCGCCGTCCCAGTCTCCCTTCTTATAGAAGTCGAGACCTTTTTCGCGTGCCTTCAAGGCGTCTTCTTTTGAGACCTTGGCTTGTTCGGTCCCGTTCTTGCCGTTGCCGCTGATAATCGCGTATGCGCCAATGGCTATTATTACCACCAGGGCCGCCGCGATAAGCAGGTACTTGCTCTTAGATTTCTGTGATGCGTTAGTGGCCGGCATTTATTGAGACCTCCTGTAGTCAATACTAAAAGCCAGACGATAGCAAAATCGTGGCTGGCTTTCCGAGCTATAAAATTGTTGCGACAAATAGTTTTTGAAGGTAAGGAATTGTGCGTGGACTAAGTTATTCGGCAAAAAACCACCGCCAAAGACCCCTTTATCTTGCGGATTTCATTACTACATATTATCGCAAAAACTGTAAACATAAGCAAGTTTGCCCATATTAATAAGTGCTGGTAGGGGTAGCAATCAAATAATAAGTCGGGGGAAGATGGCCCGGATGTCTATTGGAGCGAGCTGGTGTTGTGGCAGCCGTTGCAGATACCGTCTAGCTCGGTCGCCTTGCTGCCCGATTTCAGCATGTCCGGAGTGCTTACTGCGGAACCCGAGGTCGATGTGCTCTCGGACGAATGCGGGAACTTGCCGCCTATTCCGGTCGCGGTATGGCATTGCTTGCATGATGGGCCGTTGTTGGTGCCGTCGAGCGGATTGACGACGGCCCAGCCGGCGGTGTCGGTCGTATAGCCCGAACCGGAGACATCATGGCCGTAAGCCGTCTGAGTTGTGCCTGATAATAGCACTTGCTTAGCATCGGTATGGAGGCCGAAGTTCGCGTTATGGCAGGTTGAACACCAGTGCGACAACGTTTGTGTTGTCTCTTTGGTCGAAGCATTTATGAGAGCCGTGCTGTAGTATAGATAAGTCTTACCCTGGTTCGGGTTTTGCTTTAAAAGCTTTGTGGTCGTGTTGCCGGCGAGTTTAACGGTCTTATTGTCATGCGGCGAGTGACACTCGACACAACCCCAGTTACTGGTCTGAATCGTATAAGGGTTGACCGTATCGTCCGGGGCTACCAGAGTCTGCACGTTTTTTTGAGTTGCGGAGAGGCCGTGGCCTTCGTCGTTTAGCGTTACTTTAGTACCGATGCCCGCGCCCGCGACGCCATGGCAGAAATTACACGTCTCGGCTCTCGTATTGGCTCTCGTCAACATGTAAGAGCCTGTCGCGAGGTGAACCGCGTGACATTCCTTGCATTTGTTTGAAGTTGATACGTAACCCCCGTGCGGTCCCGATGGCGTGTCTGTGGTAGCCGTGTATTGTTGTGGATTATTGTAACCTTCGGCTGCGGCTATAGATGCTGTTGCTGCGATAAGGCTGAGAACTAAGGCTACGAGGGTTAAACTCTTTTTACAAAACGTCATATAAAACCCGTTGTTGAAACTTGCTTACACTAAAACCGAATGCTTGAGAGTTTACGTAGTGATTAGCTATATCAATACTAACATAAAGCTTGTATCGGCTCAAGGTGTTTATGGTAATTCATGCCAGAACCGCGCGAGTAGTCGTGGCGCAGACCTATTCAATGGTTATTTTGACGACCTGAACCCGGTCGTTGAATTTATCCGCAATCGCGAAGATACCGTTCTGGTCGTATGCGATGCTCGAAGGCTGGTTGAACTCGCCTTCTTTGACGCCTTTCTTGCCTAGCGTCGCTAGCTGCTTGCCTTTTGCATCGATGACCTTGATCGAATTATCGAAGGCATCGATGAGATAGAGCAGGTTCTTCTCGTCCATCGCCATGCCGCCGGGAAGACCGAAGGCACGGTCGGCCGCCTTGATGTCCTCGGCAGGCTTGCCTTTTACCCACAGCAACTCGCCGCTCCTTGAGAATGCCTGGATTCTGAGATTGAGCGTATCGGATACGTAGACCTTGCCGCTTTTATCTACTGCGATGCCGGTCGGGCAATCGAATTCTCCCTCTTCGCGGCCGCGCTTGCCCCATTGCGTAAGGAGACGCCCTTTGAGGTCGAAGACCATGATGTGCCCGTAGGTGGTAAGGTATAGCTTGCCGTTTTCGACATGCGGTTTAAATGGCACCATCACCTTGAACTCGCTCTGGAACTTACCTTTTGCGTCGTAGATAACGACTTTGCTAAGCGCTTTGTCGGCGACATAGATGCGCCCGTCTTTCGATGTGGTGACACCGGTCGGCTCCATCAGCTCGCCCTTGCCGAAACCTTTTTTGCCGACTTTTCGTAGATATTGACCGGACGAGCGGAAGACGAGGACCCGCGCGTGGCCGGCGTCGGCGATATAGATGTTGCCTTCGTCGTCGAAAGCGACATCGGTCGGGCGGGACAACATCTCATCGGTCTTAGTACCGTAGCCGTAGATGCTGAAGACGTGTTTCATCTGCTTGGTATCGACGGCGTTCGCGCCTAGCGGACGCGAGAGAATAAAGTAGAGATAGAGCAGCAACGCCGCCATTATCATCAGTATTACAAGCAGTGTTACCAGGAAACTTTTAAGACTTATTCTTTGCATAACTCCTCGGCTTATCTATTCTAGCAGCTTCAAAGCTTTTTCAGCTTCGGGATAGCTGTCTACGTATTTCAGCGCTTCTTCGTACTCCTGTTTTGCGAGCGACTTTTTGTTCGTTTTCTCATAACATTGTCCAAGGTAATAGTGGACATCGGCTAGGGTAGCGTTGACTTTGAGCGTTTTCTTATATGCTTGTATAGCCTGCCCGTAATCGCGTTTCTTGTGGTAAAGCCTGCCGAGTTGATAGAAGGAGTATTCGTTGTTGGGGTCGATGGCGGCGGCCTTCCAAAACTGGCTCGAAGCCTCTTCGGGCTTGCCCAGTGCCTCGTACGCCATGCCGAGCTCAAACCGGGCATTCCATGAGCGGGGCTCGAGCCTTATCGCTTTTTCCAGCTCTTTGATGGCTTTGTCGGGCTGTTCCACTTCGAGATAGACGCCGGCAAGACCGACATAGGCCTCGGCGTTGTTGGGATTATTCTTAATTGCCGTCTTGTGTTTGAGAAGTTCTCGTTCGACGGCCGTTCGAATGACCGGCGGTTGAAAGTATACCCTCTGGACTATTAATGCGGAGATAACAAAGACTAACAGCAGGAAGAAAATTATGGAACCCGCAAGCCAGATACTTATCTTTTGTCCTGGTTGCTTTTGTAGGTCAGTTTCTTCGTCGATGCCGTCTCTAAAAAATTCGGAGTTTTCAGGGTCTTTAGTTCTTGTCATACAATGAGCCTCAATGAAAAGATTAAAGTAAAGTTGCGGATTTTACAAGCGGTCATACGCATCTTTCGCCTCGGTCATCTTCGAATTTGACTGGTACGCTTTGAGATAGGCCTCTTTCGCCCGGTCTGCGTCGCCTTTTTGCTCATAAGCCCAACCGAGGTTGAAATAAGCCCGGTCGCTGGCGGGTGCGATTTGAAGGGCGTCTTGCCAGGCACCTATCGCTTCGTCGACCTCGTTTAGGTAGGCGTGTGCGACGCCGACATCGATATAGGCGTCGACCATGACCGGGTTAAGCGCAAGCCCCTGTTCGTGCTGGGCTATTACTTGGCGCAGCAATGTAGGCTTGCCGTTTCGACCTGCTTCCAGCAAGGCGGCCCCGGCCCGGAAATATACCTGCTCGTCCGATGGATTCAGCTTGCGAGCCTGTTCGAACGCGGCTATTCCCTGGTTTATGTAGCGGTCGCTATTCTTGTTGGTTCCGAGTTGGAGCATGGTTTCGCCGAGCGATACATGGTAAATAGGTTCAAGGCTGTTGATACCGATAGCCGACTCGAATCGCGCCAGCGCCGGCTCCGGCTTATGTTGGGCCTGCAATTCACGCCCTTTGGCGAATTGGACATCCGCAACAAGCGGAGAGGCGCTTAGGATTGTCAGACTCAGGCCTACTATCGCGAGGAGGCTCAGGGCTGCGGCTTGCGCGGGAGCTGAGATATTCAGCATGAATGCTTTGCGCGGGGCGTTCGCCTCAAAGACGCCCGCAGCCAGACCGGTGGCTATCCAGAAGAAGGGGGAGACCGAAAAGTGGCTGAAATTGAACTGGAGGTGAACGGCAAAGCTGAGCGCCGCCCCCATCGCCCCGGCCGCCAGCCACGCGCCGCTATCTTCTTCAAGCGTGCGTATCCGGACGATACCGGCCCACGCAAATGCGACGAGTACCCACAGGTAAGCCGCGAGCCCGGCAAGCCCGGTCGTCACCGCCAACTGCAAGAACTCGTTGTGCGCCTTGTCCACGAGGGGGTCGGACATGTGCTCGACCCAACCCTCGGGTTTGTATTTCCCAAAGACATATTTGAAGGTATCGGGGCCCGCCCCGAGAAATGGTCTCTCGGCGACGAGAGGCAGAGAAGACTCCCACATCTGAACTCGCGTAAGGGTGCTGCCTTCGATGGAGACGATCGAGGCAAGCCGGCCGCTAACTGTATATGAGCCGGCGCTAAATTGTACGATTGCGACGCCTGCTATGACTACGAGGAGCGCAATCGCGATGATGCGCCGGCTAGCCCACAGCTGTTTCCATTGTAAGGCGCCGGTCAGTGCGATTCCGGCGGCCGCGCCGAGCCACGCGCCCCTGCCGAACGTAAACATAAGGGAGGTCGCCACCAGGAACAGGGCCGTGTAAAGGAGTGGCTTGGGAGCGGTGCGCCTCTCGCTTGCGAACAAGCTCGACGCGATAAGCGGCAGCACCATCCCTAGATAAGCGGCGAGAAACGTCGCGTTTCCGAACGAGGCCATGCTGCGCGCGGCCTCGAACTGGTTTGGCTCGCCGAATCCGGCGGCGCAGTAGACTTTCGCGAATAGCAGGTATGGGTTGGTCCAGAAGTATTCGACGAGTGCTATGAGCGAGACCACAACCGCTGAACCTATTATTGCCAATGTAACCGGCCGGTGCTTAGTCCTGTCTTTTGCGATACCATAGGCGGCCGCAAAGAGAATCAAATAGGTCGCGGTAGTCGACAGGCCCTCCCAGCGACCGTATTGTCCGTTGAGCGAGGTAAGAGGATGAACCGATTGGATGCCGGAGAGAACAGCGATTGAGAAGAAAGCTAAGATGGGGAGGGTCAAGCTTGACTTTGGCAGTTCAAAATATCCTTTGCGCACTAATCGGGCCAGCCATGTCATCGCGATAGCTATAGCTGTCAGCTTAAGAAAGGTAAGTTTGGGAAGCCCAAAGACCGGCGATGCGAAAGGATTTGCGAGTAACGGATAGAGAGCGACAAAGCCGATGATTAGAAGCTCGTTGAAATTTAAACCACATAAGCGCTTCGGGTCGTGCGCGAGAGTCGTTGAAATAGGTACAACCTCTTTTCAAGATAACTGGGCTTATCTTAGCATATTTGGCGCATGACTTTATGACCGCCTATTGCTTGGTAAGCCGCTCGGACAAGGGTTGTTTGACCCCGCGCACGTGGCACCAGGCGCAGTATGTCGGGCCGTGGCAGCTAAAGCAAACCGCGGGGCCGGAAACAGCGACGACGTTCTTATGTAACGGCACCCAGCCGCCTGAGCGCTCATTGTAGCCTTTGTGATGACACGCGTTGCAGAAATCCTTCTCACGGTGGCAATTTCGGCAGACTTGCGGGTTCTTATTTCCTAAGGAGCCGTGCTCCGCTTTGACGAATTTTTCGGGGTGGGGAACTTCGACACCGTGGCAACCCCGGCAGAATGTTTTCTTGTGGCACATAAAGCACGTCGAGGTGTCCTGTTTTGCTATCTTTCCATGGTCGGGCGCTCGCCACGTTCCGACTTTGTGTGAAACCGGCACGAGGTCGAATACTTTTTTGTCTGTCGGGTGGCAAGCGTCGCACCTTCCCGGTGCCAAGGCGGTTTTTGAGAGCCCATGGCAACGGAAGCATCCGTCCATGCTTATGAAGTCCCTATAGCCGGAACTCGACGGGTGTCCGGCGCGATTATGGCATGTCGTGCAGTTGACACCTTTCTCGAGGTGAATATTGTGGTTCATGAGTAGAGACTTACGTGGCGTGATGATTCGTTTTGGTGTGTGGCATTGGAGGCAGCCGTCGTTATCTATTTTCTTGCTCAGTTCGCTATCGCGGTTTAGTTGTGGATCATACGATTTCGTAAAATGCCGGTATGCTTCACCCACCAGGGTCGTTTTCTGCTTAAGGCTGCTGATAACCCCGTAGGCATGGCAGGTGTTGCAGGGAACCTCCGAGTGGAGCGACGTTCTCCAAGCCCGAATAGCCGGTTTCATCTCGTGGCAGTCCACACAAAAACCCGGCTGCGACGTGTACCAGAAACCGTACCCGAACGCGACCAGAAAGAGCATGCCCGCAACCCCGGCTACGCTTAGGTAGAGCCTCTTGCGAGATTGTTGTGACTCCGGCAGGTTAAGGCGTGGGATGCGAATTCTAGATTTTATGTCTCGGAAATTTATCTTACGCATTTTGCTCGATTGTAACATTGCGGTCGTATATTAACAAGCGAGCGACACCATTAATGGTCGTATGTCCTCGCGTCGGAGAAACGCTTGCTGTGGCAGAAGCTGCAGTCGTTCTTGCGCGACAGATGGCACTCAAAGCATAGTTTGCGATGTGGCGTGAGCCTACCGATGTCGCCGACATTGGGATGGGCCGCGCCCGGGTGGCATTTTATGCAGGCGATGTTGACTTTTGTGATATGCATCCGGTGGTTTATCTTAATATCGCCCGAGCCGGAGGTCTCCCTGTTTAGACTATGACAACCGCTCCGCTGGCAGGAATCGATACCGGGAACAGTAGCTCCGGCGGGTTTGAGTTCGGCTCCGGCCATGCTCGCATATAGCTCTCGGTAAAAGCTGATGCGGTAGATCCAGAGGCTGATTGTGCCTTGCTTGACGTGACACCCGAAGCAGTTTTTGACCGCCACCGAATGCGACGACTTCCGCCAAGATTTGTAGTATTGGTCCATGCTGTGGCATCGAGTACAGCTCTTTGGATTAGACGTGTAGGCGTAGGGGATAGCCAAAAAGACGATCACTAAAACGAGCATGTATTTAACCACACCTCGTTTTTTGCGCTCGCTCCCGCCCGGCTCAGGCCGCTTTTCGACGCTGTCTTCAGTTATCAGCTCTTCGCTGTCAGGGTTATCTCTTACATCATCCATGTAAACCAATACTGTGGGGCATTCTTGACTTTATTATTAGGCAACGACTAGCTTATAGCAAGCTCGCGCACCGATGCGACTGGTCAACGTAAGGTCTGACTGTTAATCGTGGACAAAACCTTTTGTCTCGACGTGTTTCTTGATATGGCAGAACGAGCAATCGTTCATTCGCGCGGAGTGGCACTCTTTGCACATCTTCCGCGCCGGCACGATATCGCCGATATCGCCGACATTGGGATGGGCCGCGCCCGGGTGGCATTTTATGCATGAAAGGTTGGCCTTAGTGACGTGCCCGCGATGGTCGATTTTAATATCGCCCGACGCCGAGCTTACCCGGTTTAGACTGTGGCAGCCTTGTCTCTGGCAAGAATCGACGCCGGGCACCGAAGCTCCGGCGGGTTTGAGGTCGGCGCCGACTATGCTCGCGTATATCTCACGGTAAAAGCTGATACGGTAGATCCAGAGGCTGATTGTGCCTTGCTCAATATGGCAGTCGAAGCAGTTCTTAGCCGCGACGGTGTGTGATGATTTCTGCCAGGACTCGTAGTATTGGTCCATGTTGTGGCAGAGCGTGCAGCTCTTCGGGTTGGATGTATAGGCATACGGGATAGCTAGAAAGGTTATCAGCAGTCCGATAAAACCAAAGACGAAGTACTTCTTTAGACCCTTTTTTTCCTTGGCAATTGGTTCTTCCTGAGGTTGACTGTTTTCTTCGGACACTGAAACCCCCCTTGGAACGATGCATGGCTGTTAGAATAGCTGCGTTCTGCTTATTATGTGACAACTGCTACATAGTTGCAACACTTCGTCCGCACTATAGGGGGTCTATGTGCTAGAGGGAGTTTTTATGAAAAGCGCCCGCACCTAAATCGAGGTAATTCTCAGGACGATGGAAGCCATTTCTTGCGCATCAGTCGTGGACGAAACCTTTTGTCTCAACGTGCTTCTTGATATGGCAGAACGAGCAATCGTTCATGCGCGTGGCATGACAGCCTTTACACATCTTCCGCGCCGGTATTAACGCGCCGGTTTTGCCGACATTGGGATGCGCCGCGCCCGGGTGGCATTGTGTGCAGGAAAGGTTGGCTTTGGTAACATGCCCTCGATGGTCGATTTTAATATCACCCGATGCCGAGCTTACCCGGTTTAGACTGTGGCAGCCTTGTCTCTGGCAAGAATCGACGCCGGGCACCGAAGCTCCGGCGGGTTTGAGGTCGGCGCCGACTATGCTCGTGTATATCTCACGGTAAAAGCTGATACGGTAGACCCATATGCTCGCAGCGCCTTCTTTTACATGGCATTCGAAACAGTTGCTTGCGGCCGTTGCATGAGTCGAATTCTTCCAGGACTCATAGTAATCGTCCATGTTGTGGCAGAGCGTGCAGCTCTTCGGGTTGGATGTATAGGCGTAGGGGATGGCCAGAAAGACCACCAGAAGGGTAGCGGCAATCGCCAAAAAATACCCGCGCCTTGATCTTCTCGTTTTTCCGTTCGATTCTTCCTGTGGACGTTCAACCGTATCCGGCATAGTGTTCCCCAAGCCTTAGCTAAACGATTGACGATAAAGATATCGATTATATTATGTAATAACAGCCTGTTACTTACAAGGAGATTTTCAGTAATTTGTGTTACGGAATTATCTATAAAACGCTGTAGCGTGATATCAACACGATATTGTTTCGCGTGTGACTTTGCACAATAAACCCTTGCTTTAATACTGATCTTCGAAATAAGGTCGAAGGCTCGAAGCCGATTAGTATTACATTGGCGCTTGATTGCTCCGCACTGACGATGTATGATTCAATCGCAAAGCTGAATATCTAACAATGCGATCTTGTTGCCCCGAGATAGCAGTCGCTTAAGCGATTCACGCCCGCTGTGTTGTCTCGGCAGAAACGGGGTTTGATGAATGAGTCGCTTCCCATCATACAAATAAACCTGGCGCTTGATGTTATCGGACCCGCTCTTATAGTATTCGTTATCATCGGCATGTACGTCGGTCATTTTACGGGCAACGTGATGACCGGTCGCGCCCGGAAGCGGTTCAAGCTATGGCAGTGGCCCGAGCATGTGGAATTGCCTTCGTTGGTTCGTCGTTCGATGCACTTGATGTTGGTGGGCTCGATGATCATGTTGATAGTAAGCGGCATGTATATCCGATTTCCGTTTGAACTGCCTTTCGGTAATCGCACGACCATCAAATATGTACATTACGTCGCGGCTTTCGCCGTCACGGCGATAATCTTCATAAGAATCGGCTATGCATTTCTCCATAAGAGCAAAGATTACCGCGAATTCGCGCTTACCAAGAAAGACATGATGGCTTTTGTGCCGACACTTAAGTATTATGCGTTCATGGCCAAGTCGAAACCACACGTCGCAACCTATAACCCGATGCAGAAAGCTTCATACGGCCTCATGGTTCCCACGCTTATCTTCATTCAGATAGCGACCGGGCTCGCGCTGCTGTTTTCGCCGCAGCTTCTCGGTTGGCTGGCCTCCTCAGTGGGAGGGCTCGCGCTGGCGCGGGTCTACGTGAGGATCGTCCATTATTTTGTGACCTGGGTCGTGGGTGCGTTTATGTGCGCGCATATCTATCTCGCGATCACAGAGGATCTGCCGGCGCTGCTGTTCTTCTTTTTCGGCATAAAGCCGCATGATTTAGAAGAGCGGAGAAACAAATCGGGCGAGGGGGACCGGGCGGAAAACACGAACACCGAAGCCGCCCACGATGCGCATCACGAGGGCTAGCCGAGCCCCTCAGCAAAGAGACGTCAGCGCCTTTTCCATCCGGTCAGCGTTTAGATTACTCGGTGTGCACGACTTCGTTCGATGCCGGGTCGATTACGACCACCGAGGCGCTCGAAAGGGCCCCCGTGGAGCCTGCGGGACTCCACACCAGGACAAAAAGCCAGACGTCGCGTCCCTGAAGGCTAGCGCGTTCGGCATAAGCGGGGAGCGCGGGTTTGTCGACGGCCGCGAGTGCGGTCGAGAGCGCCCGCGAGGTTGAGCCGGCGTCTTGGCCGGCCTGCCCCGCAGCGTCGATGATACTACTCACCATTTTATCGCGCAAAGCTACTGCATCTTCCGCGGTATATCGGTCGGCAAAGCTTAGAACGACCGACGTGAACTTCACGTCCTCTACATCTTCTACCGCGTAGTCCTCTTTTGAGATTCCCACTTCGGGCTGGAGTGAAAGCCCTATGCCTCCCTTAAAGCGCTCGAGGCTCTCCACTCCCGGCTCCGCGCTTTTCTCTTTGAGCGGCTGCTTAAGTTTTACGGGTGGTCGCGAATTCTGCTTTTCAAGGGCGCTTGGGGCGCTTGCCGACGGCGCTTGCCAGTTCTGCCAGGTGCTTGTTTGGGCAACAGCGAAAATTAGTGCGGCGAAGAGTGCGGCGTATCCTAAGTTCAGCGCCGCGCGCAGCAGCGAAGCGCGCTTCGCTATCGAGTAGCGCCGAGCTTTTGTCGAAAGCCGATGGACATTGCGTTTGCGCAGAGTCGACTCGAGTTCTTCCGCTAGCGAGCGCGGTAGCTCGACATCGGATAGTGAAGAGAGCGCCTGTGATAACCGTTCTATCTTAAGGAACTCAGCCGAGCACGATGGGCACGCTCGAATATGTGAGGCGACCTCTTCAGCGCGTTCCTGTCTCAAAATCCCATCATAATAAAAGGGGAGTAAACGCAATGCTTTACTACACTTCATAGCAAACAGACCTCTCCACTCCAAGCTCGCCATATACTAGACCGGCGTCCTTTGTGAATGCCATCTCTCATCTCATAAGTTCCTTGAGCGCGTCGAGCCCTCTGTCGAATTGCTGCCAAACCGGACTTTTGCCTTGCTCTGCTTTCTTACCGTGCACCATTTTGCCATATTCGACGAACTTTAGTTCAGCTTCCGCATGGCAGCTACTGCAAGTTTTGGGCAAGTTTTTCGCGGATATACGCGATTTCGGATTGCGCGAAGGTTGAATGTCGTGGTATCCGTGGCAGTCCCAACATGCCGGTGCGTCGGGGGCGGCCGCTTTATATGCTTTTCCGTGGTAATAATCGTTGTACGATTCCCAATAATCTTTGTGACAGTCGCCGCAAATATTTTTAGCGTGAGTTCTCATCTCGGCAAGCGTTTGCGGTTTCTTGTTCGATGCCAGCGTCGCGTGCGCATCGTGGCAGTCGCCGCAAGCCGGCGCGGACCTGCCCCTTTTGCCGGTTCTTCCGCTGAGCGCCAATTGCCCGTGGACGCTCTTAGCATAAATTTCGTGCTGTTTTTTGTGGCTGTGGCATTGCGAGCAGGTACGCTTGGCGACCTCTTTCCAGCCTGCGTCCTCGAGATCTTTTGTCGAACCCTCAAAGTTAGGGTGGCATGCGACACAGGCGAGTGATTTGTGCGGATTAATATTGCGCAAATCGATGGCTTGGTCCAATGGAGTGCGCGGCCAGGTCGCCACAATGGACGCGGTCGCAGGGTCGAACGCGAAGACCGCGATTCCAGTCAGCAGTTTACCGCT
>JAUXNY010000119.1 GCA_030682615.1 Candidatus Aquicultor sp. | reverse complement strand
CTGAAGCAAGTGTTGCTTAAGGCCCGCTCGACGCACTTGATATACAAGGCGCTTTAGATGCATTATGAAGCTGCCGATATTAGACCTAGCGACCAAAGACAGACAAACCGGGGTTTTAACATGGACAAATACGAATTTCTCAGACAATGGGAATCCTACAGCGGGCTGCGCCTTATAGGTGACAAGCGCACGCGTTTCCTGGGTGAGTGCGAACTTATCCTCTACCTTGACGACGATATTCTGGACATGTCTCTCAAAGTCGCGGCGCAGAAACACAACTTCGACCTAAAATATATCGAGACCGTCGGCCTTCACCTCAGGCAATATCTCAATCGCGTCCAATACGAGACCGTCGAAGGCGACGTCGACGACATGCGTGAGCAGCCAGTTAACCGCGACCGGAGTTTCTTGACCGTTATTCCTGGCGGCAAAGGCGTCTAGAGAGAGCCGACTGCCGACTAATCGCTTACGACCACCGGCCGAGTGCCGGTTTTTTTTATTGTCAATCGGATATGTAAAGACAAAACGGCCTCGCAAAGAGACCGTTGTTAAAAGCTAAAAACTGCGCTGGGCTTAGCGGTGCTGCGCGGCGCTAGCCTACGCAGCACCCTACAGTAAAGTGCCCTGCTGTTTCGCGTTAACCTTCACCCGAGACCCTCTCGTCCTCGCCGACGACAATCGGGTTGACGAGAGCTCCCTCAGTCGCCCTGTATGCCATTCGCTGTGAGAGCCGAATCCGGTCGAACATTACGAGCACAATAAAGACGACGAGCAACAGATTGAGAACTAGAAGACCCGCCGGGGTCTTCGTGTATGCCAGCGCCCGTCCAACCAATGGGATAACGGTCTGAGCTTTGCCCATCAACTGGTCTTCGCTTACGAGTAGCTCGTCGCTGCGGTGGTTGCTGTCGCCTTTTGTCCTTAAAAGAAATTCGCCTTTTTCGTAGACTTTTTCGACGACCCGGTGCGTGACGAGCGAGTTTGTTGCGGAGCCCTCCCGAAACACTGCCGTATCGCCTATCTCCACCTGGGCGATGCCGGCTCTTGCGAATACCAGAAGCGAGCCGGCCGGTATCGACGGGCTCATGCTGTCGCTTTTGACTATGAGCAACCCAACGTTGCCCTGCGCGATAAGGGCGAATAATACGAGAAATATAACGACTATCGCGATGGTGACCATGGACATCGCCTTGTCGATAAATCCGGTCCGCCCCCACCAACCTTTGACTCTTGAGAATATATAGATCATCGTCCTCACCTTCATAAGATTCAGCCTGCGCCCTGCATATGATTGGACGGTCGGGCGATATTGGCCGGGGACCTTATGGCGGAATCGCCGGCCCCCGACCAAGACTATAGCGAGATCTTCAGCAGCTTTCTAGCCGCACGACCTTGAGAATTTCTATATTGCCGGTCGCCACTGCTCAGCGTCGAACCTGAACATGATCGTGGCCGTGGTCTCCTCATCGACGTCCGCTTCTTGCGGTATCCAGACCTTGAAATTGATTTTGCGTCCGTTGCTCGGGCCGCCGCCAGGGACACCGCTCTCCCTGGCAAGCCATCCGGTCTGGAGACCGTTTAGGTTGCCCAGCCACACCTCGCCCGTCACACTGTCGGTGATTTGCACCATAATGGCATTCCAGAGCTTAGTGCTCGACCCCACCTGCCTTACGGATTTGACCTTGTAGAAGAATTTTGTGGGAGTGTTCGTAAAAACGGTGACCGTCGATTCATAGGCCGGTCCGCCAGGCATAGCTCCGTTCACTGTTAAAAACGGCTCCGGGTCTGTCCCTATGCACATGTTACCTGTCGTGATGGTGTTGTCCATGTTTTCGGCCTGCGCTGTCATGTAGGCGAATGTCCCGCCGGTGAGCATAGCCAGAACAAGCGTGATGCCCAGCACGGCTGCCATCAGCTTTTTCATAGTTCCCCCTCCTTATGTGGTTTCCGTTTGAAGAGATCTCTCGCAGGATTGCGCTAATATACGCGCATACTTGTATTTGTGCAATTGCACTTCTGAATATAGCAATACAAGCGTCGTTTGGTCAAGCGCTAATTTAAATATTTTTGTTCCGCGAGGATTGAGCGTGGTTAGAGGATTTCCTTGATATGCTCGTAGAGGCTTTCGATGTCGTCGTAGACTCGTTCGGCTCCCGCGCCTCGAAGGATAGAAGCCGTGTTACCGCCGGTAAGGACGCCAATCGGGGTCATACCGGCTTTTACTGCCGCCTCTATGTCGTGCGCGCTGTCACCGACCACGACCGCTTCTTCCGGGGCGACACCGAGAAGGGCCGCCGCTTTGAGAAATATTTCGGGGTGCGGTTTTGAGTACTCGGTGTCTTCGGCGGCGACCACCGCCTTGAGGTATTGTCCCACCGAGAGAAGCTCAACATAAAACTCGGCGTCTTCTCGCTTGGCCGATGTGGCAAGCGCAAGCTCTAATCCCTTGTTGTGGAGATAGGCAAAGAGCTCTTTTGTCTTCGGAAAGACCTGGATGTCGGTGTAGGCGTCGCGAAACGCCCGCCACTTCGCCTCGAGGACATCGGCTCGCAGTTCAGTCCGGTCTTCGGGGATGAAGTCTTGAATGATATCGACCGCCCTGCGACCGAGCTGTTCTTGGATAGCCTCGGCGCTTAGCTCTATACCGAACTCGGCAAGCGCCTTTTTCCAAGCGTTAGTATGGATGTCTCTGGTGTCGACGAGGGTGCCGTCGACGTCGAAGATGAACGCTCTTATCATTTCTTTTCATATACCTCGCAGAGCGGTTTAAAGTCACACCAGCGGCAATGGCCTCTAAGATTCGCAACCGGCTTGAAATTGAAGCCTAATATATCGGCGGCACAATCGATTATATCCTGCTCGACCTCTCGAAGCTGCTCGTCGGTTCGGACAGTCGTCACCTTCTCGTTGGTCTCCATAAAATACAGGCTAAGCGCTGAGGGCTCATATCCGAAGAATTTGCGAGCCGCCAGTGCGTATATACCCAACTGGAGGTCTCCATCGACTCGCTTCTGCTCTTTAGGTTTCCCTGTTTTGTAATCGATTATCTCGACCGATTCGTTGTCGAGCCTGTCGATGCGGTCGATGCGGCCCCTGACGAGATGGCCGCCGATTTCCATATCGAACCCGGCCTCGAGAGCGAGCGCCGGCTTAATATCGTCCGCATGAAGATGGTGGAACTCGGTTAGTTGAGCGTATCCCTTCTTCTTGTATTCCTCTTCCTGGAGCTTGCTGCTATAGCCATCACCCGACCAGTGCTTCTCGTAAAGGCCGATGAGTGTCTCGAGGCCGGGTGCCTTCTCGCCCTCTTCGACGAGGCCGTAAAACTCGGCCAGGGCATCATGGACGACCGTGCCGAAGGACGGCGCCCCCGACGGCTTCGACGGGATATTCATGACATATTTGTAAAAGTATTGTCGCGGGCACGTCTTGTAGCACTCGATTTTGGTGGCGTTTAGCTTCAACTGAGCGGCGGGGCCCGCCGCGATGCCGGCTCCGGGTGTCACGCCGGCTCCGCCGACCTCTTTGAGCGCCTGCATCACGCGCTCGCGTCCCAGCTCAGAGATGAAGACGGGGTGACTTGCGAAAGTGCCTGCTGTGATTTTAGGCCACATCTCATCTAGCTCTAAGAGCGCTTCCCTGTGGTCAACGGGGTCTTTTCCCGAGAGATAAGCGAGCCGCGCAAGCGACCACATCTTCTCGACCGCCGCCGTGATTTCGCCGCCCCGCAGCCCGGTCTCGTTGACCTGAGACGGGATGTTGTTCAGGGCGCGGATAATGTCTTTAACATATTCGAAGGAGAGCCGGTCGATGCTCTCCTTGTAGACATCGGAGCCTACTTCTTCAGTGAGCGTATCCAGGCGCAAAATCTCATAGTCTGATTCTGACCCTGGCCCGCCATCCTGCTCCCCGCCGATGAGCGCTTTGTCCTCGCCGGCCTTGGCCGTCAGCAACCCGCGGACATCAACCTCTTTGACGAACTTCGACGGTTTGGTTCCCTTCTTGTCGATTGAGCACAGGTAGAGCTTACGGCGCGCCCGGGTCATCGCTACATAACAGAGCCGCCGCTCCTCTTGTTCGTGAAAATCCTTGCCCGGTAGGTAGTCCGCATTGAGGGCATCGGGAAATGGTATTTTATCAGACATATTCCTGGATGGGAAACGGTGCGACGAAAGGCCGATGATGAAGACATAGGGAAACTCGAGCCCTTTGGCGGCATGTACCGTCATAAGACGGACTGC
Organism: Candidatus Aquicultor sp.; assembly: GCA_030682615.1. Lineage (GTDB taxonomy): Bacteria > Actinomycetota > Aquicultoria > Aquicultorales > Aquicultoraceae > Aquicultor. The sequence goes on along the minus strand of JAUXNY010000119.1, from coordinate 16,086 downwards.
GTCGAGCGCCTCGTCGATGCCCGCTTCGTCCGGGTTGCCGCCGGCTTCGCGGTAGCGCTCGAGATACCTCATAAACCCATGGATGCCGGCATCGACCGCATGCTCGAGGTAGCCGCGGATAAATGAGCAGAACGCGCCGATATTTTTCGCCGCGACATCATACGAGCTGTCGGCTAGGAGTAATTTGATGTACCCGGATATACGCAGCGCCTCGTAGGTGAACTCGAGCGCGTCGTTATCGGCGGTCGCCCGCTCCATCTGCGCAAAAACACCGGCGAGAACGGCGAGTTTCTCCCGGCCCTCGGAAGAGAGCCCTTTAAGCTCCTCGAATTCCTCGATTACCTGGTAGAAAGGTATTCGATCCCGGCTGACCCGATGCGACAGCTGCGCCATATCCCTGGCGGAGAGGTCTACTAGGATCGAGGTGAGCACGCGAGTGCAGGCGACCGAATCTTGGTAGTCGTGGACGACTGTTAAGAGCGCGATGAGGTCGCGAATCTCCGGGCGCTCAAAGAGACCGACGCCGCTTACCTGAAACGGGATACCCCGCGCTTTCAGCTCCTGGACGAGCAGGTCCTTGTTCGCATGTCCCCGGTAAAGCACGGCAAAGTCCGCGTAGCGCCGCTCTTCTTCCGGCAACGACTTATGGATAGCGGCGATTTCGCTCGCGACCGCCTTAGCCTCATCCGGATAGTCGGGACAGACGAGCACGGTGACCGGCTCACCGGCATCGGCCTGCGCTTTTAATGTGGCCGGCTCAAAACGGTCCGCGCCGTTGAAGTCGATAAGGCGGCAAGCCGCCGAGAGTATGTGCTTGCCCGAGCGGTAGTTCCGGTCGAGCCTGACCTTCTTGGCTTCGGGGAAATGCTCCGCGAAATGATTGAAGCTTGCGAAAGAGGCCCCCCTGAACCGGTAGATAGCCTGGTCGCTGTCGCCGCAGGCGCAGATATTGCGGTGGCGCGCGGCGAGCATCGAGAATATCTCGATTTGGGCGAGGTTGGTGTCTTGGAACTCGTCGATGAGAATATATTTGAACCGCTCCTGGTACGCCCGGAGAACGTTCGGGCGCTCCCTCAAAAGCTTTATCGCGTAGATTATCGAGTCTCCGAAGTCCTTGAGACCGGCTTTTAAAAGCTCGTCCTGGTAGATATGGTAGACTCTGGCAAGCTCTTCTTCTCTTATTACTTCGAGTTCGGCCGCCGCTCTGTCTGCGTCATCGAGACCGGCTTTGCCCGACGCAAACTCGTCGCGAAGTCGTTTCGCGTACGCGGCGTAGTCGTCGGGTTCGACCATCCCGTCCTTGCAGCGCGAGACAAACCTGGTGAAGTCTTTGACGATATCCCTGGGGTTTGCGACCGATAAGTAGTAGTCGAGCCCCATCTCCTGGAGGTGGTCTTCGAGAAATATCCACTGCTCTATCTCGTCGACTTGGCGAAGCTCGGGCAGGCCGATGTGGACCCCCGCTTCGTCGATGACCTGGTTGCAGAATGAGTGTATCGTCCCGACGAACATATCGCCCGAATCCAAACCGGTCAGCTCTTCAACGCGCTCACGCATCTCGGCCGCGGCTTTATTGGTATATGTGAGGGCGAGGATATTCTCCGGTTTCAAATCGGGGATTGCTTGGAGCAGATACGCGATACGCCGCGTAATCACCCGGGTCTTGCCTGTTCCCGCGCCCGCTATGATTAGCAGCGGCCCCTCCGTCGAGGTAACCGCGTCGAGCTGTTCGTCATCGAGGTCTTTTAATATATCCAACTCCATAATGCACGATTATACCCTTTGTAGTATAAGCTTGCTACTTGGGAGTTACCGCCAGTTGCAGCGTAATGCGCGGGCGGAGGATAGGCCAACGAGCGTTATTCTTCTATCGTTTCGGCCTCGTCAAGGCGCACAACGCTAAAGACCAGGCGTACTTTGATGCCGCCTTGACGGCGTTCAATATAATTGAGTGGCTGGGTTAGACATGCTTGCCGATAATGTCCTGAATCTCGGCGACACGCTTTTCGCTCTCACCGTTAGGCGCCTGTGTCTTGATTGGCGGATACTTGCTATCTGCGTCTTCTTCTGTCTCGGCTGTATCAGCTTCCGCGCCCTTATCTTCGGTCTTGGCCTCGGTTTCCTCTACAGCGCAAGCCCCCGCTTCGCCTTCGACCGCCGTAACGACCTCTGTCTCGGCCTTGACGGGCTCAGCTGCCGGAGTGTCTTCGGCCGCTTTGGTCTCAACAGGTACTTCCGTCTCTTTCGCTTTCTCGGCCTCTTTTGGCGCCGCAACCACCGCTGGTTGCGGCGCCGGAGCTGGTGTTACCTGCGGCTTTGCCGGTGCCTGTGCGGGTTTCGGCATCGCCGTCATGATTGCCCTCGGTGCGGCCGGTGCCTGCTCTTCTTTTTCCTGCTTTCCTTCGCGAATATAGCTCTTTATCGCGCGAAAGATCATATAAAGAGCGAGCAAGGATATTATGCCGAACAAGGCGGCGGTGACAATAAATCCATCCATAGCCAGATCTCCCCTCTTCCTGTTTTTCCCACATTAATGTTAACCGCCAACAGCGGTTTTAGCAAGATATAAACCTATCAATTGATGTATCGGCGCTGTTGTCGCCTTTTTTAGTATCGGCAAAAAGTGGGAATATCAAAGTGGGCCACTAAAGACACGGAGGTGTTTGGAATGAAGATCAAGAATCTGATGACAAAAGACCCGAAGACGGTCCAGACCACGAGTACGCTGGTGGAGACAGCGCGCAAGATGAAGGAGCTCAATGTCGGGTTTATGCCGGTCATGGATGGCAATGCGCTGGTGGGCGTGTTGACCGACCGGGACATCGCTATGCGGGCGGTCGCGGAGGAGATGCTGCCGAATGAGACCAACGCGGAAGACATAATGAGCACCAACGTCCACGTCGTTTCACCCGATACGAGCCTTGAGGAGGCCGGCGAGATCATGGAGAAGTACCGGATTCGCAGACTTCCGGTAGTCGATGAGCTTGGTGCGCTCGTCGGTATCTGCGCGCTCGGCGACATCGCGGTACGCGGCGGCAACCTTGAGGAGGCCGGCGGGATTCTCGAAGAGATATCGGAGCCGAGCCGTCCCGAGATGGCAGCGTAAAGTGATTCAAAGATGCTCGACGCAAGGTCCGGCACTCATGCCGGGCCTTGCGCTCTTACTCTTCCTTCGCGGATGTCGATTCTTTATATGCCCAGATAGCAAAGAGCAGTATTAACAGAAGAACGACTAATGCGGCGATTTGTTCTATGGTCAAGATATCCTCCTATGGCCTGATTTGACCGGTTCCCTCTATAACGTATTTCGTAGACGTCAACGCTGTCAAGCCCATCGGCCCGCGCGCGTGTAATTTCTGCGTGCTGATACCGATTTCGGCGCCCATCCCAAACTGTCCGCCATCGGTAAAGCGTGTCGAGGCATTGACATAGACCGCCGCCGAATCTACTTCTTGCGTAAATTTGCGCGCCGCGTCGTGGTCACGGGTGATAATGGACTCCGAGTGCATGGTGCCGTATTTGTTGATATGCGCGACGGCCTCACCTATCGAGTCGACGACGCGCACAGCTATTTTGAGCTCGAGATACTCCGTATACCAATCCTTCTCCGTAGCTTCTTGCGCCGCTGGGACGAGGCCACGTACGGTTTCGTCGCCGATGATGGTAACGCCCTGCTCGATTAGGTCCGCACAGGCTTTCGGGACAAATTCAGCCGCGACCGCCCTATGGACCAGAAGCGTCTCCGCCGCGTTGCAGACACTCGGGCGCTGGCATTTGGCGTTGACGACTATCTTAGCCGCTATATCCAGGTCACCGGTCTCATCGACGTAGATGTGGCAGTTACCCGCGCCGGCCCACAGCACCGGAACTGTCGCGTGCGAAACGACCGCATGGATAAGTTCCAGACCGCCCCGGGGAACCAGCAAATCGACATACCGGTCCAGACGCATCAGTTCGTTCGCCGATTCGCGGCTGGGGTCGGCCAGCGCCTGAATCGCGGCGGCCGGCAAACCGGCATCGGTGGCGGCTTTCGCTACGACCTCGGTAAGCGCGATATTCGAGTGATTCGCCATCGAGCCGCCCCGCAGGATTATCGCGTTGCCGCTCTTTACGCAGAGCCCCGCCGCCTCGACAGTAACGTTGGGTCGGGCCTCGTAGATTATGCCGACTACTCCGAGCGGCACTCTGACCTGGCGAATCTCCAGCCCGTTCGGTACCCGCCATCCTTTGATGGTCTCCCCGACCGGGTCGGTAAGGACCGCTATGTCGAAAAGACTCTCGGCCATCTCTTTGACGCGCGCCGAATTGAGCATCAGGCGGTCGATAAGGGATGAGCTGATGCCTCTGGCGGCGGCATCTACCATATCTTTTTCATTTGCCGCAAGAATCTTGTCGGCGTTCGCTACCAGTGCTTCGGCCATGCTGGTCAGCGCGTTGTTTTTCTCGGCTGTACTAAGTGTCGCCATTATCCGGGATGCGGCTTTCGCCCGCGCTCCCAACTCTAAAATCTCGGTCCTTATCTCCCCCGACTCTGCCATCTTCCGACCCCCTAGCGTAATATTACCAAACAGTTCCTGTGGATTATCTCTTCACTGGCACTGTCGCTAAACTTCTCCAGCACCTGTGAGCTTTTGAGTCCCTTTATCTCATCGACTTCGCTTGATGAAAAATTCGTCAGCCCTTTCGCGAAGACATTGCCCTGCAAATCTTTGACCGTTATCGCGTCGCCCGCCTGAAACTTACCCTCGCAGCCGACTACGCCTGCGGGAAGAAGGCTCTTGCCCGCCGATAGCAACGCGCTCGCAGCGCCATCGTCGACGGTGACGCTGCCCCGGGGCGACTTGCCAAACGCTATCCATAACTTCATCGCGCTCAGACGTTTCTTGCGCGGCGCGAAAAACGTGCCGACGCGCTCATTGTTCATTATATCGATGAGGACGTTCGGCCTCCGGCCATGAGCTATGACCATGCCGACTTGCGCAAAGATAGCGATGCGCGCCGCCTGTATCTTTGTGACCATTCCCCCCGAGCTAAACGACGAGCCGCCTCCACCCGCCAGCGATTCTATCTCGGTCGTGATATCTTCGACCATCTCTATCAGCTTCGCGTCCCCGCCGTCGCGCGGGTCGCCGGTATAGAGGCCTTCGATATCCGAGAGTAAAATCAGCAGGTCGGCGCGGATGAGATTTGAAACGAGCGCGGCGAGCGTGTCGTTGTCGCCGAAGCGAATCTCGTCGACCGCAGTCGCGTCGTTCTCATTGACGATAGGGACGACGCCGAGCTTTAGCAGGGTCTTTAAGGTGTTACGTGAGTTTAGATATTGCCGGCGGTGGATGACATCGTACTGCGTCAGCAATACCTGGCCGACCTTTATGTCGTGCTCATTAAATAGTCGCGCATATTCATGGAGAAGAAGTCCCTGGCCGACCGATGCGGCGGCCTGAAGCTCCGGGATGGTCGTCGGCCGTGCCTTAAGGCCGAGGCCTTCGACGCCCGCGGCAATCGCTCCCGAAGATACGATTACGACCTCGAGACCGTCCTTTTTCAATTGCGCGACCTGTTCGACTATGCTCTTAAGTTGGGCGTGGTCGATACCGCCCGTCTCTTTAGCGACTGTGCTCGTCCCGAGCTTGACGACGATCCGGCGAGCGTTACGGAAGACATTCAGTCCCTTGCAAGGCAAACACCTCTAATTAGATTTTAAAGCTATTCTCTATTTTATCACTTTTATGCGGTGCCGTGATAGCCGCCTAAAAAGGATAAAACTCGAAGACCATCGCGCCAATGCTGACGGTATCGCCCTCGTTGGCGCCGGCCGCGATGAGCTTGTCCTCGACGCCGATGCTCTTCATACGTTGTTGCAGGTAGATAACGGCATATTCGTTCTCGAAATCGGTCATGATGACCATGCGCTCTAGATCGATACCCTTTACCACCCACACATCATTTTCCCTGCTCACCGTAATTTCAGCGGGGTCGTGCTCCTCGATGGTAACTGCGACCTTCTCTTTTTTGACCGGCTCGCGCTCGGCCTTATCGAGGATGTCCGCGACCGCATAGAGCAGCCTGTCGACGCCGGTTCCGACCGCCGCCGATATCCCGAAGAACGGGATTTCGCGCTCGGCCATGTAATCCTGGACTTGCCGCAGTTTTTCGTCTTCACCGAGGATATCGAGCTTGTTTCCCGCCACCACCTGCGGCCGCGCCGCAAGCTCCGGGTTGTAGAGCGCCAGCTCCCGGTTTATAGCTTCGTAATCCTCCAGCGGGTCTCGCCCTTCGAGCGCCGCCATATCAAGGATGTGGATGATGACCGCGGTCCGCTCGACATGGCGGAGAAATTCGTAGCCAAGCCCTTTGCCGGCATGCGCCCCTTCGATGATGCCGGGTATGTCGGCGGCGATGAAGCTACGGCCATCGGGCAGGCCGACTACCCCGAGATTGGGCGTGAGAGTCGTAAACGGGTAACCTGCTATTTTAGGCTTTGCCGAAGATATCCTGCTTATGAGGGTGGATTTACCGACGTTCGGGAAACCGACCAGGCCGACATCGGCAAGGAGTTTAAGCTCAAGCGTTATCCAGCGCTCCTCGGCCGGCTCGCCCTTCTCCGCAAATGATGGGGAGCGCCTGGTGGGCGTCGCGAAACGTGCATTGCCCCGTCCGCCTAGGCCGCCTCGCGCAACGATATACCGCTCACCGGGTTCGATCAGGTCGACCATGACATTGCCGTCATCGTCTTTGACCACCGTCCCCGACGGGACTTTCAAGATAATGTCATCGCCGTTGGCCCCGGACTTGTTACTCCCCTGTCCGTGCTGGCCGCGCTTGGCTTTGAATTGCCGATGGTAGTGGAAGTCCATGAGCGTGCGCATCCCGTCATCGACTTCGAGGACGACGCTCCCGCCGCGCCCGGCGTCACCGCCGTCCGGACCGCCTTTAGGTATATATTTAGCGCGAAAGAAGCTGACGACGCCGTTTCCGCCGTCTCCCGCTTTGACGAATATTCTCGCTTCATCTATGAACAAACTCATACCTCTATCCCCCGCAAACCAAACTTAAAAAAGCCACAGTCTCCTGTGGCTTTTATCTAACTCTAAAATCTAAGCTTCCGCAATGGCTTCGCTTAAAATACTTACCTTACGTGCGCTCTTAGTGTGGCCGCCAAAAGCCACATACCCATCGATGAGAGCAAAGATGGTGTAGTCGCGTCCGAGACCAACGTTCTTGCCGGGCTTAATCTTGGTGCCCCGCTGGCGCACAATGATACTGCCGGCGCTGACATGCTGGCCGCCAAAAGCTTTAACGCCCAACCTCTTAGATTGGCTGTCGCGACCGTTCCTGGTACTTCCCATTCCTTTTTTGTGTGCCATCTATATCACCTCAATCAAGACAAAATAATCAGCATTGATTTACACCCAACTAAGTATATGAGTCTAGCAGCGTTTTGTCAAACATAAAACAAGTCGAAACGCTCGCTTATCCTGCTTGCGACGAATCAATTACCGCTGTCTCGCCGATCTCACGAAGAGCATCGCCGCGACACCTCTCTTATGCTGCGGATATCGAGAGACGTACGCAATAAAATGCGGGCACTAACTACGACAGGCGAGGTCTTTTAAGACCTCGCCTGTCAAATGCTGTGGAGCCTGCAGGCTCCGGCATCGTCAACGATGGATTGCCGATTCTACGCGGCTCTTCCGATCGTAAAGTCCTTATAAGCCGAGAAGATGATATCTTCTTCCCTGCGGGCGAACGCGCTCATTATCATAGAGAGCCGGTTGATGTCCTTGACATAATCGCTCTGGGAGCCGCCCTTAGAATATCTATCTAGGAACTGGATGAAAACGGTCGCAAGACGGACGATGTCGCGCGCGAAAAGGTCGAGTGTCCGTTGGAGCTGCAGGTTGTTAAAGGATTCCTCGCGTAGCTTCGGGTAGACCGTCTCGTTCTCTTTTTTCAAATGCGCGAGCAGGGCCACCTTTATGGACTGCAGTTGCACCGGGGCACCGTCTGAATTAATTTCGAGTCTCTTTATCTTGTTGAACGAATCGACTAGAGACGCGTGTTCGGATTCTAGCTGGTGGATCAAGTCTGACATATGTTTCCTCCTTGAATGCATATGATGTAGGACTAGCTAGATTATTCATCGGCGACACCCATGAAAGCTAAAGAATGATTTCGGTATGATTTGGGATGATTTTTTTCGTGATGTTAAAGTTTCGCCCATGCGCACGCGCGGCGCTCGACCACATCGAGTAGCTCGTAGATAAGAAGGCCCATCAGCGCCATCGCGACGATACCGCCGAACATATCGGAGTAGTCGAAACGGCTCCAGGCATCCATGATGAAATAGCCGAGGCCTTCTTCGGTCGCAAACGACTCGGCGAAGAAGAGGACGGCGATTGCGGTGCCCGAGGCGATGCGAAGCGCGGTGAACATCTTGGGGAGGCTTGCCGGGTAGACGACGTGCGTGTATATCTGCCGGCTCGTCGCGCCGAGCGACTCCATCGACATGACCGACTGGCCGGGAATCTCTTTGGCTGCGTCACGCGTGGTCACGAGTATCTGGAAGAACACGATGACGGTTATGAGGACGATTTTGGAGAGATCGCCGAGCCCGAGCAGGAGCAGCAAGACCGGCAGAAAGACGATTTTCGGGATGGGATAGAGCACGAAGACGATGGGCGCGACAAAACGGTCGAGCCACTCTTCCCGGCCGAGGATAAGCCCCGCCGGCAGCGCCAGGGCGACACCTAATAGGATGCTCACGCCAACGCGGTAGAGACTTACCATGAAATGGCGTGATAGCTCGCCCGGGACGAGGCCGACAAAATCGACCATGACGATGGTCGGCGACGGAAGCGCCTGGATGTTAAGGATGACCGAGAGGAGATGCCACCCGGCGAGGATGGCAAAGATGGCCACGGTGTAACTCTTAAGCTTCTCCACGGACGCCCCCTTCCGCGTCGGGCTTGGGCGCTCCGCTGTCTCCCCCGTTTTTCAGTAAACCGCGCAACATCGAGCAATGGTCATAGAAACCGGGGGTCTTGCGGTAATCGATATCTCCCATCTCATCGTTGTCGACGAGCGTGGCGATGGTGCCGGGGTTGTCGCCCATGACCGCGATGCGCCTGCCTAAAAAGCTCGCCTCTTCGATGCTGTGCGTCACCAGCACGATGGTAAGGGGGGCGGCTCCATCACCATTCGAACTACCGCTTGCTCCGTTCGCGTTCCGCTCACTCCATATCTCGAGGACGGTGTTTTGCAGGTCTTCACGGGTGAGCGCGTCGAGCGACGAGAACGGCTCGTCCATGAGGAGCAGGTCGGGGTCGAGCGCGAGTGAGCGCGCGATTGCCACACGCTGGCGCTGCCCGCCGGAGAGCTGCGCCGGGTAGCGCTCCCGCATCTCCCAGAGGCCGAGGCGGCGCAATATCTTGCCGACACGCGCCTCGGTATCCATCTTATCAACACGCCGCACCCTTAAGCCGAGCGCGGCGTTATTGTAGACTGTCTTCCAGGGAAAAAGGCCGTAGTCCTGGAGGATAAGCGCTGTCTGCAGGCGTCGGCCCGCCAGCGGTTCTCCATCGATGGCGACCGTCCCCCGGCTCTCTTTGACAAGCCCGCTTAAGACATAGAGAAGTGTCGATTTGCCGCAACCGGACGGCCCTATTATCGCGAGCGCGTCGCCCGCCGGTATACTAAGGTCGACGCCATTGAGCGCCGTTACCGTCCGACCGAGGTTGGTGTAATCGACTCCTACGCCGGAGAGCTCAACATGCGACACTAGTTAGGTTGAACCTCCTGGTTGACAATGTCGTCGTAGGTCAGGCCCGCTTTGATGATGTCTTTCTTGACCATCCAGTCGAGAAGGCGCTCGACGTCGTCCTTGGTCGGGAGCTGTACCTGCGGATAGAGGTTTACCTGGTACGATTCGGCTATCGGCTCGGGGAGCTTGGCCTTCTCGACAAGGAGGCCGCGATACGAATCGGGTTTAACATTTATAAGAACGACCGCGTCATTGATGGCCTCAAGCATGCCCTTAACCGCTTCCTGGTTCTCACTAAGGAATTCATCCCTGAACAGCAGAATCGTCTGGGAGACGTTCGCGCCTTGGGTATCGTCTACTATTAAACGAGCACCCTGTGCTTCGGCAAACGTCAACAATGGGTCCGGCAAGGCCGCGGCCTGAGCTTGCCCGCTCATCAGCGCCTCCAGGCGCACGGGAATCTTCTTGATCTCGATTTTTTTGATGTCGGCATCGACAAACCCGTTCCCGGTCAAGATGCCGTCGACGACATATTCGATGATGGTATTGCTTGAGATGGCAATCGGCACGCCCTTGAGGTCTTCGATTGCTTTGATTTCGGATTTCGGCGAGGCCAGAATGCCGAAACGACCCTCGGTCGGCTGCGAGCCAAGCAAGACGCTCACTATAGAGACCGGGACGCCGCCCTGCTCAAGGGCTGCGGCCGCTAGGATGTCTCCCATAAACCCGTCTATCTGGCCTGCCTGCAGAGCAGCGTCGCGCTCTTGCGCGCTATTGAAGACGGTGACGTCGACATCGACGCCGACCTCGTTAAAAAGTTCTTTTTGTTTCGCCACGTAAATCGGGAGCGCGTCTTCGGTTGGAAGAGTGCCTATCTTTATTTTGACAGCTTCTTTTTTGACAGTGGTTTCGGTGGTCTTAGTGTTGGTTGCGCCCGTGTTCGAGCAGCCTACCGCCAGGACCGCAAATAGTGCGACGAGTATGCCGGCGATGATCTTCTTCATTAATCTCCTCCTTAGGGGTGCTGCGTTGTCTAAAAGTATCAGCGTGACTGCGAGAGTGCAGCTAAACAGGCCGGTCCGCAAAGACCGGCCCAAAAAGTATAGTAGCACAAAACAGGGGTATCTGACAGCGGTTGAGTGGCAAGGCCTAGGCCTTGAGTAGGCGCGCGTTTATAGCAACGATAACCGTACTGAGCGACATAAAAATGGCGCCTATTGCCGGGTTCAGCACGACTCCATAGTTATATAGCACGCCCGCGGCAAGCGGGAGCGCGAAAGCGTTGTAGCCGGTTGCCCAGGCAAGATTCTGCAGCATCTTACGGTATGTCGCTTTTGAGAGTCCGACGATAGAGACCGCGTCGAGTGGGTTACTCTTGACCAGGATGATGTCGGCCGTCTCGACCGCCACATCGGTCCCCGCCCCGATCGCGATACCGATATCGGCCTGCGCGAGCGCCGGCGCATCATTGACACCATCGCCGACCATCGCAACGGTAAGCCCTCTAGCCTGCACCTCTTTGACCTTGGCCGACTTCTCATGCGGGAGCACTTCCGCAAAGTAATCGTCGAGACCCAGCTCGCCCGCTACCCATTTGGCGACTTGGCGATTGTCGCCGGTGAGCATCATCACCTGCACGCCTATCTCTTTAAGCTTCGCGACCGCCTCACGCGACTCGGGCCGGATGATGTCGGCAAGCCCTATGGCCCCGTTCAGCTTGCCGTCGATGACGACGAAGACGACCGTTTTGCCTTGCTCGGCTATCTTTCCGATGCGGGCATCGTCATACGGAATATTTTTCTCTCTGAGATACCCTGGGCTCACCACTTTCACATCGCGGCCGTTTACCTTAGCCTCGGCCCCCTTGCCCGGGATAGAGTTAAAGCCTGTCGTCTCAAAGGTCTCACCTGCGGATGCCGCGATACTTTGCGCGATGGGATGCTCGGAGAACGCCTCGACCGAGGCCGCGTATTTGATGAGTTCGTCATCGCTCAATCCGTCAGCGAAGACGATGGTGTCAGTAATACCGAATTTACCTTGGGTGAGTGTTCCCGTCTTATCGAAGATAATGGCCTGGATATTTCTCGCCCGCTCGAACGCCGCGCGGTCTCTGATGAGTAGACCTTTGCTCGCCGAAAGCGCGGTCGAAATCGCGACGACCAACGGTATCGCAAGCCCCAGCGCGTGCGGACAAGCTATGACCATCACGGTTACCGCCCGCTCGATGGCGAAAGAGAGCTCGCTGCCGATCACTATGAACCATACAAGCCATGTAATAGAACCACCGGTAAGCGCTATGATAGTCAACCACAGCGCGGCGCGGTCCGCCAGATCCTGCGTCCTCGACTTGCTCTCCTGCGCCTCGCGTACCAGTTCGATGACTTGCGAGAGAAATGAGTCCTTCCCTGTTTTATTGATTACTATGGTAACCGAGCCCTCGCCGTTTATCGAGCCGCCGATAACCATGGAGCCCGTCTTCTTCGATACCGGTTTCGACTCACCGGTAAGCATCGACTCGTTGACGCTGGTCTCCCCGTCGACGACTTCACCGTCGGCCGGCATTTTCTCACCCGGCTTAATAATCACCCTATCGCCAATTATAAGCTCGCTTAAGGGTACGTCTTTGATGCTTCCGTCCGGCATCACCTTATGAGCGTCCTGCGGCATAAGACGCGCCAGCTCTTCCAGCGCGCGCGAGGCCCCCATTATCGAGCGCATCTCAATCCAGTGACCGAGAAGCATGATATCTATCAATGTCGCGAGTTCCCAGAAAAAACCCTCTCCCGGCAACCCGAAGACGGTTGCGCCGCTGTAGATATACGCGGTCGACGTCGCGACGCTGATGAGCGTCATCATCCCCGGCGCGCTCTTGCGCAACTCATCGACGAGTCCTTTGAGGAACGGGTAGCCTCCATAGAAGAAGATGACCGATGAGAGCCCGAAGAGGACGAACGGGTCGCCCGCGAAGCGCAACGACTCACCCAACCCCAAAAACATCTGTATCATCGGGGATAATAAAAGGACCGGGATGGTTATCGCGAGCGATATCCAGAAGCGCTTGCGGAAGTCGGCGACCATCATCTCGTGGTGGCTCGCGCGGCCCATTCCACCGCCGTGGTCCATGCCTTTCATTCCTTGCATGTCGTGCCCGTCGTGGTCCATCTTGGCCATCGCCGGTGCGTCATGACCCTCGTGGCCCATATCGTGCGCCATATGCATTTCAAGCGCGATGGGCTCACCTTCTTCCGGCTCCACCTCAACATATTCTTCGTGCGCCATCATATGCGAGCTATGCTCCTCGTGCATTATCATTCCGCCCGCGTCTGAGGCTTCGCCTTCGTGCACTTCCTCGACCTCGTGCGTGTTGTGGGTACCGTGCCCGGCATGAACGTCTCGCTGCTCGACATCACCGACTTCGTCATCCTTCATGACGTGCCCTTTATCATGCTCCCGCATATCTTCTGACTCATGCTCCATGTGCTGCATATCGTGTTCGTTGTCTTTGTTCACCGGCGTCTCCTAAATTCGCTTGTATGATAAACAAGCCCTCGCTTACCATGCTACCTTTTATAGGTATCTACCACGATTCGGCGGATTATACACATGCGAATTCACAATGCCGGTTTAACGCGTTTCCTGGTCTAAGCGTCGGTTGCTGCGCCTGCTTATCACCTTCAATATCTCGAACCACAGAACGCTGGCGATCCCAGCCGCCAAAGCGATAGCCAGATCGATCAGGTGCAACCGGGTAAAGCCGAATAGGTCGCGCAAGAAAGGGACATACAGCACCAGGCCGAGAACGACGAAAGCACCGCCCGCCACCCACCACAACGCCGTATTTGGCGACCGCAGCGTGGTCACAATACTCCGCGACCAGGAGCGATTGGTGAATATGAGAGCGAGGTTGGCGACTATGAGCGCCGTAAAGGTCAGGGCACGGGCATCCTCCGCGCCTTGACCGCGATAGAGGGCTATGGCAAAGATAGCCAATACGATAAGCAAGACGCTCAAACCCTGCAATATACTGATACTCATAGTGCGCCTGCTGAAGACCGGCTCATTCGGGTCGCGGGGCGGCCGCCTCATCACGTCGGCTTCCGCCGGCTCGGCTTCAAAGACAATCGAGCTTGCGGGGTCGATGATAAACTCAAGAAACACGATATGCGCGGGGAGAAGCACTAAAGGTAACTTAAACACGACCGGGATCAACGACATCCCGATGATCGGCACATGGATAGCGAATATATACGCGATGGCTTTTCGCAGATTATCGAAAATCCTGCGGCCCAATCTAATAGCCTCCACAATAGATGCGAAATCATCGTTGAGAAGCACCAGCGACGACGATTCGCGCGCCACATCGGTGCCGCGCCCGCCCATAGCAATACCGATATTGGCCGCCTTGAGCGCCGGCGCGTCGTTTACGCCGTCGCCGGTCATCGCCACAATCTCACCGTTGGCTTTTAGCGCGTTGACCAGCCGCAGCTTTTGCTCGGGCACAAAGCGCGCGAATATGTTTACCGTCTTGATACGCTCCTGAAGCTGTTGGTCGGACATCCGCGCAAGCTCGGAACCGGTGATGACCTTATCTGCCGGAGCCAGGCCGATCTGCCTGGCGATACTCTGAGCCGTACCAGGATAATCCCCGGTGATCATAACCACCCGCACACCCGCGTCCAGCGACTCCTTTATCGCTTGCGGGACGTCCGGGCGCACCGGGTCGGCAAGCCCTATAAGGCCCAGAAACTCGAAATCGAAATCATGCTGCCCGTCTGGGAGGGTCGCCTCGGTGAAGGAAGCCCAGGCAACGCCGATGACACGCAAGCCGTCGTCGGCCATATCACTGATGTGCTCGGATAGCCCCCGCATCCGGGCGTCATCGAAATGGCACAGGTCGGCCATGGCTTCGGGCGCACCTTTAGCGGCGATTATGTAGTCTTTCTTATCCGGCGACCTCCATACATGCGATAGAGCCAGCAACTCCTGCGATAGAGGGTATTCGCGAACCAGGGTCCAATCGGAGTGAAGATGCTCGGTCTGGGCAAGGTAGTGGTCGCCCAGTTCCTTAAAGGCCTTCTCCATCGGGTCGAAGGGATCCCGCTGGCTAGCCAGGATGGTGTACTCGACGATTCTGTGAAATCTCTCCGGCAGTTTCTCAGGTGAGCTGTAGCCTACATCATAATACTCGTCCGCGGCATATATGCGGCTCACCGACATCTTGTTCAGTGTAAGCGTGCCGGTCTTATCTACGCATAACACCGTCGCCGAGCCGAGCGTCTCTATGGCCGGGACACGACGGGTCAAAACATCCTTCTTCGATATTCGCCAAGCCCCGAGCGCCAGAAAGACTACGAGCACGACGGGGATCTCTTCCGGTATCGTAGCCATGGCCAGGGTAATGCCGGCCAACAGGCCATCGAGCCAACTGCCCCGGGTTAGGCCGTACACAACGACGACAACGACAAATAGCGCTAGCGCGATTATCGCGAGGTTGCGAACAAGCACCCCGGTCTTCTTCTGAAGCGGCGTTCGCTCCGGCTCTAAGACTCGCAAGGCTTTGCCGATCTTACCGATTTCAGTGTCGGCTCCGATAGCCTGTACCCGGGCTATGCCTTTTCCCGCCACGATAAGCGTACCCGAGAAGACAAAGGGCAGGTCCTCACCGCCGGGGCGACCCATTCCCACAACCCCCGCCTGCGAAGTCTTGCGCACCGGCACCGACTCGCCCGTTAATAACGACTCGTCGACCATGATATTGGTGGCCGACAGGAGTACGGCATCGGCCGGCACTCGATCGCCTTCAGCTAAAACGATCATATCACCGCGAACCACGTCGCGACCGGCGATTCGCTTCTGTTCGCCATCACGGATGACCAAAGCTCGGGGACTCGATAGGTCGCGAAGAGCCTCCAGGGCGTGCTCGGTTCTGCGCTCCTGATAAAAAGTAATGCCCATGATGACAAAGACGAAGCTGCATAGGAGCAGTGCTTCCTGTACGTCTCCGAGTGTAAGATACACGGCGCCGCCGGCGATAAGAAGCAGAAACATCGGCTCCCGTATGACTTCGAATGCGATGGTAAACATACCCCGTCTTTTGGCGGTGGGAAGTTCGTTATATCCTTCATTTTCAAGCCGCTCAGCCACTTCCTTTTCGGAAAGACCGGTCGCGAGTCTAAGGTCAAGGTCGTCTATCACTGTAATAATCCCCCAATATTCGATCCCACCCGCAAAAATTAATATCCGAGATGTATCCGGGATACGCCATCCATAATCTTACCAGTAAAACTGCTTTATGCTACAGGCCCACTGCGTTGAGCCGGCGT
>JAUXNY010000117.1 GCA_030682615.1 Candidatus Aquicultor sp. | reverse complement strand
GCATCTCGGCGAAGCCCATCACGCCGAGGCCGATTTTGCGGTTGGCTTTGGCCATATAGTCTATCTGGGGGAGCGGGTACTTGCCCGCGTCGATGACGTTGTCGAGGAAGCGCACCGAGAGCCGCACCGTGTCCTTGAGCTTGTCCCAGTCGACGGCACCGTCTTGCATCATCTTGTGGAGGTTTATCGAGCCGAGATTGCACGGCTCATTGGGCAATAGAGGAATTTCACCGCAAGGATTCGTGCTCTCGAATATCCCCATGTCGGGAGTGGGGTTGGCTGCGTTGGCGCGGTCGATGAAGAAGAGCCCGGGGTCGCCGGTCGTCCAAGCCATCGCTACTATCAGGTCGAAGAGCTCTTTCGCCGACGCCTTACCGGCAGCTTCGCCGGTTCGAGGGTTGATAAGGTCGACGTCGCCCCCGGTGGTGACGGCTTCCATGAACTCATCCGTGACCGCGACCGAGATGTTGAAATTATCGAGAAAGCCCTCTTTTTTCTTAGCGGTAATGAACTCTATGATATCGGGATGGTCGCAGCGCAAGATGCCCATGTTGGCGCCGCGCCGCCTGCCGCCCTGCTTGATGACATCGGTTGCGACATCGAATACCCGCATAAAAGAGACCGGGCCCGACGCGACGCCCTTGGTCGATTTGACCAGGTCGCCTTTGGGACGCAATCGCGAAAACGAAAACCCGGTCCCGCCTCCGCTCTGGTGGATGATGGCCATGTGTTTTACGGAATCGAAAATGGCCGGAATCGAATCTTCGACCGGAATCACAAAACACGCTGCGAGCTGGCCCATAGAGGTACCCGCGTTCATCAGGGTCGGCGAGTTTGGAATGAACTCGAACCCGGCCATCAGGTTATAGAAGGCCTCTTCTAGCGCTTTGACGTCGGCGTCGGGGTCGTAGAGTTTCTCGGCTGCGGCGACCGCGATTGCCACCCGCCTGAAGAGCCGGCTCGGGGTCTCGATGGTTTTTCCTTGGTCATCCTTGAGGAGATAACGGTGGCTCAGCACCTTCGCGGCATTTACGCTCACTTTTAGGTCATTGACCGGCACCCCGACGAATTCGCGCGCCCGACGCACGTCCGCTCGCATCTGCCGGTAGAGGATATAGGCTTTGGCGACTTCGTGCAGGCCTTCCTCGCTTAGGACTCGCTCGACCGCGTCCTGGACCTCTTCGACAGATGGCACCGGCAAGGCGCCTGCTTTCGACTCGAGCAGCAAAACGACCTTCTTGGCCAGCTCAGCTACGAGCTTTCCGTCGCGTGTGCCCGTGGCGTTGAGCGCTTTCTGAATCGCATTCGAGATTTTATCGACTTCGAAGCCTACGGTGCGCCCGTCTCGCTTGCTTATCTTGGAAATACGCTGTCGACCCATGCCGTTCTCCACCTCCGCTAATACTATGCGAAAACCAACTGTCAGCAATCGACTCTAGTTTAAAACCTGCAAAACGCCGGTTTAGCGGCCTTTATCGCGCGGGACCGGCGGTGTCCGGTAGGGGACGGGAACATATTCGACAGAAGGACGTCGTTGCTGGGTTTGCGGGTATAATTGCATGAGCTGGTGAAATTCTTTCGGCAAGTCCGCCCTTACCGGCAAGCCGAGTTCTTTAGCTTCGGCGACGGTTATCGGGTAGTCGTGCGTCCAGCGCCCTTCGCTCATTGTAGTGGCAAGACGCATGGCTTTTTCATCATCCATGGTATCTTTTATCAATGCGTAAATAAAGTCCCTGACTTGATTAATCGCTTTCTTGGCGATGTCGGCAAGGATTATTGTGTGGTCGTCGCGGTTGGGGTTGTCGACTGCCATGGCGGCGAGAATCGAGGCTGCCGGGTATGACCCGCCGCGCGTATCCCCGAGCTGCGGGTCGACCGGGCCGAGGACCGCGTTCTCGTCCATGATTATCTCGTCGGCGCCGAGCGCGATGAGCGTCCCGCCCGACATCGCATAGTGCGGCACAAAAACGGTGACTTTCGCCGGATGCCGCTTGATTGCCCATGATATCTGCTCGGACGCCAAGACGAGCCCGCCTGGCGTATGAAGGACGATGTCGATTGGCACGTTAGGGTCGGTCAAGCGAATCGCGCGCATTATCTGCTCGGAATCCTCGATGTCGATGAAGCGCGCGAAGGCGATTCCCAAGAAGCTGAGCGCCTCTTGGCGATGGATGAGAGTTATCAGCCTGCTCTTGCGGCTGCCCTCGATGCTGTGAATCAGTTGTAGTCTGCGCGCCTCCAGAAGTCTTTTTTGGACCATGGGAACCATAAAGGAGATTAAAAAGAGTATAAAGAAAAGCTCGCTGATTCCGAAGTTCATAACACTCCTTCTTATCCGATTTCGTTTTTGAACAAACCCGCGCTTAGAGCGATTGCAACCTAATCTTCGCTCGCGGCCGCCTCTTCTATCGCCGCATTCAGCTCCGCTACTAGTTTGTCGGGGTCGATTCCGTGGAGCGCCGCGCCTTGCTCGATGTTTTCCAATCTCGACACCGCGCAGCCGAAGCAGGAGAGGCCGTGTTTGACAAAGACCTCGATTGTCTCCGGGTAAAGCTCGACACAGTCCGATATGGTCATATCTTTAGTAACCGCCATCTTAACAGCCCCCTTATCAACCTCTCAAACGCTGGTCGCTTAACTCACCGCTTAAAGCACCCTACTAAGATTATAACAGCAGTTAATGTCGATTTTTAATAGTATACCCTAGAAGTGGCACCCGCCACACTTGTTGTGTGATTCGTGGCAGGCAAGGCAGTTACTCAGACCGCCCTTTACCGTCGTCACGCTCTTATTGAAAGCGCCGATATTCTGGTGGGTGACGGCTAAGCCTCGCTGGTCGTAGTGGCACATCGCGCAAATGTCGTTGCTCGGTTTCTCCTTAGACATCGCCGCGACTTTATCGATGTCCACCAGCGGCCCACACGCGGTACAGGCCCATCCGTCACCGGCCGCTTCGAGTTTACCTCCGCAATCACCACAATCGGCATCCGTCGGCGAAAGCTGCTTTTTGCATTTGGGGCAGAAGAGGGCGTTCGATATCTTCGTCTTGTTCTTAGAGCGCTTTTTTACCACGGTCTTGCCGTCTTCGTGGCAATCCCCGCAGATAGGCTCGTTCTTTTTTCGTTTCTCAAGCGCCTGCTTACTCGATGCGGGGCGCTCCGGGTCCATCAGATTTTCTTCGGAGGAGTGGCATTTGCCGCAGTCTTCGCCGTCGAGCACGTCGTGCATCTTTACCATCGCGGGCTTCTTGCTGTGGCAGACGCACGCGGGCATAGCGCCGGAGGGAGTGGTATTCTCAGCCGATGCTTTTTGCCCGCCGTTGGCCGCCAGTTCGGCGCCCGGCGTGAAACCGGGGAGCATATCATATTCGCGCAGGTAGGAGTAACCAACTAGCGATACGACGGCTATTATCAAGATAATCGTTATGATTGTGGCGGTCTTGTCGCTCATCCTCGCAACCTCGCGTCTCGGTGCCCTTTACTCTATACTTCCAGCTCGACTTCGTTATTGATTTTGCCCGCAACATCGGTGGCCGTACTCGTTTTGCCGGCTCTCTTGCCGGGTTGTGACTGGTCTACTAGTCCGGCGAGGGTCGTAGCTTCGAGCACCGAGAGCATCTGTCTTTGCGCGAGCGCCCAGACCTCGTGGATGGGGCAGTTGGGCTTGCGCGAACAGCTTGCTTCTCCGATAAGGCACTGGTTGAGCGCAATCGGCCCCTCGATGGCCTCGACGATGTAGCGGAGCGATATCTCCGAGGGTTTTTTCGTCAGGTAGATGCCGCCGCCGCTCCCGCGCACGGTGTGTATGAGACCCGCCGAGCGCAATTCGGGGACTATCTGGATAAGAAAATTCGGCGGGATGTCTTGACGCGCCGCAATCTCTTTAGACATCAACGGCTGGTCATCGAGGTTGCTTGCGATATCGAGCATTGTCCGTATGGCGTACTCCGCCCTTCTGGTAAGCTGCATTTCGTCCTCCGGGTATATCCCTAAACTTAAGTAAAATGGTAAACTTTATGATATAGGGCTTAGAATAAATAATCAAGCATTTGATTGGTGCGATGTTCTTAGGATTTGCGGCGCAGCTCAGGGAGCTTTGCGCTCATAAAAGGCGACTCTTTATCTTGACAGAATTAGCACCAAGTATTAAAAATTGCTATAATGATTAGAAATAATGAGTTCGATAACAATAATAAATAATTATTGGAGGATATGATGAACATAAACCAGCTTAGAGCTTTTGTCAGCATAGTCGAGAAGGGTACGTTTTCAGCGGCCGCAAGGTCGATGGGTGTGTCGCAACCTGCGGTAAGCCTCCAAATTCAAGCCCTCGAAGAGTTCGTCGGGGTCGAGCTTCTCGACCGGCGCACCAAGAAAGTTCAGCTTACCGAGGCGGGCAAAGTCTTCTACCCGAGCGCGTTGCAGATAGTGACTCAAATCGACAATGTCCAGCACCAGCTCGAGGAGCTTGGCGAATCCGTAAAAGGGCGCCTGGCGGTCGGCGGCAGCACGATTCCGGGTGAGTACGTTCTCCCGAAACTTCTCGGCAGGTTCAAACGCGAGTTCCCGGATGTCTCGATAACACTGAAGATAGGCGACACGAACGAGATAGCCGAGCAGGTGATTTCGGGGGAGCTGCAGGTGGGGCTCATCGGAGCCAAGTTCAGTTCCGGCCAGTTGACGTCACGGCCGTTCCTCCACGACGAATTGGTATTTATAACACCTTCCGACCATGAGCTTGCGAAACAGCGAGCGGTAACCCTTGAAGACCTGCGGAGCGCGGACTTCATCATCAGGGAGCGCGGTTCCGGCACCAGACAGACTATCGAGGGCTTCTTGACAACGCACGGCATGAGCTTCGACGATTTCAACGTGGTGATGGAGCTGGGGAGCACCGAGGCTGTCGTAAACGCGGTCAGCGCCGGGCTCGGCGTATCTATCGTCTCCAAGTGGGCGGCTGAGCGTTCGCTGAAGCTCGGCGAACTGGTCACCGTAAAGATACCGGGCTTCTCCTTCATGCGCGACCTCTATCTGGTTGTAAGCAAGCATGTCCCGACGAGGTCGGCCGGAGCGTTCTTGTCCTTCATCGACGCCCTCGATGTCGAGGAGATTAAGCCGTAGAACCTCAATCCCGCAGCTACTTGCTACCGTTGCCGATTTGTTATATCGTATTTGATTAGATATATACGCATAATTTTGACTCCGACCCGAAATCCCTAAGGCGTAGGCTATGGGATGAGGGCGCTTGGGTGTGACAGCAAGTGAGCACCCAGCCAGGGTTAAGCTGGAAACGGCGTGGCCTCCCGTGTTTGGAAAGGAGCCTGTTTATTTAGGCACCAGTCTGTCCACGAGCGGAGACTGGTGCTTGTTTTATTAATATCGATTTGATGATTATCAGAGGAGGAGCAGGATTGAAAAGAACTATATTAGTATTGCTCGCAATAGTTCTTGCGGCTGCGACTACGGCGATTGCCGGTTGCTCGACGCAGCAGGCCACCGATGCCAAGACCAACCAGACGATTATTTTGGCCACCACCACCAGCACTAAAGACACCGGCCTCTTGGATGAGCTCTTGCCCGCGTTTACAAAGAAAACCGGGATAACGGTAAAACCGGTTGCGGTCGGCACGGGTGAAGCCTTAAAGATGGGCGAGCGCGGCGACGCCGATGTGCTCCTCGTTCACGCCAGGGCATCAGAAGACGAGTTTATGGCGAACGGTTTCGGCAAAGTCAGAAAAGATGTCATGCACAACGATTTCGTGCTCATCGGCCCGGCGGCTGACCCGGCGGGCGCCAAGGGTGCGGCTAGTGCGGCTGCGGCGTTCGAGAAAATCAGGCTGCATGCCATGCTGTCAAGCCAATGGCCGGCGAGCAACCCGTTCGTATCGCGCGGCGACGACTCGGGCACGCACAAGAAAGAGCTTAAGATTTGGGAGCAGGCCGGCATTAAACCTGAGGGAAACTGGTATACCACTACCGGCCAGGGGATGGCGCAGACCATCATCATCGCCAACGAGAAGCAGGGCTACACGCTCGCCGACCGCGGCACCTACCTGATACTGAAAGATAACATCGACCTGGTTGTGTTGACAGAGAAGAGCAAAGATCTCCTCAACCCGTATGGAGTCATCGCGGTCAACCCGGACAAGTTCCCGAAGGTCCACTACGAAGGCGCAATGGAGTTTATCGATTTTCTCACCTCGAAAGAGGGGCAGAAGCTTATCGGCGAGTTCGGCAAGGATGAATTCGGCCAGGCGCTCTTTGTGCCGGACGCGAAATAGCGGCAGAGAAGCATCGAGGCTAAAGTTATGGATTTGATTTTCGAAGGTTTCAAACAAGCTATCATATTAATACTCAGCGGTGACCCGCTGGTCGTCGAGGCGACCCTGCGCTCGCTCCAGACCTCCGGGACGGCGGTAATCATCTCCATAATCCTGGGCGTGCCGCTCGGGTTTCTGCTCGCGCTCACCAGGTTTCCGGGGCGCAATCTTATCGTAAGTCTCGTCAATGCCGGTATGGGACTGCCGCCGGTAGTCGTCGGCCTCTTCGTGGCGATTTTCTTGTGGCGCTCGGGCGCGCTCGGGTTTTTGGGTCTTATGTATTCAATCCCGGCGATTATCATCGCGCAGGTCATAATCGCGTTGCCGCTGGTAACCGGGGTCATTATCTCGGCTATCCAGCAGCTCAATCCTAAAATAAGGCTGCAGGCGCTCGCGCTCGGCGCGACCAAGGCGCAGATGCTTTTAACATTAATAAAAGAGGCGCGGATTACCGCGCTCGTTGCCGTAATCGCCGGTTTTGGCGCGATAATATCAGAGGTGGGCGCGGTGATGATGGTCGGCGGCAACATCAGCGGGCAGACGCGGGTCTTGACGACCGCTATCGTCGAGCAGGTCGGCCGGGGCGATTTCAGCCGGGCGATAGCTTTGAGCTTAATCCTTCTTACCATCACGTTTGCCGCGACCTACGCGTTGACGCATTACCAGCAGAGGGGGACGGCCGCGTGGGCGCAGGGTACCTCCAAATAGCGAATCTTCGGCAGCGTTACGGGGACAAGGTTGTTTCCGATATAGACGAGCTCGTTATCGAGCGGGGTGAAGTGCTCGCTGTAATCGGCCCGAACGGGGCCGGCAAGAGCACGCTGCTGAAACTTATAGCGCAGCTCGAGAAGCCGGTATCGGGGACGATTTCGTTTAACGGCGGGGTTGGCGATGAGCTCGATATCCGCCGGCGCCTGGCGATGGTCTTCCAGGAGCCGCTGCTCTTTAACACGACCGTCTTTGATAATATCGCCTATGGGCTGAAGGTCCGTAAAGTCGCGAAGGAAGAGATAGAAAGCCGGGTACGCGAGGTCGCCGGGATGCTTGGTGTAGAGCACTTGCTGGGGCGCGCTTCGAGCAATCTCTCCGGCGGCGAGGCGCAACGCGTCTCTCTTGCGCGAGCGCTCGTAATCGAACCGGAGCTTTTACTCCTCGACGAGCCGATGGCCTCACTCGACCCGCCTACAAAGAAGTCGCTCATCGAAGACTTGCAGCATGTGCTGGACAGGCTCGACGTGACCGTGGTCTACGTCACCCACCAGCGCACCGAGGCGATTATGATTGCCGACCGAATTGCCGTGATGGACGAAGGGCGAATCGTGCAGGTCGGCACCGCGCAAGAGGTGATGAACTACCCGGTAAATGAGATGGTGGCCGACCTCGTCGGCGTCGAGAACATCCTCAAAGGCAGGGTCGCCGGCGCGCGAGACGGCGTTACCGTCGTCGAGGTCGAAGGCAAAGAGATAGAGGTCGCCAACGGGGAAGGTCTTACCGATAAGGTCTGGCTCTTTGTCCGTCCCGAGAACGTCTCTATCGTCGCCGACGACGGCGAGCACCAGACGGGTATGCGCAATCATTTCGAGGGCGAGATAACCAAGCTGTACGATATGGGCGCGTTCTATCGCGCGGTAGTGGAGTGCGGGTTTGTGCTGGTCGCCCTCGTCACCAAGCGCTCCGCCAGTGAGATGGGCCTGCGGGTGGGCATGCGCGTTTGGGCGTCGTTCGATTCGACGGGGGCACATGTGGTATCGAGAGTGTAGCGGGGCGGATAATTTTATGTAATAACCCCTTTTATGCGGGGATTGCTAGGATTTTAAAGCATGTTATCAATATAATAATAGTATGGTCATGGAAGAGAGCGACGGAAAACTGAATATGGCCGCGATTATCGTGGCCGGCGGCAAGAGCAGTCGCATGGGACGGGATAAGAACCTGATCGAGTTCGACGGGGAGCCGTTGCTGCTGCGTGTGGTCAATAATGTGGCAGCGCTCTTCAGCGAGGTTATCGTCGTCACGAACCAGCCTATTCCTTTAGAGATAACCGGCGCCAAGGTCGTGCGGGATGCCGTTGCGAATCAGGGTCCGCTCGGCGGTATCGGGACCGGCTTGAAGGAGTCGTCGTACGAGACAAATTTTGTCCTAGCCGTAGACATGCCCTTTGCCGACCCGCAGGTCATCCGGTATTTGGCCGGGCTGACCGGCAAGGCGGACATTGTGGTTCCGAGGACCGCCAGTGGTCTTGAGCCGCTCTTCGCGTTCTACAGCAAGCGCTGTATTCCGGCTATCGATGAGGTACTCGCGCGCGGCGAGCGCAAGGTGGCGGCGATTTTTCCACGGCTCAATGTCTGGATTGTGGGCAGCTCGGAGCTTGCCCATCTCGAAGGGGCCGATGTTACCTTTATAAACGTAAACACATCACACGACCTGGAAAAGGCGGAACAGGGGATTGCCGAATTGATGGCTAAGAATAAAAAAGACGACCGGCGCCCACCGGTGGAGCGCCCGGTAACCATCTACCTGGACGGTGAGGAGCTGGTGACGTTGCAGTGCAGTCTTGAGCACCTCGACGAGCTGGCTTGCGGCTTTATGGTCGCCGAGGGCATCCTGGGGTCGCGCGATGAAATAAAGGGCTTGCGGGTCGATACGTGCCTCGGCGAAGCGCGCATCGAGCTTAAAAAGGCCAGGCCGCCGGCGAGCGTCGCGGCCGGACGGCGTTTTATGACATCCGGTTGCGGCAAAGGGATTTCTTTTACCAACCCCGGCGATACGCGCGGTATCAGCGGAGTCGATTCGGGCTTTTCAGTCGAGGCGGCGAGAATCCAGGAATTGATGAAAGAGTTTTTAGGCCAGAGCCACCGGCCCGGCATGCACTCCTCGGCATTGGTCAAGGATGACAAGGTGTGGATGTTGCGCCAGGATATCGGCCGCCACAACACGGTCGACATGATTCTAGGACGTTTGTTTCTCGACGATGAAACCGACCGGGACGTCATGCTGTTGACGACCGGGCGCATCTCGTACGAGGTGGTGGTCAAAGCGGCGAAAGCGGGTATCCCAATTATCCTTTCGCGGACCGCGGCGACCGATATGGCGATTGATTTAGCGTATGAACTCGGAGTCGAGCTGGTCGGGTATGTTCGGGGTCAGAACTTCCAGGTGTATACGGGCGGATTGAGAATCCGGGGGAAGTAACTAACAGCAGCGGGAGGTATCTACGCTAGTGATAAGTGTTGAGGAAGCGAGAAGCACGATTCTTTCGAAAACAGAGCGTCTCGAGACCGAAGAGGTTTTAAAGCGCGTCGAAGAGGCGTCGAAAGACAAGCGGATATCGTGTACGGTGGCGCGCAAGGTCGCCGAAGACCTTGGCGTGTCGGTGCGCATGGTCGGTGATGCCTGCGATGAGCTTGGCGTCAAGATACACGCCTGTGAGCTGGGGTGCTTTAAGTGATACCGGTCATCTCGGTCGTCGGCAAATCGGACGCCGGCAAGACGACCTTTCTCGTCAAGCTCATAGAGGAACTTAAAAGGCGCGGTTACCGGGTCGCTATCATAAAACACAACGTCCACGACTTCGAGATGGACCATCCTGGAAAGGATACCCACCGCCACTTCGAGGCGGGAGCCGACGCGGTCGTCATCGCCTCGGCGCACAAGCTGGCGATGGTCAAGAGACTCGAAGAAGAACTCGCGGTCGACGAGATAATCGCGTTGGTGGGGCCGGGCTACGACCTGGTGCTCACCGAAGGATATAAGCGGGGGCGTTTTCCGAAGATAGAGGTTTCCCGCAAAGACCACAGCAGCGAGCTTATAAGCGAAGAAGATGAGCTCATCGCGATCGTGACCGACAACGAGTTCGCGTTGGAGCGACCGCATTTTGCTTTAGATGACGCCGCCGGGGTGGCGGATTTAATAGAGAAGTCATACCTGACCGGCACCGGCCATCCAGGTGAAATAGAGGGAAGTCCGAGTGGAGCTTTACGATAGGTTCAACCGCAGGATAGATTATTTGAGAATATCCGTTACCGACCGGTGCAACCTGCGCTGCTCGTACTGCATGCCCGAGGCCGGCGTTGAAGCCAAGGCGCACCGCGACATCCTAAGCTACGAGGAGATAGAGCGTTTCGCGCTCGCCGCAGTCGCCGCAGGAATCTCGAAAATTCGTCTCACGGGCGGCGAGCCCCTGGTGCGAAAAGACGCGGTCGCTCTGGTAAAGATGTTAGCGGCGATACCGGGTCTGCGCGACATGTCGCTTACGACCAACGGGCTGCTCCTGCCGGAGTTCGGCGACGACCTCAAAGCCGCGGGTTTAAAGCGGGTCAACATCAGCATCGACAGCCTCGATTCGGATGTCTACCGCCGTCTGACGCGCGGGGGCGACCTCAATAAGGCGCTCGCCGGCCTCAAAAAAGCGCTCGAACTCGGCTTTGAGCCGGTCAAGGTAAACGCCGTCTTGATGCGCGGGGTAAACGATGACCCCAAAGAGTTCGTCGAGCTAATTCACGAGTACCCGGTGCACGTCCGGTTCATCGAGTATATGCCGGTCGGAGCGTGGGACCCTAAGCTTTACGTATCGATAGACGAGTTCAAAGCAAACCTTGCACGCTACGGTGCGGGTGACCCCGTCGAGGGCCCTCCCGGTGCCGGCCCCGCGACATACTTTGCTTTTGCGGGCGCGCTCGGAACCATCGGCTTTATCAGTCCTATTAGCAACCATTTCTGCGGCTCGTGTAACCGGCTGCGCCTCACCCCCGACGGTAAGGTCCGGCCATGTCTCTTCTCCGACGACGAGTTTGACATCCGCCCCAAGGTTAGGGATAACGTAAGCAAGGACGAGACAATCGAATTTATCCGGGAGATACTGGCCGCCAAACCGGAGCGGCACGCCGCGCACGAGAAAGAGCATCTCAAGCGGCTGATGTACCAGATTGGAGGATAAGATGGCAGACCGTTGGAAGATAGTCGAGGAAGAACTCAAAGTACTTACGCATTTCAACAAAGAAGGCCGGGCACAGATGGTCGATGTGAGCGCTAAAGACATAACGGCGCGCACCGCAGTCGCGCGCGGAATGGTGGCGATGAAGCCCGAGACGATGCAGCTCATCAAGGATGGAGCCATCGAAAAAGGGGATGTCCTTAACGTCGCGCAGGTCGCGGGAATCATGGCGGCCAAGAAGACCTGCGACATCATCCCGATGTGCCACCCGCTCCAGATAACCGCGGTCGACATCAATTTTTCGGAGCTGAGCGAGACGGAGCTCGGTATAATCGCGACGGTCAAGACGATGGACAGGACCGGTGTCGAGATGGAGGCTTTAACCGCGGTATCGGCCGCCGCGCTCACCGTTTACGATATGTGTAAAGCGGTAGACAAGATGATGCTCATCGGCGACATCGAGCTGGTCGAAAAGACCGGGGGTAAGAGCGAATAGGGGAGCAGGGGACGTTCCTCGGATATCTCGGATTTGAGCTGGGTGGATAAGAATGGAAGCGACAGAAGTGAAAAATCGGCTAAATCCGATGAACGTCCCTATATATATGAACAAAACAGCCAAAATCATATCTATTAATATAAGCGAGAAAAAAGGCATGCGTAAAAAGCCGGTCGACGTAGCGACGGTCGTCGTCGACCACGGCCTTGAGGGCGACGCGCACGCCGCCGACTGGCACCGCCAGGTAAGCCTTCTCGCGCAGGAGAGTATCGACAAGATGGTCTCCATGGGTCTTTCCGTGGGGCCGGGTGATTTTGCCGAGAACTTGACGACGACCGGCATCGACCTGCTATCGCTGCCCATAGGGACAAGGCTGAAGGTCGGCAAGGATGTTGTTTTGGAGGTAACCCAAATCGGGAAGGAATGTCATACCAGGTGTGCCATCTACCGGCAAGCGGGCGATTGCGTCATGCCTAAAGAGGGCATCTTCGCCCGTGTGATAGAGGGCGGGTTGCTTAAAAGGGATGATACGGTAGCGGCCGAGGGATAACAATGAGACTTAAAGATGTAAAAGTGGGCATCTTGACGATAAGCGACAAAGGGTCGCGGGGCGAGCGCGAGGACACCAGCGGCCCCGAGATACGGCGCATCGTCGAGGCGGAGGGCGCTCGGGTAATATCGTATCAGGTAATCGCCGATGAGCAGTACCTTATCGAAGAGAGGTTGGTCTATCTCGCCGACTTCGACGAGGCGGAGCTTATCTTTACGACCGGCGGCACCGGGTTTTCACCGCGCGACGTGACGCCCGAGGCGACGCTTGCCATCATCGAACGGCTCGTGCCCGGTTTTGTCGAGGCCATACGCCACGCCGGCCTCAAAATCACTCCTCACGCGATGCTCTCGCGTGCCGTCAGCGG
This sequence comes from Candidatus Aquicultor sp., assembly GCA_030682615.1. Taxonomy (GTDB): domain Bacteria; phylum Actinomycetota; class Aquicultoria; order Aquicultorales; family Aquicultoraceae; genus Aquicultor. The sequence goes on along the minus strand of JAUXNY010000117.1, from coordinate 10,074 downwards.
CATCCGGGGCACTGCCATCATCGTCAACCTGCCCGGCAGCCCGAAGGCGGTGCGCGAGTCTATAGAGGTCATCTTGCCGGCGCTCCCGCACGCCATCGAGGTGCTCAAAGGCAACACCGAAGACTGCGCCGGGCATGCGCATTAAACTCCCCCTGAAATTGCCCGATATATAAACAAGCCTGAATAACCACGGCGGCGAAGCTAAGTGGTCGCGGCCCGGGGACAATACACACACTTGCGCTAACAGCGCTTTTTGTGTATGTTTCAGTCACACCGGTTTAGTGCCGGCGATGATGGCGCAAGAGCATGTGTTGCCTAAAAGGTGTCGACACCATATAATGTTCACGCAAATCAATGCAAACCACTACCTAGAAGAGTTGGATGATTTAGATGAAGCTGATTGTCACAGAGAAGAATATCTCCGCAGAAAAAATCGCCAAGATATTATCGGGTGGAAAAGCAAAGACTGAGAAGATATACACTATTCCGGTCTATCGCTATACCATTAAAGGCAAAGAGACGGCTGTTATAGGTCTTAAAGGGAATATCCTGCAGGTCGATTTCCCGTCCGAGTATAGCAACTGGCAGAGCGTAGCGCCTGAGTCCCTAATCGATGCCGACATAATCAAGGTGCCGATGCAGAAACAAATCATCAAGGCGATGCAGAAGTTGGCCAAAGACGCCGTCGAAGTAGTCATCGCGACCGACTTCGACCGCGAAGGCGAGGTCATTGGGCTTGACGCCGCCAATCTCATCAAAGAAGTCAATCCAAAGGTAGACGTCAAGCGGGCACGGTTCTCCGCTATTACCAAGCAGGAGATAGAGAAATCCTTTAGCGAACTGAGCGAACTATATCTCAACCTGGCAAATGCGGGCAGGGCGAGGCAGGATATCGATTTGATTTGGGGGGCGACGCTTACCAGGTTCATCTCGCTGGCCTCTTTGAGGCTGGGCCGCCAATTCTTGGGCGTCGGACGGGTTCAGAGCCCGACGCTGGCGCTTATCGCACAGAGAGAGAAAGAGCGTGAAGCTTTTGTAATCGAGCCGTATTGGCAGATAAAAGCCGAGTTCGAGCACGACAAAGAAGCTTTTTTGGCAAGTCATAAGACCGAGAAGTTCTGGGATAAGACTGCGGCGCAAGCAGTTATGGATACATTAAAGGGCGCAAAGTCGGGTACCGTTACGACGGTGACGAGTTCGCAGCGGGAGACCGCACCGCCGGCACCGTTTAACACGACCGCGTTCTTGACAACGGCGGCAAATATTGGGCTTTCGACGGCGAATTCGATGCGTATCGCCGAGGGTCTCTATATGCGCGGATTCATCAGCTACCCGAGGGTGGACAACACCGTATACCCGGAGTCGATTAACTTGCGCGAGCTGCTCGAGATGCTCGAAGAGAGCCCGCAATTAGGCAAGCTCGCCACCGAGCTTTTAAAGCAAAAAGAACTCAAACCGACGCGCGGCAAGAAGTTCGCAACGGACCACCCGCCGATACACCCGACCGGCGTGCCGGTCAAAGACCAGCTGGACGCGCAGGAGTGGAAGGTATACGAGCTCGTCGTGCGCAGGTTCTACGCGACTCTCGCCCCGGTCTCGATCTCGGAGAGCATGCGAATAGATATCGATGCCAACGGCGAGCCGTTCTTCGTGCGCGGAAGCCGCGTGCTGGAGGCAGGGTGGCTCAAGTTCTATCATTACTCGCGCAAGAAGGACGAGGAAGTCCCGGCGGTCAAAGAGGGAGACACGGTCGCCTTAAACGACACCACGCTCGAAGCGAAAGAGACACAGCCGCCCGCGCGCTATAGCCAGGGCAGGCTTATTCAAAAGATGGAAGACCTTGGCCTCGGCACCAAAGCCACCAGGCATGAGATAATAAAGAACCTCTACGACCGGGGTTATGTCCACAGCGACCCCATCCAGCCGACCGAGACCGGTATGGCGGTAGCCGAAGCGCTTCTCAAATACGCTGAGCGTATCGCCCGGCCCGAGATGACCTCGGACCTCGAAGACGATATGGACGCTATAGCCAAGGGCGAGACCGATAAGGCTGAAGTAATTGACCGCTCACGCAAGATGCTCACTGAAATCATGGTCTCTCTAAACAGTAAAAAAGAGGAGCTGAGCGCTGAGATTCGCGCCGGTATCCGCGAAGATAAAATTCTCGGGCCGTGCCCGCGACCGGACTGCGGTGGGCAGCTCAAGATAATCCGGGCCAAGAAGAGCCGCAAGCGCTTTGCGGGTTGCTCGAACTACCCGGACTGCGACCACTCGTACCCGCTGCCGCAATTCGGTGAGATTATCGCTCTCGGCGAGACTTGTGCGCCGTGCGGCACGCCGAAGATAAAGGTGATGTCGGGTAAGGGCCGCCCCTGGACGCTCTGTCTCGACCCGAAGTGTGAGACCAAAGAGAAGAAGGAAAAGGTCGCGGCGGTCGCGGAGTAGCTTACCCCTGGTTGGCTAAAACCTTAGAAAACAAGAGTTTTGAGAGGCAGTAAACGCTGTCTCTCTTATTTTGCCTTCATTTTGCCGTTATTTTGCTATAATCTATGTGGTAACTTACTATAAACAACTGTGAATCTGATTGACCCGGAGGATTTAATGGCAAAGGTCTCAATAGTAGGCGCGGGGCATGTCGGCGCCACCTGCGCGTACACGCTCGTAAAAAACGACGTCGCGGATGTCGTTCTCGTCGATATCGTCGATGGCCTGGCGAAAGGAAAGAGCCTCGACATGATGCAGGCGGGCGCCATCGAAGGCTACGATAGGAATATCACCGGCACCGCCGATTACGCTCAAATAGAAGGCTCGGATATCGCGATAGTAACCGCTGGGCTCGCCCGTCAACCGGGTATGAGCCGAAGCGACCTGCTCTGCAAGAATGCGGATATCTTAAAGGTCGTCCTCTCGAATATCACGCTCGTCGCGCCGGAGGCGCTCATCATCATCGTAACCAACCCGGCCGACGCGATGACACAGCTCGCGCACAAGGCTACCGGGCACGATTCGCGCCGGGTGCTCGGTATGAGCGGCGTGCTAGACAGCGCCCGCTATAAGTTCTTCATATCCCAAGCGCTCGGTGCGCCGATGTCGAGCATCGAGGGCATGGTCATCGGGGCGCACGGGGACACCATGCTTCCCGTCGTCAGCCAGACGACAGTCAATGGAAAACCACTGGCCGAGCTTTTGCCCCAGGGTAAAATAGATGAAATCATCCACCAGACGAAGTTCGGCGGCGCCGAAATCGTCTCATATCTAAAGACCGGTAGCGCTTACTATGCGCCCGGCGCGGCCGCGGCCAAGATGGCCCAGGCGATTATAAACGATACCAAAGAGGTGCTCCCGTGCTCCGTTATGGCGCGGGGCGAATACGGCATCGAAGGGCTCTATGTGGGCCTGCCGGTGCGACTGGGCCGGGATGGCGCCGAGGGAACGGTCGAGATACCGCTTTCAGCTGCGGAGACCGAGGCTATGCGCGATTCGGTCAAGGGCGCCAAGACGCTCCTGGCGGAGTTGCCGGAATTCAAATCGATAGTCATATAGTTGGAGTTTGTTGGATTGAGTCGGAGAAAGCGTTGCGAGAAATACCCGTTCTAATGATAACCGAAATCGTCGACAGGCTTTGCCGGAAGGCGAATACGGTGCTCAGGCCCGATGTGCTCGAGGCTATCCATGCGATGCTCGGTATGGAGGTCTCACCGACCGGCGTCGAAGTGATGGAGCAGATAATAAAAAATGCCGACCTGGCGGTGGTAGAACAGCTTCCTATCTGCCAGGACACCGGCTACGTGACCGTGTTTCTCGAAATCGGGCGCGAGGTCGTGCTCCACGGCAACGTCTATCAAGCTATAGACGAGGGTGTGCGGAGGGCGTACGTCGATGGGTACCTGCGCAAATCCATCGTCTCATGCCCGCTCTTCGAGCGCGAGAATACCGGTGATAATACGCCGGCGTTTGTCAACATCGATATGGTCGCGGGGGATAAAGTGCGCGTTGTCGTCATGCCTAAAGGTGGCGGCACCGAAAACGCCTCGCAGTTGAGGATGCTCTCGGTCGCCGGCGAGCTTGCCGCGGTCAAGGAGTTCGTAATGGAGGCCGCCGAGAACGCGGCCAAAGCATGCCCGCCGGTCATTGTCGGCGTCGGCATCGGCGGAAGCTTTGACAAGGTAGGCCTGATGGCGAAGAAAGCGTTGCTGCGGCCGATTCCGGATCGCAATCCCGACCTGAGAATCGCGCAGCTCGAAGCGGAGCTGCTGACTGAGATAAACAAGCTCGGCATCGGCCCGGCGGGTTTGGGCGGCCGAATAACCGCGCTTACTGTGAAAATCGAGACTATGCCGACGCACATCGCGTGCCTGCCGGTCGCGGTCGCATTCAATTGCCACGCCGCACGCCAGGCGGAGGCGATTATTTAGATATGAGGTGCAGACAATAACTAAGCAAATCCGTACCCCTCTCTTAGATGACGCCATCGTCAACTTGAAAGCAGGGGACAAGGTTGAGATAACCGGGACAATATATACAGCACGCGACCAGGCGCATAAGCGTCTCGTCGAGTCGATACAGCGAGGCGAGCAGCTGCCCTTTTACCTCAAGGGGCAGATAATCTACTACGCCGGCCCCGCGCCCGCACCGCCGGGAAAAGTGGTCGGTTCTATCGGCCCGACGACGAGTGCCCGCATGGATTCTTACGCGCCCATTCTCGTCTCGCACGGCTTGAAGGGGATGATAGGCAAAGGCCCGCGCTCGGGTGAGGTCAAAGACGCGCTCATCCGATATAACGCGGTCTACCTGGCGGCGACCGGTGGCGTGGCGGCACTTCTCTCGAGCTACGTGCGCTCATCGGAGCTTATCGCATATCCCGAACTCGGACCCGAGGCTATATACAAGCTCGAGGTCGAGAACTTCCCGGTCATCGTAGCGATGGATGCCTGGGGCGGCGACCTTTACGAACAGAGCCGCCTTCTCTACCGGGAGATATAAGGGCAAGACCGTAGGGGCAATATTTGGTTGAGGAGAGGGTATATTGAGCGCAGGTCTCTTTATAACGTTCGAGGGAATCGAGGGGAGCGGCAAGACGACGCAAATCGTCCAACTCGCCGAGCATTTAAAGGCGGCGGGGCGCGCGGTCACGGTCACACGCGAACCCGGCGGCACCAAAGTCGGCGCGGCAATCCGGGCCATCCTGCTCGACCCCGACTTCTCCGAGATGGACTACCACACCGAAGTTCTGCTCTATGCCGCTGATCGCGCGCAACACGTTGCCCAGGTAATTCGACCGGCGCTCGCGCGCGGCGATATCGTCATTAGCGACCGCTATATCGACTCATCCATCGCGTATCAGCACTACGGGCGCGGTTTGCCGCTCGACCTCATCATCGACGTCAACGAGCACGCCGTGCAGGGGTTGAAACCGTCGCTCACGATCTTAATCGATGTGCCGACCGCAGTCGGGCTCAAGCGCGCGACCGAGGTTGAGACCGACCGCATCGAGCAGGAGTCGGCAGATTTTCACAACCGCGTCGCCGCCGGTTTCGCACAGCTCGCCGCAGATGACCCGGAGCGCTGGCGCGTTGTCGACGGCACACAGCCTATCGACGCCGTCCACCGCGATGTTCTCGCGGTTGTCTCCGGGCTTCTCTAGAATACTCATCGACAGCGAGCCTTCGATATCGGCGACCTATACGATATCCGCCACCGCACCCGCTATGATATAATCTCTGCTTGTGGATAATACGATTCTCTGGTCGGGAATTATCGGCCAGAAAGATGCGATAGATAGGATTTGCGCTTCGCTCGATGCGGGCGAGACCCACCATGCCTGGCTCTTTGTGGGGCCGCGCGGCGTCGGCAAGTGGACGACCGCCAAGGTGATGGCTGCCGCCCTCAACTGCGAGGAGCGGGGCTGCGGGAGCTGTGGGTCTTGCGGCAAAGTCATGCGCGAAATCCACCCCGACGTCATCCACATCGAGCCGGAAGGCAACTTTATCACCATCGACCAGGTCCGTCAGTTGCAGCAAACCGTCTCGCTCAAGAACTTCGAGGGCAATACCAAGGTCATCGTCATCGACGAGGCCGACAAGTTCACGCCCGAGGCCGCCAACGCAATCCTAAAAACGCTCGAGGAGCCACCGCCCGCAGTCGTCTTCATTCTGGTCACAGCGAACATCGACGCGATGTTGCCGACTATTATCTCGCGCTGCCGGCAGGTGCAGTTCAGCCCTATCCCGGCGCCGGAGATGGCGACCTTTCTCATGGAGCGCCACAGCTTAAGCTACGACGAGGCGATGCTGGCCACAAAGCTCAGCTCGGGGATACTGGGGAGCGCCATCTCGTTTGCCGTGTCTCCCTCTAAACAAGAGCGCCGCAAGAAGGTGCTGGCGATTGCGCGCGATATCGACCGCGTCGACCTGGCGCGCCTCAGCTTTGTCGCCGAGGAGCTGCTGGCCGAGATAAAAAAGGGCGTCGCCGAGGTCCAGGAGCGGCAGAAAAAAGAGTTCGCATGGCTCAAGGAGCAGTCGGGGCAGAAGGATATGCCGGCGCACCTGAAGAAAAACATCGAGCAGAAGCACAAGCGCGAAGCGAGCCGCGAGGAGCACCAGGGCTTCGAGGAGATTCTCACTATCATGGTGTCGTGGTTTCGCGACATCATCTTTAGCAAAGAGACGGGAAGGGATGACCTTCTTGCCAACCAGGACCGCATTCTAGAGATAAAAGAGCACGTCGACCTGGTTACCGGCGCGGACATCTACCGCTGTTTACAAATTATTGAAGAAACCAAGCAGCTGGCACGGTTTAATGTTAATATGCAATTAGCTTTGGAAACGATGTTGTTCAAGATACACGAGGTAGTGACGGTAAAAGACACGTCCTATTTCTAATAATATGAGCGATTGATGAGCAGGAGGCTTGGCAGTATATGCCGATAGTAGTTGGAGTCGTATTTAAGAGAGCCGGCAAGGTCTACTACTTTGACCCGGACGGTATAGATTTGAAGAGTGGAGACAAAGCTATAGTCAAGACGTCGCGCGGGGTGGAGTTCGGAGAGGTCGTCTCGCCGCCCACCGAAGTCGCGGATGCGGAGATAACCGCGCCCCTCAAAAAGGTGGTGCGAAAAGCCACCGATGACGATAAAGAACAGCTCAGGAAGAACAAAGAAAAAGAGAAGGAAGCCTATCGCGTCGCGGATGAGAAAATCTCGAAACACAGGCTGCCGATGAAGCTCATCGAGGTCGAGCACGTCTTCGACGGCAGTAAAATCATCTTCTATTTTACCTCCGATGGGCGCGTCGATTTCCGTGAGTTGGTCAAGGACCTGGCGTCGGTCTTCAGGACTAGAATAGAGCTTCGCCAAATCGGCGTGCGCGACGAGGCGAAGATGATAGGGGGTTTAGGGCCCTGCGGGCAGCGCCTCTGCTGCACTGTCTTCTTGGGCGACTTCGACCCGGTCTCCATCCGCATGGCCAAAGAGCAGGACCTGCCGCTTAATCCCTTGAAGATATCGGGTATCTGCGGGCGCCTGATGTGCTGCCTGAAATACGAGTACGATGCTTATCTGGACTTTAAAAAGCGCGCCCCGAGGAGGGGTACCAAGGTGGAAACTGAGTTCGGAACCGCCAAGATAGTCGATTTCAGCGTGCCCAAAGAGACCGTAATTCTGCAGCTCGAGTCGGGCCAGCGTATTGAGATGAGCCTTGCCGATACGCAGAAGTGCGGCTGCGAGGGCAAATGCGCGCCCGCGGAGTGTTGCGGACAAGGCGATCACGGCGGCCAGGGCGGCAAAGGCAGCCAAGACGAAGGTGTGGTCGTAGCCGATAGCGCCGCTCCAGGAGACGCCGAGGTCGAAGAGCTCCCTGCCGCCGAAGTTACGGAGAGTTCCGAATAGCGGGAACGCCCCATGCAAATCGTACATACTCATATAAACACAAGCACAAAAACATAAATTATTGACAACCACCTAGCTAAGCGCTAGCCTATATCCATGCCAAGACAACCAGTAATCGAACTACGTTTAAACAGCAATTAACCGACCGGAGTGGCAAGTGCTAACGACTCTCAATAAATATTTCGGGTACACGACCTTTCTGCCGTTGCAGCAGGATATCATCGAAGATGTTCTCAACAAAGAAGATGTGCTCGCGCTCATGCCGACAGGTGGGGGCAAATCGCTCTGCTACCAGCTGCCGGCCCTGCTTCTAGATGGGTTGACGATTGTCGTCTCGCCCTTAATCGCATTAATGAAAGACCAGGTGGACGGGCTTGTGTCCAACGGGGTTCCGGCGGCATACATCAACAGCTCGCTTACCCCGGCCGATATAGCCAAAACCAAGAGCGCACTGGAGAAAGGCGAGGTCAGAGTCGTCTACGTAGCCCCGGAGCGATTGATGATGCCTGATTTTCTCGGCTTCATAAAAAGGCTCCCCGTAAACCTTATCGCTATCGATGAGGCCCATTGCATCTCCGAATGGGGGCACGATTTCAGGCCGGAATACAGGCAGCTCAGAGCAGTCAAAACTAATTTCCCCGGCGTTCCCGTCATCGCCCTCACGGCCACCGCTACCATCCAGGTCCAGGACGATATCGTTGAGCAGCTGAATATCCAACAGTGCAAGCGCTACCGGGCGAGCTTCAACCGGGAGAATCTCCACTACCGGATAGAGCCCAAGGTCAACGCCTACCGGCAGCTTCTCAAATACTTGAAAGAGCATAAGCGCGATTCCGGGATTATCTATTGCCAGAGCAGGAAGATGGTCGATAGCGTCGCGTCCGACCTGAAAAAGGATGGATACCGCGCGCTCGCCTATCACGCCGGGATGACGCCCGAGAATAGAAGTGAAAACCAGGAGCGCTTCATACGCGACGACGCCGAAATCATCGTCGCCACCATCGCCTTCGGGATGGGGATAGACAAGCCGAACGTGCGCTACGTCATCCATTACGACCTGCCAAAAAACATCGAGGGCTACTACCAGGAGACCGGGCGGGCCGGTAGGGATGGGCTCAAAAGCGACTGCATCCTCTTCTTCAGCTACGGGGACAAAGCCAAAATCGAGTATTTCATCCGGCAGAAAGACGACCCCAAAGAGCGGGATGCCGCCTATCGGATGCTCCAGGATATGGTCGGCTTCTGTGAGACTAACGCCTGTCGGCGCACGCGGCTTCTCGCGTACTTCGATGAGGAGTTTACCGAGCCCAACTGCGGCGCCTGCGATATCTGCCTGGAGCCCCGGGAGACCTATGACGGCACAGCCGCCGCGCAGAAGGTCCTCTCCTGCGTCCACCGGGTCAACGGTGGCTTCGGGGCCAATCATATAATCGATGTGCTGCTCGGCTCTAATAATAAGAAGATAATCGAGCGCAACCACCACACCCTGACCACGCACGGCATAGGGAAAGAGTATTCGCGGAGCCAGTGGCAGGCGATTGTGAGAGAACTCGTCCACCTCGGATTTTTACGCATGGAAGGGGACGGCTATTCCGTCCTCAAGCTCAGCGCCGAGAGCAGGCGCGTTCTTATCGATGGCGAGAACGTCACCCTCACGAAGCTGCCCGATGTCTTAAAGGGGACGCGCCCGGGAGCCAAGGCCAAAGCGGGCGACGATACGGCCTTCGACAGCGACCTCTTCGAAATCCTGCGGGACACCAGAAAGACAATCGCCGACGACGAAGGCTTGCCGCCCTACGTCATCTTCCACGACGCGACGCTCAAGGAGATGGCGACATTTTATCCCGTAAGTCCTGAACACCTGGCCGATATCAGCGGCGTCGGCGAGGTAAAGCTCAAGAAATATGGGGAGAGGTTTTTAAGCAGCATAACCGAATATTGTGTCGCGCACGGGATAGAGCCGCAAGAAATCGCGCCGCCGCGAGCCGCGCCGCCCGCCCCGAAAACCCCCAAGCCCTCAGGGGTCGAATCCTCGACTGTCCAAGGGACGTTTCAGCTCTACAACCAAGGGTTATCCCTGGAGGAGATGGTGGAGCAAAGGTCACTCAGCCTGCAAACCATCATAACCCACCTCGAAAAACTCATACACGCCGGCGAGGAGGTCTCCATCGACCGGTTCGTCCCGACCG
>JAUXNY010000105.1 GCA_030682615.1 Candidatus Aquicultor sp. | reverse complement strand
GGAAGCGCTGGGCAAAGACTCTGATAAATAGCCGCTCCCGGCTAAAAATTTCGAATCCTCTATCGAGAATCCTTTTGTACAGCCGATAACATTTTTGTACGTGAAAATGACTTTCCGGCGAGGAGGCAAAGGATGTCAAGTTCAGAAGGGTTCGGAGCAGGGGATACGGATTTAGCGAAGGCTAAACGTTATATAAGGTCGACCGGGAAAGTTTCAATCGCCCGGTCTTATTTCAAAGAAACACATTGCTCGGTCGAGAGTGCCGAAATCGATAGCGAGGGCCTCTACTGTTTTGAGAAACTCATACGAATGGCGTTCATTGCGATCATGGGCGAAGACGCGGTCTTGGGTTGTCAGGACGGGTTTATAGAGTACATAAAAGGGTTGAGCGATAGTTTCGAGAGCCCTATTATTAACGACTGGTCGCCCGAGCAATCGTCATCACGGGCGGGAGATTTTATGGTCAGTTTCTATAATATCTACAGTTACCAGTGGAAACGACACGGTCGCCCCGTCGACAAATCACTAACATGTTTTCTGACCATCATGCGCGAGTGCCTCGACTATAGCTATACTCGCTTAGGAGAGAAACTCGATTCTTTGCCGGTGAGCATCAGGAACAATATCGATAAGGCGTTCTTCTTGACGAACAGTATTATCGATAGCTGGTATGATGAGAAGGCAGGGGAATTAGAGGCGGCATAGGGCTCAATCGATAATATCGAATTGCCCAAGCAGAGAATAGTTTTGAAGCGGTCGCAAAGCGGGCGCTAAACGCCGCCCATTTTCTTTAGGATACGGATAAGTTCTTCTTGCTCCTTAGGCGTGAGTCTTTCAATATAGGGTACCATGATGGCGCGGTGCGCTTCCCGCGAGCGCTCGACTATGTCGCGCCCCGCGTCGGTCAAATGCAGACGGGTGACCCGCCGGTCGTTAACGCATGGGGTTCTGGTCACGAAGCCCGCTTCTACCAGCCGGTCCACCGTAACGGTCGCCGTCGGCTGCCTCACGCCCACGTTTGCCGCAAACGTTGATATATCGCAGCCCTCGTTAGCCGAGAGAATACGGAGCGCGTGGTGCTCAGCGCGGCCTATTCCGAGAATCTTGCTTACATGTTGCGGGCGCGATTTACGCAGCACGCTTAAAAGCCTCTCCAGTATCTCATCCGTATTGCGATCTATCGACTGCATCTTGCATTTCTCCTAAAACTTAGATAAACTAAGTATATCATGCTTCTGTGAATTGTCTATAGCTTCATATAAGCAGGTTAGCAAGGTATAGTTATCATCGGAACAGATTAAAGCTTTAATTATATTATTTAGATACTAGAACTTATAGATATACTATGGAATGTTTTGCAGCCCCCGGATTTATGGCTGCAACAGCTTGAAAGGAGCACGAAAATGGCTTTTAACGATCGTTTCTTAAGGGCGTGCCGACGCGAGCCCGTCGACGCGACACCGGTTTGGCTGATGCGTCAGGCTGGTCGTTACATGAAGGAGTATCGCGACATCCGCGCTAAGTACGATTTCTTGACGATGTGCAAGAAGCCCGAGGTCGCTGCTGAAATAACGCTGCAACCTATCGATGCGCTCGATGTCGACGCGGCGATTCTCTTCGCGGATATTCTGCTTCCATTCGAAGGAATGGGCATCGACCTGGAATTCGCAAAAGGCGAAGGACCGGTCATTCATAATCCGGTGCGCAGCATGGCTGACGTCGCCAACGTTCGCGTTATCGACGCGGAGGAAGCGACGCCGTACGTCGCCGAGGCCATCAAGATACTCCGGCGGGAGCTTGAAAACAGGGTTCCGCTAATAGGTTTCTCGGGTGCTCCGTTTACGCTTGCAAGCTATGTGATTGAAGGCTCTGGCTCGCGCGACTATCGTTACGCGAAAGCGATGATGTATGAGGCTCCCCAAGCATGGCACGCGCTCATGGAGAAGCTGGCCGAAATAGTCACCCGGTACTTGAAAATGCAGATAGCCGCCGGTGCCCAGGCCGTACAGATGTTTGATTCTTGGGTCGGCGCGCTAAACCCGAACGATTACCGGGAATTCGTCATGCCCTACAGCAAGCTGGTCATGGACAACCTGGCTGATGAGGGCGTACCGCGAATCCATTTTGCGAACAACGCCTCGACTCTCCTCGAGCTCGTTTCGGAAGCGGGCGGCGACGTGGTCGGCATCGACTGGCGCATCAATCTCGACGAAGCTTGGCGCAGAATAGGATATGATAAGGCCATCCAGGGCAACTTCGACCCCATCGCGCTATTTGGCCCTGTTGAGAGCATCGAAGCGCGAGTAAAAGATATTCTCGATAGAGCAGATGATCGACCCGGACACATCTTCAACCTCGGCCACGGTATCCACAAAGAGACACCGGTCGAGCATGCCAAAGCGCTCGTCGACGCCGTTCACAAGCTGAGCAAGAAATAACGATTGTGTGTTTAAAGCGGGGCGAAAGTCCCGAGCTACTCGTATAACCGGGGAGGAACAGCAGCTTTGTCTTCAGAAAAAACAGGGTCTCACAACGAGACTATCGGTGTCATGCTCATGGCCTTTGGTGGGCCCGACTCGCTCGATTCGGTCGAACCGTTTATGGAGCGGCTTATGAAGGGTAGAAAGCCGACGCCCGAGATAATCGAGCGCGCAAAGAATAAATACCGGCTCATAGGCGGCAAATCACCGCTTCCGGCGATCACGCAGAGACAAGCCGATGCGCTCGAGGCCAAGCTCAACGAGACCTGCGCGGATACGCGCCACTTCAAGACCTATGTCGGGATGCGCTACTGGCACCCCTTTATCGAAGAGACAATCGAGAAAATGGCGGCCGATGGCATTACGCGGGCATTCGCTATAAGTATGTCGCCCCACCACTCGCGGGTCAGCACGGGCGCTTATGCCGAGGAAATCAAGAGGGTGGTCGGCGAGCGAGGGTTGGACATTACTATCGATATGCTTGAAGGCATGTACAAACACCCGGCTTTTATCGATGCGATTGCCGAGAAAGTCACGGCCGCGATAAAGAGGTTTCCCGAAGACAAGCGCCCCCGGGTCAAAATCGTTTTCAGCGCGCACAGTCTTCCGATGTCGTATATCGAAGCAGGCGATCCCTATGTCGACGAGATAAAGATTACGATTAATAAAGTCTTAAATAAGATAGCCCCGCATTCCTGGCGTATCGCGTACCAGAGCAAGGGAAACATCCCTGGAGCGTGGTTGGGTCCCACAGTCGAGGAGGTCTACGAGGACATCGTCGAGGAGCGGTGTACCGATGTGCTTATCGTTCCCGTCGGTTTCGCGGCGGACCATGTCGAAACGCTCTGGGACTTGGACATCCACCACAAACACCAAGCCGAAGAGCTGGGGCTCACCTACGAACGAGCCGACGCACTAAACGACTCACCCAGGTTTATGGAAGCTTTAGCAGACATGGTATGCGCTGCCCTAAACCGTGAAGAGACCAGACCCACACGCTAACGTCGGTTAGCCAATAAATGAGGTGTTAATTTTGAAAAAAGTGGCCATAATCGGAGGCGGAATAACCGGTCTTTCGGCGGCCTTGACAATCGAGAACGCGCGTAAAGAAGGCGCCGATGTCGATTATATCGTCCTCGAGAAGAGTCTTCGGCTCGGGGGTAAAATCCGCACTGAGCGGACGAAAGAAGGCTTTGTAGTCGAAGGCGGTCCCGATTGCTTTGTCTCGACCAAGCCGTGGGTCTTCGAACTATGCCGGAAACTCGATTGCGAAGATAGCCTCATAGGCAGCAACGATGCGCTTAAAAAGACCTTCATTCTTGTAAAAAACAAGATGCGCGAGATGCCCGACGGCATAATGATCATGGTCCCGACAAAAATAATGCCGTTCTTGACCACCGACCTTTTCTCCTGGCCCGGTAAAATCCGCATGGCCATGGACTGGTTTATCCCGAAGAAAAAAGAGGCGGGGGATGAGACCCTGGCGAGTTTCGTAGACCGTCGTCTCGGACGCGAAGCGCTCGACAGAATCGCCGAGCCGCTGGTAGCCGGGATACATGCCGGGGATCCTGAGACCATGAGCCTGGCCGCGACCTTTCCCAATCTCCTCGAGATGGAGCAGAAATACGGCAGCCTTATCAAGGGGATGCTGGCCGCGATGAAAGCGCGGCAGGGAGGTGCACCGCACGGAGCTGGGGCGGCGAAGCCGAAAGGGCCGCAGCGGACGTTTTTCATGTCTTTCAAGAGAGGCATGCTCGACCTTATCGACGAGGTTCTAAGCGCCCTCGATAAAGAAAAAATCATGCTTGAAGCTTCAGTCGACCGGGTGGTTCAGACTAAGAAGGAAGACGGGAGCACGCAATATCGACTGCATTTAGAATCCGGGTCGACAATCGATGTCGACGCCGTCATCATAACGTCCCCGTCTAACGTTGCCGCGGACATCATCGACGAGCTCGACGGCTCGCTCGCCGGCGCTCTTCGCGAAATTCCGATGGTATCGTCGGCCACCGTCTCACTCGCGTTCCGTAGAAAGGACGTCAAACACGACTTCAAGGGCTTCGGGTTTATCGTGCCGATGGCCGAGGGTCGTAAAATCATGGCCTGTACGTGGAGTTCGAGCAAATGGGGCGGGCGAGTGCCGGACGATGAGCATGTTCTAGTGCGCGCCTTTGTAGGCGGCGCGCGTAACCAGCATCTCGCCGCTGTTCCCGATGACGAGATGCTGGCCATGGTCAAATCCGAATTAAAGGATTTAATGGGAATCGACGCCGAGCCGGTCGATACGTGGATATTCAGGTGGCCGGGAGGTATGCCGCAATACACCATGGGCCATCTAGACAGGGTCGCCAAAATCGATGAGCTCGTCGCCAAACATCCCGGTTTATATGTCGCGGGCGGCTCATATCGCGGTGTCGGTGTGCCTGATTGTATAAACTCGGGCGCTAAAGCCGCCGAATCCGCCATGGAACATATATAATTATTTCATCAGGCGATTTCTTTGCCGGTCAATTCCATGTTATTATGTTAACTATTATGTCCGGCATTTTGCCCGGCTTACCGGCGTACGTTTCTCTACGGGGGCAGGTTGGTCTCTGATGAAGACAGCAGACTCAAATGACGTGGCGACTAAAGATATGCTCTTCAGAGGTTACATCTTTCAGGTTGTTGTCGCCGTAACCGTTCTGGCGGGGCTTTACGCAGCAAGCTCCTACAACTACCTTCTCTTTCACAACCTAGCCGAGTTGTTCAGCATCGTGATAGCGGCGGGCATATTCATGATAGCCTGGAACTCTCGAAAGTTTATCGAAAACGACTACTTGTTGCTTCTTGGAATCGCTTACCTCTTTGTCGGCAGCATTGATCTTATGCATACGCTCGCATACAAGGGGATGAATATCTTCCCGGGCTTTGACGCCAACCTGCCGACACAGCTCTGGATATCCGCGCGGTACCTGCAGAGCATCTCGCTTCTGCTGGCACCGGTCTTTCTCACCCGGAGGCTTAACTACCGTTTAGCTGCCGGCGTCTATGCGGCAGTATCCGTTCTGGTGCTTCTCGCGATTTTCGAGTGGGGCATATTTCCCGATGCGTTTGTCGAAGGCACTGGCCTGACAACCTTTAAAGTCGCGAGCGAATATATTATCTCAATAATATTGTTGGCCTCGCTTTATATGGTCTACAAACGCAAGGAGTTTTTTGACTCCGGCGTTTTGCGCCTGCTCGCCGCATCGATTCTAGTTACCGTCGCGTCCGAGATGGCGTTTACGCTCTACACCGACCCCTACGGCTTTTCAAACCTGACCGGACATTTCCTCAAGATAGTCGCGTTCTACCTGGTTTACAGAGCGCTTATCGAGACCGGCCTAGCGCGCCCGTATAGCCTTCTCTTTAGGAATCTTAAGCAGAGCGAGGAGGCTTTGCGCGAGAGCGAAGACAAATACCGCAATCTCTTCACCAGCATGAACGAGGGGGCGATTCTCCACGAGCTCATCTACGATGAAGACGGGCGCGCCGTCGATTATCTTGTTAAAGACGTCAATCCAAGGTTCGAGTCGATTCTGGGCATAAAGCCGACCGACGCCGAGGGCAAAAGGGCGACCGTGTTATACGGTACCGATGAGGCGCCGTATCTGGATGTCTATACGAAGGTCGCCGAGACCGGGGAGCCGATCCAATTCGAGACCTACTTTCCACCGATGGAAAAGCACTTCAGCATATCGGTCTTCTCACCGACCCCCGGCCAATTCGCGACCATCTTTACGGATATTACTACGCGCAAGCGCGCGGAAGAAGAGATACGCCTGTTGACGAACAGGATGCGCTTGTTGCTCGAGTCGACCGATGAGGGTATTTATGGTATCGACCTCGAAGGCAGCTGCACGTTCTGCAATCTAGCGGCGGCGGAGATGCTCGGCTATAAGCCCGAAGAAGTCCTGGGCGAAAAGATGCACGAGCTTATACGCCACAGCAAGAGAGATGGATCCCCGTACCCGGTCGAAGAGTGCCCCGTATACAACGCGGCGCACACCGGGCACGGCGCGCGCGTCGATGACGAGGTTTTCTGTCGAAAAGATGGTAGCGCGTTTCCTGTTGAGTACTCCGCGTACCCGATTTTTGAGGAGACGAATATCAGTGGAGCGGTTGTCACCTTTGTCGATATTACAGAGCGCAAACAGGCGCAAGAACTAAGCGATGCCCTCAACAACATCAATTCGGCCATCAGCTCGACGCTTGATTTCGACGAGATCATGGAGAGAGTCGTTTTAGAATCGGCGAAAGCAATCGGGGCGGAGACGGCTGCTGTCGTATTGCGTGAAGACGATGGCTGGGTGGCCAGGTATGTCTTTGGGTTCGAGCCGGACATGGTGGGGATGCGACTTACCGACGAGGAGAATCCGCATGCCATGCTCGCTGTAAACCGGCGGGCGCCGGTCGCCATCGACGATGCGTACAACGATGAGCGTGTGAACCGGCGAGTGATGGAGAACCTTAAGATTCGCTCCGTTTTGGTATCCCCGCTTGTAGTAAGAGAGGAGGTATTAGGCGTCCTGTTCTTCAATTATCACTCAGCGATCGTGCATTTCTCCGAGGCTCAGGTCGATTTCGCCAACAAGCTGTCGGCTGCGGTTTTGCTCGCCCTTGAGAACTCGCGCCTCTATGAGGCTGAACGCAAAATCGCCGATACGCTACAGACCGCCATATTGACCGTCCCCAGGCAGATTACGGGCGTTGATTTCGGGTATATGTATCGCTCGGCTACTGAAATAGCCAGAATAGGCGGGGATTTTTAC
>JAUXNY010000102.1 GCA_030682615.1 Candidatus Aquicultor sp. | reverse complement strand
CGACGAGCTTACGACATACGAGAATATGTATTTTCATGCGGTCTTATATAAGATACCGAAAAGCACGCGCAAGGAAAGAATCGAGGAGATGCTCAAGTTTGTCCAGCTCTGGGGGCGAAGAGATGACCAGGTAAAGTTCTTCTCCGGCGGCATGAAGCGCCGTCTAGAGATAGCGCGCGGGCTGCTGCACCTGCCAAAAATACTCTTTCTGGATGAGCCGACGCTCGGACTCGACCCGCAGACGCGAAATCTTATCTGGGAGCATATAAAGGATTTGAACAAGAAGGAGCATATCACCGTCTTTTTGACCACGCATATCATGGAAGAGGCCGACCGGGTGGCCGACAAAGTCGCCATCATCGACCACGGCAAGATAGTCGCGCAAGGCACACCGCGCGAACTTAAAGAGCGAACCGGGTCCGCAACGCTGGAGGAGGCGTTTCTCTCCTATACCGGCAAGAATATCCGCGAAGAAGAGGCGAACGGCCTCGACAACATGAGGATGGCAAGCAAGATGTGGACCAGGAGGGCTAGACGATGAGCGCGGTATACATCCTTTGGCTTAGGCAGCTTAAGCGCTATTTTCGCTCGAAATCGCGGATAGTCGGGGCGCTCGGACAGCCGCTCTTGTTCTTGTTCGCGCTCGGTTTCGGATTCGGCCCGATATACAAACAGGCGGGGCAGGGCGACTACATTCAGTTTCTCGTCCCCGGAATTATGGCAATGACGATACTTTTTACTTCGATGTTCACCGGCATCGAGATAATCTGGGACCGGCAGTTCGGATTCTTGAAAGAGACGCTGGTGGCACCGGTCTCTCGTTTTCATATCATGCTCGGCCGGAGCCTGGGCGGCGCGACAATCGCCATCTTTCAGGGCCTTGTCGTCTTCTCCATCTCGTTTTTCGCGGGGTTCAAGGTCGAGAACTGGCTGATGGCGCCGGTCGCCATAGTCTTCATGTTCTTAACAGCCATGCTCTTTACGGCGCTGGGCACCGCTATAGCCTCGTTCCTAGAGGACATGCAGGGCTTCCAGCTAATCATGAACTTTCTCATCATGCCGACTTTTTTCCTCTCGGGTGCGCTATTTCCGCTCAATGGGCTGCCGGACGTTTTGACCTACATAACCATGTTCAATCCGCTTTCTTACGGTGTCGACGCCCTGCGCGGAGCGCTCACGGGTACGACTCATTTCGGCTTTCTTGTCGACTTTGCGGCGCTCGGTATCGGTGGTACCATTCTGCTTTTCATCGGCGGGTACCTCTTCTCGAAGGTGCAGATTTAGCCGGGACGAGAGATTTCGAGCCCATTCGTTCCTGCACTGGTTAAATCATGGAGCACCAGTGGCTTAAACAGGGTTTAGAAAAGCAAAGAGGATTAACTTCGGAAAACTCGTGGAGATTTTCAGCCGCTGACTGAAACTTCGCTATAATATAGGACGAAGGTTTATGTAAGAGAGCTGGCTGACAGGCGATGTACCGCGGCTATTTGAACGTGATAAACATGACAAGCTAAGATGGATTGTGACCGATAAGCCAAACAAACGGAAAAGGAACTTGAGGAACAAACCATGGCGGAGCTGATTCAAGAAGAGATTAAGCGAGCACTCCAGGCCGCAGAAGGCTTGTACTACAGGCTTGTTCTGCTGGTTGGGGAAACCGGGACCGGCAAGACGGCAGCCCTTCGCGCTGTGGCTGACGATCTCGGCGTCTCAATCACGAACATCAATCTAGAACTTTCGGCGCGCCTTCTTGAATTAACTTCGAAACAGCGCGCTCTTCGGCTGCCGGAAATTCTCGACCAAATTGCGGGGGCAGGGGGCTCGACCGTGGTGCTCGATAATCTCGAAGACCCGATGACCCAGGCCAATATGGGTCTGCTCAAAGTCGACGACCGCGAACCGCTCGAAGCCTTCATCGCATCGCGGGAGCTACCGGTGCCGCTTGATAGCAACTTCGTTCACGCGCTAAAAGAGGTCCTCTCCAGCCTGGTAAAGGTAACCGTCAAGACGCAAGAGCTGCAAAACGCCTTGCAAGTGATGGGCGGACCGGCGACCCCAACAGAGATAAAAAAACGGTTTGATGGATACATCAATCAGCTCACCCGGGGCAAAGACACGGCCAACGTGCGTATCGTAATGGAGTAAGAACTGTGAACAGGCTCCGTATCTTTATCAGCAGCGCCCAGAAAGAGTTTGCCGAAGAACGCCGAGAATTGAAGGCGTACCTTTACGGCGACCCGTTATTGCGCCGCTTTTTCGAAGTCTTTCTGTTCGAGGACCTACCCGCATCCGACCGCCGCGCTGATTCCGTATACCTTGATGAGGTGGATTGCTGCGACATCTATGTCGGCTTGTTCGGCCAGGACTATGGGTATGAGGATGCGGAAGGCATCTCACCCACCGAGCGCGAATTTGATAGAGCTACGGCTGCGGGGAAACATCCCAGCCATGCGGCAGTTCTGCTCTTTGGCAAGCTGCCGCAACGATTTCTGGTCACCTCGGAAGTCAAATGCTTGCATTTCCATGGCACAGAAGTACGCAAACCGATCCCGTCGTATCAGATATATAAAGGTACTGTATTCGAACTGGTAGACCAGTCGTTGGATTTCGTGATGTCTAAAATAGCCCGCTCGGTCGGTACTCGGGAGCGGGGGCCGCAAGCGCCGGTCGAATACGAATTGCCGCGCGAAGCCGTAGGCGAAGCCATCGTCAACGCTATCGCCCATCGCGACTACACCAGCAACGCCAGTGTGCAGGTCATGCTCTTCGCCGACCGGCTCGAAGTATGGAACCCCGGTCAGCTCCCGTCCACCTTAACATTGGAGTCATTGCGGGTACCACATGCTTCCATTCCACACAACCCATTGCTTGCCGGACCGCTGTTTCTTGCCGGATATATCGAGAAGGCAGGTACAGGAATCTTAGACATGATTGCTCGCTGCGCCGAGGCCGAATTGCCCACACCTGATTTTCGCCAAGACGGCGGACAGTTTGTGCAGACGCTATGGCGACCGGTTCCGCAAGAAGTCACCAGGGAAGTGACCGAACAAGTCGGCACCAAGTCGGCACCAAGTCGAAATCCTCGAAAAGTGCCGCGAAGAGACTGCGTTAGTGGACCTTATGGCAATAGCCCAACGATCCGACAGAACCAAGTTCCGGCACCAAGTTCTCAGTCCATTGATTAAGGAAGGCCTGATTGAAATGACCATTCCTGACAAACCGCAAAGCAGCAAACAGAAGTATCGACTAACAGAAAAAGGTCGAGCCCTACAGTCGCAAATAGCACACAACAAGGAGCGGGTGTAGCGCCATTGCCTTCAGAGGGTTTGCATAGTAAAGTTTTGAGTTTAGCTATAGGTGATAAAGAGGAGGATACATGTCCCGAGGACCGATCAGCCATTTCATAGAGCACCATTACCGGCATTTCAATGCCGCGACCTTAGTCGACGCGTCAAAAGCGTATGTGGAGCATCTTGAGAAAGGCGGCAAGATGATGGTGACGCTTGCCGGCGCGATGAGCACGGCCGAGCTCGGCCTCTCACTCGCGGAGATGATCCGCCAGGACAAGGTCCACATCATCTCTTGTACCGGCGCCAATCTCGAGGAAGACGTCTACAATCTCGTCGCGCACGATTATTACGAGCGAGTCCCGCACTACCGCGATTTGACCCCGGCGGACGAGCAAGTGCTCCTGGAGCGTCATCTCAACCGCGTCACCGATACCTGTATCCCGGAAGAAGAGGCGATGCGCCGGATAGAGCGCGCGATGTTCAAGCTCTGGGATGAGTCGGCCGTGCAGGGCCAGCGGCTCTTCCCGCACGAGTATTTCTACGAGCTGCTCCGGCGCGGCATGCTCAAAGAGCATTACCAGATAGACCCTAAAGATAGCTGGCTCCACGCCGCGATGGAGAAGAACCTCCCCATGGTCGTCCCCGGCTGGGAGGACTCTACGCTGGGGAACATGTTTGCGGCAAGCGTCATCACAGGTGAGACGAAGGATGTGCATATCGTCAAAACCGGCATCGAGTATATGATAGAGCTCGCCGGCTGGTACACCGAAACCTCGCAAGAGGCATCCATTGGGTTTTACCAGATAGGCGGCGGCATAGCGGGTGATTTCCCGATATGTGTTGTTCCAATGCTCGTTCAAGACCTAAAGAGACTCGACACACCGGTCTGGGGATATTTCTGCCAGATAAGTGACTCTACCACAAGTTACGGCTCGTATTCGGGCGCGGTCCCCAACGAAAAGATAACCTGGGGCAAACTCGAGGCCGATACGCCGAAGTTCATCGTCGAGAGCGACGCGACCATCGTGGCGCCGCTGATGTTCGCTTATATTCTCGGATTGTAATAGTCGCCATAAGTGTGTCTGAGGTTGGTCGCTTTGCCCTTCACGGGGCGTCTACATGCTATCGTCAGCCGGCGGACTCTTTTATCTTCGGAGGCCTTTGCGTCTGCGAGTAGGCAAATATTTTTGTATGCTCTGAGGCCTTAGCGTCATGGAGCGCCTCGGTCACACATTGGACGATGCAATCGGCCGAGGACGCGTCGAGCGGATAGACCGCAATACCGACAGCGATGTCGAGCTTCTCGTTCCAGTCATGCTTCTTGAGCAAATCGCTTGCCGCTATTTCGTCGACCAGATGCTGGGCGAACTCGTAGGCGTCGAATTCGTCGGTCGATGTCAAGAGAACGCTTAGCTCATCGCTATCGAAACGGTAGGCGAAATCGGTGTCGCTCAGGTTATTGCGGATGATATCCGCTATTCCTATAAGCACCTCGTTGCCATATTCGTAGGCCACACCCTGTTTCATCTCGCGTAGTCCCTGCACGCCCAGAACTAGGAGCGCCATGGATTGCATGTGGAGCTTAGCGCGCGCAATATCTTGCTCCAAGTCGTGGTTGAATTTCAGGAAACTGCCGAGGCCGGTCTTGGGGTCCGTCAGGCTCAAGCGACGGGCTTCTTTGTAGCGCATATCGACATCGCGGCCTATCCAGAGCCAGCCTATGAGCGCGACAAGAAGCAGCGGCACAAAGAGTACGAGTTTATTGAGAAGGTTGTTTGTCGCCAATTTTCTGATGGCGGCCTCCTCGTAGCAGACCGTCACAACCCAGGGCGTCATATCGGTCCTCTGGAAGGTCATAAGCCGCACGATGCCATCGGGGCCGGGAGCGGTTAAGTTCTTCTTGCCGCCGACTGCCGATGCGAAAATATCGCTGGATTTGAAGCATTTGCCGACCCACTGTTTTGGGTCTAGAGTTCTCGCGATGACCGTGCCGTTTTGGTCGAAGACGGATATCTCTGAGCCTTCGGTGATGTTCGATGTAACGATGCGCTCCTGCAGGCGGGCGAGGTCGAACGCGACCGAGACGAACGCTATCTTCTCACCGTCTTTCTCGACAGGGTAGGTTATGTGGATTACCGGCTTATTACTCAAGATGCCGAGCATAAAGTCACCGTAGGCGAGTCCGTCGGCAGAAAGAGACCGCTTATAATACGCGGTATTGCTGACGTTCGCGATTATCTTCCCGTCTTTCTTTGTGTAGGTGTAGGCGGCTGCCCGGATGTTGCCGTCGAGGTCGACATAGATGATGTTTTTGTAGTAGGGGTATTTCTTGGCGACAGTGGCAAACCACTGTTTTAGTTCACCGAAGTTTTGCTCTTGCGCCGGCTGGCTGTTTGAGATGGCGACGAGCAGGTCGGCTGTTGATTGAATCAGCTCGTCGATGTTGTTGCCCACCTCTTTCGCGTCGCGAGCATTATCGGTGAGAATTTGCTTTGTGAGCTGCTCGTAACTGAGGTACGCCTGGTAGACGGAGAACAGTATTAACGGAAGAAGCATGACCACCAGCAATAACAGCAGACGCGAGCGCAAGCTGTACGTGAAGGGGGCGGGCTTCGACGTGTCGTTATTCAATTGAAACATGCCTTTATTATAGTACATGCGCATGCGATTTCCTAAACATTATTTACATATAGTCGTCTCCCTTTCCGGCTTATTTGCGCTGGAATATTAGGGTGGCGCAATGTCTGAACGCAGGTTAAGTGCGTGGCGGCGGAGTGCTCGCTCGAAAACATTCTCATCTGGTTCAAGGAATCTAAGAAATAATCGCTCCGATTTTGATACCGCAGCTACATGAATCGACCGTTCGGCTTTGCCCTGTTCGGGATGGAGGCCTTGCGCATGAAGCGCCCTTGCCGCCTTCACACACTGGGGTATAATTGACTCAAACTTCAACACCGGGCTAGTGCGAGGAGCGGCATGGCAGACTTCGTCCACCTACATACACACTCAGAGTTTTCATTGCTCGATGGGGCATCACGCATAAAAGAGCTGGTCAGCAAAGCTAAAGAGTTAGGCATGAGCGCGATTGCGCTCACCGACCACGGGGTCATGTACGGCATCATCGAGTTTTTCGAGGAAGCCCAGAAGCAGGGGATAAAACCGATTATCGGCTGCGAGGTATACGTTGCGCCCGGCAGCCGTTTTGAGAAGACTAGGAGCACCGAGTCGTACACGCACCTGCTCCTGCTTGCCGAAAACGAGCAAGGCTACCGAAACCTTATGAAGCTTGTAGCTCTAAGCTTTTTCGAGGGCTTCTACTATAAACCGCGCGTCGACAAGGAGCTTCTCGCTCAGTATCACGATGGCCTGATAGCGGCTTCAGCGTGTTTGGCCGGTCAGGTCGCGCGCCATCTCAACCAGGACAACTATGAGGCGGCCAAGGAAGAGGCACTCTATTTCAATGAGCTTTTTGGTGAGGGCAACTTCTATCTCGAAGTCCAGGACCACGGCATAGACGAGCAGAAAAAAGTAAACGTCGGCATGTTCAAGCTCTCCGACGAGCTGGGTTTGCCCGTAATCGCGACAAACGATATTCACTACACGAAACAGGCGGACGCGCAGACCCACGATGTCTTGCTCTGTATTCAGACCGGCTCAACCCTGGCCGAGCCGGGTCGGATGAAGTTCGAAACCGACGAATTCTACTTGAAAAGCGGCGCCGAGATGGCGGCGCTTTTCCCTGGTCGCCCCGAAGCGCTCCAAAACACGTGCGGCATCGCGGAGCGCTGCAACGTCGAGATAAAGTTCGGTGAGTATCTCCTGCCCAACTATGAGATTCCCGAGGGCTACACGGTCGACGAGTATTTCGAAAAGTTATGCCGTGAAGGCTTTGCCAAGCGCTACCCGAACCCGACGGAAGCGCACAAGGAGCGCCTCGAATACGAGATCGGCGTCATCGAGCAGATGGGTTTCCCCGGCTACTTTCTAGTCGTTCATGATTTCGTAAATTACGCAAAATCAAATGATATAAAGGTGGGCCCGGGGCGTGGCTCCGCCGCCGGCAGTATCGTCGCCTATAGCCTGAAAATCACCAATATCGACCCGATGGAATACAATCTGCTCTTCGAGAGGTTTTTGAACCCTGAGCGCATAAGCCTACCCGATATCGATATCGATTTTTGTTTCGAGCGACGCCCGGAAGTAATAGATTATGTGACGAAGAAATACGGCGAGGACAGGGTCGCTCAGATAATCACCTTCGGCACGATGGCGGCCAAAGCCGCGATTCGCGACGCGGGGCGAGTATTCGATATCCCTTACGGGCGGGTCGACAAAATCGCGAAATTAATTCCCGACGGGTTGTTCGAGGGCAGGCAGTGGACGATAGACGCCGCGCTTAAGGTGTCGCAGGAGATGCGCGATGCCTATGAGAGCGACGAACTCACGCAGCGCGTCATCGACATGGCCAAGAATCTCGAAGGCCTGGTGCGCCAGGATTCCATACATGCGGCCGGTGTCGTCATTGCCGACCAGGAGCTGACGAACCGCACTCCCATCCAGCGCAAAGGCGACGCTGAGATAGTTACGCAATACAGCATGGGCTGTATCGAGAAAATCGGCCTCCTGAAGATGGATTTTCTCGGACTGAGGACGCTCACGGTCATAGACAACGCCGTCAAGAACATAAAGATGAAACATGGTGTCGATATCGATATCGACGCGCTGCCGCTGAGCGATGAGACGACTTATGAGTTGCTTAGGCGCGGCGAGAGCACCGGTCTCTTTCAGCTTGAGAGTTCCGGGATGCGGGCGCTCTTGCGCGATCTCCAGCCGACCGCGTTCACCGATATCATCGCGCTTCTGGCGCTCTACCGGCCGGGTCCGCTCGGCTCTGGAATGGTCAAAGATTTCGTCGACCGCAAGCACGGTCGCAAGCCGATAAGTCATCTCCATCCGATGCTCGAACCGATTCTAAAAGAGACCTATGGAGTCATGGTCTACCAGGAACAAGTTATGCTCATCGCTTCCACCATGGCGGGTTTTTCGATGGGGGAGGGCGATACCCTGCGCAAAGCGATGGGCAAGAAACTCCCCGAGGTCTTGGCCAAGTTTCGCGAAAAATTCATCAGCGGCTCGGTTGATAACGGTGTCGATGCCAACCTGGCCGGCAAGATATTCGATCTCATCGTCCACTTTGCTGGTTATGGATTTAATAAATGCGTAATCGGCTCAACTGAGATTGTCGATGCCGACTCTGGCCGACTGGTCACTGTTGAACACCTTTATCAAACGGGGAAGCGCATCAATACCCTAAGCTGCGACGGTAGTTACAGGATTGTAAAGCGCCCCGTTATCGATTGTGTGACCAATGGTGATAAGCCGGTCTATCGGGTAAGAACCAGGCTGGGATGTGAGATAACGGTCACCGACAACCACCCGTTCCTTACATTTGATGGATGGAAAGAGCTTAAGGATTTAGCTGAAGGTAGTAGAATCGCCACACCGCGCGTTATGCCGCCCCTTGGCGAAGTTAGCTGGCCAAAACACAGACTAGTAGTGTTAGCGGGTGTGCTATCTGAGGGTAATACTTGCCACCCAAGCGGCTTTTACTACTATAACCAGAACAATTTACAGGTCGATGATTTTATATCTAGCGTTGAGCAGTTCGATAACACGAAAGTTACCGTGCGGCATCGCCGGAATATTTTCGAGGTGTATGCTGGCACTGGTCAGGACACAACCTTTAAGAAGGGGCAAACTTCCTGGAACAAACGCGAGAAAGAATCCGGACAAGCGGTAAATGGCGGGAACCCGCGCTCCGGTGCGAGGTTATGGCTTGAAGAACTCGATCTTATCGGCAAAAATTCCCTGGAGAAGTTCATTCCCGCGGACGTGTTTTCGCTTACTCAAGAGTCAGTCGCCGTATTCATCGGTCGGTTGTGGTCGGGCGATGGGTTCTTGATATCAACGGGAACAAACAAAATTCCCTATTATGCGACATCCTCTAAACGTATGGCAAGTCAGCTTCAGAAGCTACTCCTGCGGTTTGGCATTGTCAGTAGTCTTCTAGAGAAAGTCTTTAAGTACCGGGGTCAGGAGCGGCTCGGATATACGCTTTACCTGCAGGGACGCGACAGCATATTGAGTTTTATAGAAAATATTGGGCAGCATATCATCGGCAGAGATGAAGGATTGACCAGGCTAGAGTCTTATTACGGCTCCCTGGGTGAGAAGTTCTGCCGCGACACGATCCCGTGCGACATTAAAACAGTAGTGCAGCAAGAAAAAGCTCGGGCCGGCTTGAGCTGGCGTCAGATCGAGCGCGAAAGCGGCGTCTGTATGAAAGAATTCGTTGGCGGGGTGCATGCCCGGAAGAAGGGGTTTGGACGCGGTACAGTGCAAAGGGTTGCCGCATATTTTGACTCTGATGAGCTGATGAAACATGCGGCTTCAGATATTTATTGGGACACCATTGCGGATATCGAATTTGTAGGCATTCAGCAAACCTATGACCTCGAGATTGAGGACACGCATAACTTCATCGCCGATGGCATAATCGTTCACAATTCCCATTCGACCGCTTACGCGGCTATTTCCTGGCAGACGGCGTGGCTCAAGGCCAATTACCCGGTCGAGTTCATGGCGGCGCTTCTCACCAGCATCATGGGCAACAAGGACAAGGTGGCCCAGTATATAAACGAGTGCCGGCGCATGGGTACCGAGATACTGCCGCCGGACGTCAACGAAAGTTACCGCGATTTTACGGTCGTGGGTAAAGCTATTCGCTTCGGTCTCTCCGCCGTGCGAAATGTCGGCGAGGGCGTTATCGAAGCCATCATTCGCGAGCGCGAAGAGAACGGGCTATTCCGCTCGATTTATGATTACTGCCGGCGTGTCGATACGAACGCGCTCAACAAGCGCACCATAGAAAGCCTGATTAAGGGCGGGGCGTTCGACTCATGCAAGGTCAGCCGGAGGCAGCTCCTTCTCACATTTGAGAAAGCGGTCGAGATTGGCGCGCGCAGCCAAAAAGACAAGGCGGCGGGGCAGTTTACCATTTTCGACCTGGGGGACAGCGGAGATTCCGGCGCCGCCGAAGCGGTCAACGACCCAATCGATGATATCGTTCCCGAGTTCGACACGCCTGAGCTGCTCCTGTACGAGAAAGAGATGCTCGGGCTATACGTCTCCGACCACCCGCTGCTCGGTGTCGCCGACGAGTTCTTGAATC
This sequence comes from Candidatus Aquicultor sp., assembly GCA_030682615.1. Classification (GTDB taxonomy): domain Bacteria; phylum Actinomycetota; class Aquicultoria; order Aquicultorales; family Aquicultoraceae; genus Aquicultor. Next base: position 10,396 of record JAUXNY010000102.1, on the reverse strand, counting down.
AGACCGAGTATTCCACATCCGAGCTGAAAGAGCAGAAGGATGGGACCGTCGCCTGGGTTGGCGGAATCATCGCAAAAATCACCAGGCTGACCACCAAGAAGGGCGACCTGATGCTCTTCTTGAACGTAGAGGATTTGGACGGCTCGGTCGAGGTAATAGTCTTTCCCGCCGTTTACGATAAGTTCAGGGATATTTTAGCGGAAGACAAAATCGTGCTGATAAAAGGGCGTCTCGACATAAAAGAGGACGAGATAAAGGTCATCTCGCTGGAGATACGCGAATTCGATGCGAAGACCGGCGGAAAAGCCGCTAACCGCCGCAAAGCAAAACCTAATGGCAACGGCAACGGCAACGGCATTACTAACGGCACCAGTAATAGCACGAGTAACGGCAAAAAACTGAACGGAAACTCGGCGCTGGTGCTGACGGTATCGAAGTCGATGATGACGGCCCAATTCGCGGAACGCTTAAAAGAGATTTTGAGCACTCAGCCCGGCCCCGTACCGGTCTTTTTGAAGCTGCAAAACGGCGGCGAGCCGACGATTCTCGCTCTCGCGCCGGAATATAACATCTCACCTCAAAACGGCTTGTTTGCCGAGTTGAAAGAACTCTGCGGTGAGAGTGCGGTCAATATCGAGTAGTTAGAGCACTTTAATACTTTACTTTACTAAAGCGTTTGCTTATAGTATAATAATCAGCACATAGCGGGGGTTTGCCGGATGTATTAAACCCGAAACCCGGACCTAAGAATGGTGATCAAATGATGAAGCAAATCGAATTAAAAATTGGGTTTGACGAACTTGACGCACGCAAGTTGCTCGCAAAGCCGCTTTTTGAACGGCCGGATGTGGAGGCGACGGTTCGCGACATCATCGAAACCGTCGCCCGTGACGGCGACAAAGCGCTCTTTGCGTATACTGAGAAGTTCGACAAGATATCGCTGACGCCGGAGACGGTCCGCGTGAGCGCCGAGGAGTTCGACGCGGCATACTCTTTAGTCGAGAGTGAGTTTCTCGGCGCCATCAAAGAGGCCAAGGAGCGCATTACCGCGTTTCACAAAAGGCAAAAGCAAAATTCCTGGTTTACCGTTGAAAACGGGGTATTCTTGGGCCAGATGGTCAAACCCGTTGAGCGCGCCGGCATCTATGTGCCCGGCGGACGGGCGGCTTATCCGTCATCGGTACTGATGAACGCGATACCGGCCAAAGTAGCCGGTGTCGATGAGATAGCGATGGTCGTGCCCGGTGCGATACGCGCCGAAGTGCTCGTAGCCGCCGCCGAGGTCGGCGTCGACGAGGTCTACAAAGTAGGAGGCGCCCAGGCGATTGCGGCGCTCGCGTTCGGCACGGAATCGATCAAAAAGGTCGACGTCATCGCAGGGCCGGGCAATATCTACGTAACGCTTGCCAAGAAAATGGTCGTGGGCTCGGTAAATATCGATATGCTCGCGGGCCCGAGCGAGGTCGTAGTCGTAGCCGATGCCAATGCGAAACCGGCCTACATCGCCGCCGACCTGCTCGCCCAAGCCGAGCACGACCCGGACGCATCCTCAATCCTCATAACCGATTCCGAGGCGCTGGCGCAGAAAGTCGTCGAGGCGCTGGAAATACAGCTTGCGAGGCTTGAGCGCAAGGACATCGCCGAGAAATCGCTCGCACAGAACGGCCGGATATTCTTAGTCGCCTCGCGCGAAGAGGCGATTCGCCTCTCCAACATCATCGCGCCCGAGCACCTCGAGTTGATGATAGACGACCCGCTGGAGGCTCTGGGCCTGGTCAGAAATGCCGGAGCGATATTTTTGGGCGCGTACACGCCCGAAGCCGTCGGCGATTATGTGGCCGGCCCGAACCACGTCCTGCCGACCGGGGGAACCGCGAGGTTTTACTCGCCGCTGAGCGTGGATACATTTATAAAGAAATCGAGCGTGTTGAGCTTTTCGAGGCAGTCTCTCGGGATGGTCGCCGACGCGGCCGTCACCATCGCCAACGGCGAAGGCCTGGGGGCGCACGCAAAATCCATAGAATATCGCATGGAGGAATAAGATGATCGGTCCCCGCCCGCACATCGCGGCCATCAAGCCATATCACTTACCAAAGGTAGAGGCCGACATAGTGCTCGCAGCGAACGAGAGCCCATATAATCTGCCGCAATCGGTAATCGATGAGATAAAAGACGAGTTCGACCGGATATCGTATAATCGCTATCCCGACCCGTTCTCGACCGAGCTGCGCGGCCTTATCGCCGACCACTATGGGCTCGGCCTCGAAAACGTCTTTGTCGGAAACGGTGGGGATGAGGTCATCCAAAATCTCTTTCTCGCATACGGCGGGCCGGGCCGCAAGGCGGTCACCTTCGACCCGATGTTTGAGATTTACGGGATTACCGGGCGCATCACCGAGACCGAGATGGTGTCCTTGCTGCGTGACCCCGAGACGCTCCGTGCGGATTCCGCAATCGCTCAGGCGTACGATGTCGACGCGGCGCTCATCTTTCTCTGCTCTCCGAACAATCCGACCGGCGACCTGGTCTCGCTTGAGAAAATAGAAGAGCTTTTGAAAAACACCGATGCGCTGGTCGTCATCGACGAGGCGTATGCTGAGTTCAGCGGCCAGACCGCGTTGCCGCTCATGGCCAAGTATGAAAACCTCGCAATATTGCGGACGTTTTCCAAAGCTTATTCGCTGGCGGGATTGCGGGCCGGATATCTCTTAGCCAACAGCGAAGTCATCGAGAGTTTGTTGAAGGTGAAGCTCTTCTTCAATTTCAGCAAACTATCGCAGGCGATTGCGCGAATCGCGTTTTCGCATCGTGATATATTCGAGAAGAAGATAGAGGCGATTCTTAGCGAGCGCGACCGGCTCTTCGCCGAGCTTTCGAAGATAGAGCGCGTGAAGCCGTACCCGAGCGAGGCGAATTACATCATGTTCAAGACGGAGAAGCCCGCCGCCGAAGTCTGGCAGGGCCTTCTCGATAAGCGCATATTGATTCGAAACTGCAGCAATCAAGTGCTGCTCGAAGATTGCCTGCGGGTGACCGTGGGTTCCGCAGAGGAAAATGAGGCATTTCTAAAAGCGCTGCGAGAAGTTGTAGTTGTAGGGGACGTTCCTCGGATATCTCGGATTTGAGCCGTGAGAAAGCTACGGGAGCCGGCTATAAAAGGTGAGGTTATCATGAGTAGAAGAATATCTGAAATAAAAAGGACAACGAAAGAGACCGATATCGAGCTGGTTCTAAACCTGGACGGCACCGGCGAAGTCGAAATCGACACGGGAATCCCCTTCTTCGACCACATGCTCACGATGGTCGGCAAGCACGGCCTCATGGACTTGAAGGTCACGGCTAAAGGCGATTTGGAGGTCGACGGGCACCACACCGTCGAAGATATCGGGATTTGCCTGGGGCAGGCGCTCAACGAGGCGGTCGGCGACAAAAAGGGAATCCGGCGCTATGGCAGTTGTATGATGCCGATGGATGAGGCGCTCGCGCTGGTGGCGCTCGATATCAGCGGGCGGCCGTATCTTGTTTACGATGTCGAGTTGCCCGCTGAGATAATCGGCAGCTACGACACGCTCTTGACCGTCGAGTTTCTGCAGGCGTTTGCGAATACCGCGGCGATTACGCTCCATGTCAAGATGCTCTCCGGGAGAAACGCCCACCATATTGTAGAGGCGGTCTTCAAAGGCCTGGCGCGCGCGCTCGGCGAAGCGGTCGAGATAGACCCGAGAAACGCGGGGCAGATTCCGAGCACGAAAGGCCAAATATAGTAGTTTTACCCGGCGGCGTGCGCCATCCGTTTTCCACAGAGCGGAAGGGACAGGTCGATGGCGACAGATAGCATGAGTTTGCGACAGTTAAATGCGATGCGATAGATAAAGTGAGTGATAGGTTTGATAGCGATAATCGATTATGGGATGGGCAACCTCAGGAGTGTTGAGAAAGCTTTCGAGAAGCTCGGTTTCGACGTAACCGTCTCGGGCGACCCGATCGTCATAAGGCGCGCGGAAGGCGTAGTCTTGCCGGGGGTCGGCGCGTTTGCCGACTGCATGGCGAACTTGCGGGCGGCGGGCTTAGAAGGCGCGGTGCGCGACACCATCGCGAGAAAGAAGCCGTTTCTCGGTATATGCCTCGGGCTCCAATTGCTCTTCAGGCAAAGCGAAGAAGACGGCATCCACGAGGGGCTGGGGATTTTCGACGGCACAGTACGGCGGTTGCCCGAAGACAAAAAGATTCCCCACATGGGATGGAACCAGGTCCATTACGTCAACAAAGCGCCGATTTTCAAGGGTGTTCCCAGGGAGTCGAACTTCTATTTCGTCCACTCCTACTATGTCGACCCGGTGGATACGGGAATAATCTCGACAACGACCGACTACGGGTTGGAGTTTACCTCCAGCATCTGGTCCGGAAACGTCTATGCCGTCCAGTTCCACCCGGAAAAGAGTGGCGACGTCGGCTTGAAAGTGCTGGAGAATTTTGGGGGGTTATGTAAGTGATAATATATCCGGCCATAGACATAATGGGCGGCAAGTGCGTCCGTCTATACCAGGGCCGAGCCGATGCCGCGACCGTCTACGCCGACATCCCGGCCGATATGGCCGAGAAGTGGCGCGATGAGGGCGCCGAGTTCTTGCACGTTGTAGACCTCGACGGCGCTTTTACGGGTTCGTCTCAAAATCTGGGCGCAATCGAAGAGATAATCAAACGGGTCGATGTGCCGGTTCAGCTAGGCGGTGGCTTGCGCACCATCGAAGACCTGGACCGCGTTTTCAGCGTCGGCGTCGCCCGAGCCATCCTTGGAACCTCTGTTATAAGCAATCCCGAGGTGGTCAAAGAGGCTTGCGCTAAATATCCCGGCAAGATAGTCGCGGGGCTCGATGCCAGGGAGGGCAAAGTAGCGATAAAGGGGTGGGTAGAAGAGACCGATATCTTCGCCGTCGATGTAGCTATGCAGCTAGAAGTCTACGGCGTCAGCCGCATCGTCTATACCGATATCATGATGGACGGCGCGCAGACGGGCGTAAACCTCTTTGCCACCGAGGAGTTGGCTGAGAACATCAGTATTCCGGTCATCGCCTCCGGCGGCGTCTCCACGCTCAGCGATATCAGGCAGATAAAGCCGCTTCAGGTAGCGGGGGTCGAAGGCGTTATCATCGGACGCGCCCTGTATGAAAACAACTTCACGCTCGCGGAAGCGATAGCGGTTGCGAGGTGGGATAATGCTAACCGTTAGGATCATCCCCTGCCTCGACGTCCATGAAGGGCGCGTAGTCAAGGGTGTCAACTTCGTCAATTTGCGCGACGCCGGTGACCCGGTCGAGCTGGCCGAGGTATACGATAAAGCGGGCGCGGACGAGCTTGTCTTTTTGGACATAACCGCATCCCATGAAGGGCGCGATACCATCTTCGATGTCGCATCGCGCACCGCCGAGCAGGTCTTTATCCCATATACCGTCGGCGGCGGCATCAAATCGAGTGACGACATTCGCCGGATGCTCAGCACCGGCGCCGATAAAATCGCTATGAACAGCGCGGCGGTGAAGAATCCCGACGTTATACGGGAGACATCGCGCCGCTACGGCTCGCAATGTATCGTCGTCGCTATAGACGCGCGTCTCATTGGGCCGGATAAGTGGGAGGTCTACGTAAACGGCGGGCGCGTGCCGACCGGCATCGACGCCGTCGAGTGGGCCGGGCGTGTAGAATCGCTCGGCGCGGGCGAAATCCTCTTGACCAGCATGAACCGGGACGGCACAAAAGACGGTTATGATTTACCGCTCACCAAAGCGATTTGCGACGCGGTTAATATTCCCGTAATCGCCTCGGGCGGCGCCGGAAAACTCGAGCATTTCGTGGAGGTCGTCGTCGAGACAGGCGCCGACGCGGTGCTGGCCGCTTCCCTTTTCCACTACGGCGAACTCTCCATCCGTGAAGTAAAAGAGTACATGGCCGGCCAGGGGATACCGGTTAGGCTGTAGCCGGGGATGGAGTAAGCAGCAGTTGTGGCAGACTGCATAAGTGTCAGCGCGCGTTGCCAAGATGCTGCTATAGGTAATCGTGACGAGATAGAACTCGCCGATATGGGTATCATCATAATAGTAAGGTTGCTCGCGTACGTCGCGATTTAGCCGGTAAACCCCAAGGATAGCAAAATGGCACGGGGAGATGATAGCTAATGTTAGAGAGTGAAGTCGGGCGGGTCCACATTAAAAGTATTATAGACAAACACCTGGTAGAGGGAGGCTTCAACCCATACGAGGGAGAAATGGCTAAGATTGTTGACGCCGTCAGCCGGGCGGTCCAGGAGATTCTGAAAGAGTACACGAAGTCAGTTATAGGTGTGCAAAGGCTGAGTGAGCCCGGTATGTAAGACAAACAAACGCAGTGGAGGTAATAAGTAAGTGCGGATTCTTGAGGAGCTAAAATTTGACGCGAATGGTTTGATTCCGGCGATAATCCAGGAGCAGGGGACGAACGAAGTGCTGATGGTCGCCTATATGAACAAAGAATCGGTCAGGAAGACTGTCGAGACGGGGCGAACCTGGTTCTGGAGCAGAAGCCGGCAACAGTTCTGGTGCAAAGGTGATACCTCCGGCCACGTCCAACACGTTAAAGAGCTGCGTTATGATTGCGACGCCGACGCGCTCCTTATTCTCGTCGAGCAAATAGGCGTTGCCTGCCACACCGGCCACAAGTCGTGTTTCTACAGGGCGGTCGATTTCTCAACCGGTGATAGTATCAAGATTGCCGAGCCTGAAGTCGAGATGGGTGGATAGGTTTATATTATTCTTCACCCTCGATTTTCTCAACGATGGCCTTAAACCCCATAGTTTCACCCCGAGTTTTCTTTAGAAAGATGCTAGCATAGTGTATCAACGACCTAAATTGTCTAACGAACAATCATGACAACGATGAAGCCAAAATCAAAACTATGTCGTACGATGCAGGAATTTCGCTAATATCGTAGATTATCTTACTTTCTAAAGAAACGCGGCCCCTCAACTCAAAGATGCTATCAAGGGTAATTTCCGTATGAGATCGGCATTGAACACAGGGCGCAAGTGACAACGCGCGGTTTACCTTTGCTACATCGCTCCGGATAAGCATTATCAACAGTAATAACTACAGACTATTGACAAGCAAACATATGTTCGTATATTATAATTTGGATATGGTTTAATAGTCTCTAAACGAGGCAACATGCGGCTGCAAAAACAGTCGCATCGGTTTGAAGGAGTCTGCAGCTGATGCAACTCGCGAGTGATGGCTTGCCTGCGATGGATGTTGGCGCATGGGCTGAAAACAAGCATTACTATCTTAATCGGTATTGCGATATGTTTGCGGTTGGTACAAGCAAGAAATGGCCGCAACGATATTATATCGACCTGTTTAGTGGGCCAGGAATTGGCATTAATAGAGAGACGGGGCAAGAAAGCCCAGGTTCACCCCTCATTGCACTCGCTCATCCGTTTACGAATTTCGTGTTTGTCGAAGCGAACTCTGAAAGCTTAGATGCACTGAAAGTGAGGACTGAACCGTTACTCAATGGGCGTCATGCAGAGTATATACTCGGTGATGCGAATGATGTTTTTTCGGACATTGTAAGAAATGTGCAGCAGCAAGGCTCACTTTCGCTTATCTTTGTGGATGCGTATACTATCCAGCTAAAAATGCGAACCATGCAATGGTTTTCAGATCACTTCAGGACGGATTTGCTCATTCATTTTCCCTATGGGACGTTTTTACAGCGAGTTATACCTCAAACCCAAACCGAAATGACCGAAACCACGATTACGGAGCTTAATGAGTTCTTTGGCGGCACAGAGTGGCAAGAACTGCGTGGCCGTAAACCAAATCCGCGTGTGTATCTCAATTTGTACGAAGCAAAATTGCGCGAGCTAGGATATATGATAGGCGACAACTATCCGAGAATGGCGAATATCAAGAATGCAACCTTGTACTATCTAGTGCTCGCCAGTAAAAATGAATTGGCTCTAAAATTCTGGAAAAATACGAACGAAATTGATCCTGATGGGCAACGAGCGCTTTTCTAGCGTTTACAATTCGCACATGATATGCTGCTATCTGGCAAGCTGGTTGTACAAAGAATGATGGCAGCATAAGTTATAAGACTATTAACAGAACATAGAGAATACAGGGTACGAAATAATGTCTCTGAAGACAATAACCAGAAAAACACTTCTCTACAAAAGCGGCGTTGAGTATGCGGATTACGCGTTGAATCATGCGGAAGGCTGCACGCACGGTTGCACCTATCCCTGTTACGCAATGATGATGAAGAAGCGCTGTGGCGTGGTTTCCTCGTATGAGGATTGGGTTCAACCAAAGATAGTTGAAAACGCATTAGAGCTACTCGACAAAGAGTTGCCTCGACTCAAGAATAAGGTCAAGCAAGTTTTTATGTGTTTTACCACCGATCCTTTCATGTATGAAGTAGAGGAGATCAACCACTTAACGCTGCAGATTCTTCAACGGCTCAATAGAGACAAGGTCCAAGCGATACTCATAACCAAGGGTATCTACGCAGATCAACTTGCAGATAAGCAACTGTATTACGAACAAAACGAATACGGCATATCGCTAGTCTCGTTATCCGAAGTATTCAGGGAAAAGCATGAGCCGTTCTCCGCGCCTTATAAAAAGCGAATAGAAGCACTGAAGAAGCTCCATGATGCCGGGTTAAAAACCTGGGTTAGCATTGAGCCCTATCCGACGCCAAATATTATAAAGCAAGATATCCGAGAGCTTTTGGAGAGCATATCGTTTGTAAACAAGATCGTCTTCGGCAAGTGGAACTATAGCCGGGTAACGACAGCATATATTCACAACAAGGAATTCTACAATTCCATGGCATATGAAGTCGCATCCTTTTGCGAACGTCATGCAGTCAAAGTGCATATAAAAGAGGGAACCATAAGCCCAACCCTCCTAGACGCCGACCAATCAGCTGAGCGAGTAACGCTAGCGAATTATATGTAATCGTTTGTTCTAACCTACACTATGCTGCAATTCTGAAGCACACTCGACCGTGTTGCCACTCTCAATTCCTCCAGAACGCTGCTATGCAATTAGAAGCAGGTGCACGGGGATGTTCCTTGCAAGCCAGAAATATTCACATTGCCACGAGCGCAATGGTAAGAACACAAGCGCATACCATGAATAATGAGCAACCACCTGGTGGCGTAAGGCCAATACTGTTGAATTGTGCCTTATGTTAACATCGTCCTTTCCAAAAAACATTCAGTTTATATCTTTTCTGAACGGTAAAAAGACTGTGCGAGGGTAAATAAGAATAAGGAAAAGTTGCGTATCTAAATTTTGGAGGGATTGGTATGGCTGATATGTTAGACAAGACAGTCCTGTTTTTGGCGACCGATGGGCTTGACGCGAAGGCATTGGAGATTATATGGGATTGCTTTGGCAATCTCGACGCGTCGACGCGCATAGCTAGTTCATCAGCGGATGAAGAAGTCTGCGACTCGACCAGCCTGCTCAGCACGCATAGCGATATGTCGTTCGCGGACGCGGCTGGACAAAATTTCGATGTCGTCGTTATAGCGGATGGCGCGACCGCGAACTTTGTCGCGGATAGCCTTGCGGGTAAGACGGTTATTTTGCGCGCGTTCGAGCAGAATGCCGCTCTGGTCTCGGTAGGTGAGGGCGCGCTTGCGCTTATAGCGGCGGACATCGTAAGCGGAATGGTCGTAGCCGGTCCAGCCTCTCTTAAAGAGCCACTCGACAATGCTCGTGCGACGCTATCTAATGAGTCTCTAGCGGCGAGCGAAAATATCTTTTCAGCGCGCGATTCTCAAGCAGACCTTAAGGAACTATGCACGATGGTCTCCGACTACATAACCAGCAAGCGCGAAGCCGCGTAGTCGACGCTATACGCTATATGGTGCCATAAATCCCTTACCCAAAAGCCGTCTGCATTGACAGCGTATTTCGGCTGTGTTACCTTCACCTTAACTAAATACCTGCCTATGACGGGGAAAGTAGGCTAGAAGAACAGGTAAGAAGCGAGCCGGGTTTGGTGAAAGCCGGCACCGAGTTACTAGTCGAGTGGGCCCCCGAGGCGTAGACGCGAAAGGATTATATCCAAGTACCGTACACAAGAGGCAGAACCCGGAGCGCGCGCGAAATATACATCCGGGAACTGTGAAATTGGGTGGCACCACGAGACTATAACCCTCGTCCCATATGGGATTGAGGGTTTTTTTATTTATGGAGGACAAACATGTATACACCATCTCGAAGCGATTTTAAGAAATTGGCCAAGGATTACAATGTAATCCCGGTCTTCAGGGAAATCATTGCGGACATGGACACGCCGGTCTCGGCCTTTCTGAAGCTCGGCAATGAGACCAACTCGTTCCTG
>JAUXNY010000098.1 GCA_030682615.1 Candidatus Aquicultor sp. | reverse complement strand
AGAAGGACGATAACGATATTCTTTATCATCGCCGGCTTTGTTTTTGCCAGCAGTTTTACACCGATGAACGAACCGAGCATGATACCGATGATCGACGGGACGACTATCATCGGGATAAGAGCCCCCTGATTGATATAGATCCAGGCGGCCGATGTATCGGTAATCGAGAGGAGAAACTTGCTCGTCGCGACCGATACCTTGAGCGGTGCGCCCATCATCAGGTTAAGCACGGGCACATTTGCCCAACCCGCACCGAGACCGAACATGCCCGCCATGACGCCTATGAAGATAAATGTAAACAGTCCTTGAGGTGTGTGATGGATTTTCCAATTGATGTCCTGACCGGTCGAAGTCTCATGATAGATACCGGAGATTTTAAGGGCTGTCGATAAGTTGTCCGCTTTGGGGACATCGGGGAACTCTGATTTCTTAGCTTTGAGCATAATAGCAACGATGGCCAGGATGGCCACCCCGAGGCTTATCTGGATGACATTGTCCGGCAGCGCCAGACCTATCATTGCGCCAACGATAGCCCCCGACGATGCTATAAGAGCTACCGGAATCGCCAGCCGCAGGTCGGCCATGCCTTTCTTTAAAAGTCCAGGGCCGGCTGCAAGTGCGCCGGATAAAGCCACAAGCAGGCCGGCTGCCCTGACAAAATCCATATTGAACGGAAAGAACCCGCCTATAATCGGTGTAAAAAGCACGCCGCCCCCCACACCAGCTAGAACAGCGAAGATACCCATTACGAACGTAACGCAGAACAATATTACAGGCCATGCCCACCATACTAACCCCGAAGTCTTGGCTGCCTCCGCGCCTCCTTCAGTCGCTGCGAGCACCGGCCCGGCCACAAGCGCCAATAATGTAAGTGTCAACAATATAAATGAAAAAATAATCAAACTACGTCTCATTTACCACCCTTTCTTCAAGCTATTCTTTTGCGGATACGGTATACCACACTACTTATATGTATTCTCAAGGCCTCGCGACTTTGCTAAAACACCATCTATATCCATCTCTTTTTAATTTCACCACTACGCAGGTTTCATGACATCGGGGCGATTACCAATTCTTGATATTTAGGAAATCCATGTAATGGCTCATGTCTGATGAGGGAAAAGCGGTGCGCAGTCTCGTGGTTGTACTACCGGTAAAAATGGTGAATACACCTAGAATGTTATTGACGTTAACCCTAAGAGTGGTATAATCCATAGGAAACAATTGCTACAAGCTCACAAACTTAGCAGACCCGTGTGACCAACGCGAAAAAGATTGATTCTTGATAATTATTTGATTATTGGAATGCGAAAATTCCCGGAGACCGCGAAATCTAATGGCTTGAAGGTTGAGATCAGCTATCAAACCATGCCCAGGACATCCGCATGCCCCGGACATTATTTGAAAATCAATATTGTCTCAGCTTATAACCTCATTAATCGTGGTTGAAGATATTTTAATCAACCGGTGATTTGGCGCGTTTTAAATAACGCCTAAAATTGCGAGCATATCTACCCGCAAAAAAACGCATGCGAAACGATTTCCGAAAAACATGCGAGTTCAAGGCAACGGAACAAGTTTAGCCGGAATACTAAAACAGCAGTATGTATGCAACAGCGTGCAAATGGACTATGAAAGGAGGTGATAACATGAAGGCAAAAGAGCTGATGATCCCATCCCCCGAGTATTTACACCCGGACGATACGCTTAGGACAGCTGTGAATCTTCTAAGAACGGCCAGACGAGATGAAGATAAACTCGGCACTAAAGGGCTGCCGGTTTTAGATGAGAACAGCAAACTGGTAGGAATGCTATCAATGGCGGATATCCTTAGAGCCGTCTTCCCGTTCTACATGGGCATGATGGAACTAGGTGAATTTTCGTGGGACGGGATGGTCGAGGAAGTCGCCGCGAAGTCGGAAGACAAGCACGTCGACAATGTCATGAGTAAAAATGTGATAACCGTTAATGAGGACGCATCTTTGATGGAGTGTATCGACCATATGCTTAAGAACAGGATTAAGAGACTCCCCGTCCTCAACAAAGAGGGCAGAGTCGTTGGAATGCTCTATGAGCGCGATGTCTTCTTCGCGGTCACAAAAGCCATGCTGGAAAAGGAAGGAGGGGCGATTGAATGAGCCCGGAAGCAGTAGACCCAATAGTAATTAACACCACGTTTTGGATAGCCACAGCTATATTCGTTATAGCTTACGGCCTTATAGTCTCCGAGAAGATCCACAAGACGATGATAGCCATATTCGGCGCAGCCCTTGTCATCGTCCTCGGCGTACTCGAGCAGCGCGAAGCTTTCCACATCGAGGAGTTCGGCATCGACTGGAACGTCATCTTTCTCCTTATCTCGATGATGGTAATCATAAACATCATGCGCCCCACCGGCGTCTTCGAGTACATCGCTATAAAGAGCGCCAAGCTCGGCAAGGGCGAGCCCTTTAAGATACTCGCCATATTCGCGGTAGTTACCGCGGTCATGAGTGCGTTTCTAGACAACGTCACCACCGTGCTCTTAATAGCCCCGGTGACCCTTCTAATCGCGGATGCGCTAGACGTCGACCCGATACCGTATCTGATATCGAACGCGATCGCCTCCAACATCGGCGGCACCGCCACGCTTATCGGCGACCCGCCCAACATCATGATAGCTTCCAAGGCGAAGCTCGAATTCATGGATTTCATCTATAATTTATCTCCCGTAATCATAGTAACGATGGTCGTGTACCTTATCGCCATCAAGTTCATCTGGGGCAAGAGCCTCAAAACAAAAGACGAGCTTAAAGACCGCGTCATGCAGATGAACGAGAAAGAAGCGATAAAAGACCCCGTGCTCTTGAAGAAGTCGCTCTTCGTGCTGGGGGTTGTCATCGCCGGCTTCGTCATGCACGGCGCTCTTCACTTAGAGCCGGCCACCATCGCCCTCTTTGGCGCGGGATTGCTGCTGCTTCTCTCCGGTATACACAACCCGCACCACGTGCTCGCCGAAGTCGAGTGGCCGACCATCTTCTTCTTTATGGGGCTCTTCATCATCATCGGCGGCAGAGTAAAAGTGGGCCTAATCGAGATGGCCTCAAACGAGGTATTGGCGATAACCCAGGGCAACATGTTTGCCACCTCCATGGTGGTCATGTGGTTCTCCGCCTTCGCCTCGGCCTTTGTTGACAACATCCCCTATGTGGCCACCATGAACCCCTTGATTATCGACATGGCGCAGAAACTCTGGCCGGATCTTTCCGGTATCGCGCTCTTGCACAAGCCGGAGCTTATGCCGGTCTGGTGGTCTTTGGCTCTCGGGGCATGTCTTGGGGGCAACGGCACCGCCATCGGAGCTTCCGCCAACGTAATCGTGGTGGGCATGGCGGAAAAAGCGGGGCATAAGATATCCTTTGTCAAATTCATGCTCTACGGCATGCCGATTATGATTCTTACCGTCGCGGTCTCGACGATATATGTCTGGCTGCGCTATTACGTGCTGGGGATATAGGGCACCTGAATAGGTGCAGGTAAAGACGAGGGACGACAGGTTCCTGGTGGCCAAGCGTCACAAAAGCGGCGTTATTTAAATGAATGGGAGGGTTTATGTTAACTAGAAAAAGCATTAAAGACATCATGGTAGGCATCGACGAATACCCGCATATACCGAGCGATATAAGCCTTAAGGATGCGATAGGCATCGTACGGTCTGCGATGGTCGACGGTAAAAGTTGTTACCAGCCGATGCTAGCCCTTGTCTTTGACAAAAAAGGGTTGGTCGGCACCTTAAGGTTGCGCGACATCCTTAAGGGTATGGAGCCTACGTTCTTACAGCCGTCATCCACCGTACAGGGGTATAGCGAGGATGCGGCCGGGTTATCGGTTCTCTGGGACACCCTGTTCAATAAGGAGTCGAGAGAGCGTGTCGAAAGGCCCGTGAGCGAGGTGATGAACCCGGTTCGCGTGCGTGTCGATGTCAATGACCCGATTGTGAAGGCCGCGTACCTGATGATCCACAACGACCTGCTTGTCATCCCCGTCTTGGAGGAAGGGAAGCGCGTCGCCGGTCTTATTCGAATGATAGAGGTTTTTGAAGAATTGACTAAGGACTTTGTGGAGAACCAAGAAACGATGGAATCATAATTAAAGTTGACTTTGTATCTTCATATTGAGTGATTAGGAGGTTACTTATGGCTCGAAATAATAAGGATACCGAGCTAGATGTCGAAGTAGACGCAGAGCTTAAAAAAAGCATAGACCAGACTACAGTAGATTACGAAGTAGCGACACCCAAAGAGGCTTTCGACTGGAAGCGAATATTCTTCCTGCTCTTAGGCCTGGGAGCGTTTCTCGCTGTCTACTTTATGCCGGCGTGGAGCCCGGCTGTCGACCCGGCAGGAAAATCATTTGCTTTGTCACCGCAGGGTAAGGCAGCCATCGGTTTGTTCTTGATGGCCGGTATATGGTGGGTTTTTGAGGTGGTGCCGATTGGCGTGACCAGTATCGCGATAGGTGTCATGCAGGCGCTATTTGCGATACGCCCCGCAAGCGACGCATTTAGGGACTTTATGGACCCGTCGGTCATGTTTATCTTCGGCTCGGTCGTCATCGGTCTTGCGTTTACCAAGACGGGGCTTACGAAGCGCATAGCATATAAGATGCTGGCGGTCGTTGGTGAGAAAACCAGCATGATACTTCTTGGGTCACTGGTCGTCACCGCGGCTCTTACGTTGGTCATGGCGCACACCGCGGCGGCGGCGACGGTCTTTCCCATCTTAATGGCGGTTTACGCATTATACGGTGAGGGCGACAAGAAATCTAAATTCGGCAAGGCACTCTTCATCGGCATGGCGTATGCGGCCGGTGCGGGAAGTATCATCACCTTCCTGGGCGCCGCGCGCGGTCCGGCGGCTGCCGGCATGTATAATGAGTTTACCGGAAAGACTATCGGGTTTTTCGAACTTAGTAAGTACATGTTGCCGGTTGGTGTGGCGATGGTTGCTGTCATTTGGGGCTACCTGATGCTGTTCTTGAAACCGGAGAAAAAAACTATCCCCGGCTTGCGAGAGAAAGTCGCGCTTCTGTCGAAACAGCTTGGGCCGATGACGAAAAACGAAAAACTAGTCATCATCACCGTGGCGCTCGTCGTTATCGTGATGTCGATGCAATCGTTCATTCCGGCCATGAAAGACGTGAACCGGGCGGCTATCATCCTAGTCTCGACGCTCTTCTTCTTTATCTTCAAAGTACTGACAGTCAAAGAACTCGAAGACATACCGTGGAACATCATCCTTCTCTTCAGCGGCGCGATGAGTATTGGCTTTTGTTTGTGGCAGACGGGAGCCGCGGAGTGGCTCGCGATCAATTGGCTGGCGATGTTTAAGAATGCTCACTGGCTCGTATTTGTCGTGAGCATCGCGGCTTTCGTATTGATAATGACTAACTTCATAATGAACGTGGCCGCGATTGCGATATCGTTGCCGGTCTCGCTGGTTATCGCAGGGTATCTCGGCGTAGCACCCGAGGTCATTCTGTACGCTTCGTTGGTCACCGCAGGCATGCCGTTTATGTTGCTTATCGGCGCGGCGCCGAACGCTATAGCATACGAGTCGAAGCAGTTCTCGACCGGCGAGTTCTTTAAGCACGGCTTACCATTGAGTGTTATCTTGATAGCGCTTGTGGCGCTGGCAGTCACCGTTATCTGGCCGCTGCTCGGTATGCCGATATTGACGAAATAACATTGGAGACGAGGTGGGAAGGCTTGTCTTAGCCGGCCGGGACCGGGGTGGCCAAGACAAGCATACCACCAGTGAATAGTCCCGTGAATAGTGGTGCTGTGAAAGCATAGCAACAGAGGGAAAGGAAGACGATGAGCGTAGCGGACGCATTGAAAGCGTACTTTCAACGCATCGAGCCGGAGGCCGAGTATATTGAGAAAACGCATGCGGCTTTGGGTAATCACGGTTTTACGCGGGAAAACAGTATTGCGTGCGTCGGCGTCTGTCGCGATGAGATTTCGCAACCGCTTATCGAGGCAGTACAGCATAATTGGGGCCACGTCTTTAATCTTTCGAGCCTGGCCGGGATGTTTTTTGCGGGCAAGACGGGGTTGAGCGCGGCGATGCATCACGCTCCTAATCTCGACGGCAAGGCTCGATATGTCTTTTACAGCTTCCCGCATATCGCTATCGATGGTGAAGGCCGTGTCGGTGTCTGCGCAAGAGAGGGGCGGCATGGTGAGTCGGGCGCTTGCGGGGCGCTCGGTGTTTTTCAGAAAGAGCTTGCCGAGGGTAATGTCTCCAAGGCAATAGAGGTTGACGATGTCGAGATGAGCCTGATACGGGCGCGGCTTTTAGAGGAACTTCCCGAAGGGAAAGCCCCGGATTTGCTCGAGCTGACAAAAGTAGCCCAGAGGGCCATACAGGCAGACCTCGAGGCTTTACTGGCAGTCTTAATCGATACGAGCAAAAGCGATTACGCGGTGATCGCCGGTATCCAGGTTCACGGGCCGGACGGTAACTATATCGCACCGGTGGCGGCATACGTTTATGTGGATGGCGTCAAGCATGAACTCTAAGTCTTGTGCAGGACAAGTTTTTTAATACGGTCTGTCCACACATGTGAACGTTTGCGGCAATCGACGAAGGTCGAGCGCCGTCGTGATATAAGGACGAACGAACGCGATTCAATCAATGGAAATATAGCGACTTCGAAGACTAAAAATATAATATTGTCCCCTGAGGCGTTTAGGGAGGCTGTGAGCGATGAAAAAGCTCAAGAGTATCTTAGTCGTTTTTAACGGTGCGGAAACAGGCAACGGACATTTGAGACAGGCAGTGAAACTCGCAAGCGATGGTCATTGCGAAGTCGCGGTTGCGCTGGTTTTGCCGTCAGCGAGCGGTAAGCCGGTGCTGGTCGGCGTAAAGGATGTGGGCGAGTCCGCACGGAGTGCGATAGCGCGAACGGTTACCGCCGTCAAGCCAAAGGTGGAAGAGGCTGAGCCCCAGATACAGACGATTCTTGAGGGTAGGGTCGATGAGGCCATCATTAATGTCGCAAAAGAGCGCGATTGTGACCTTATAATCATCGGGCGCGGCTTGAAGGCAATCGAAGCGAAGCCCGAAAAGAGTTTTATGGAGAGTGTAACGGCGCGCGTTATAGGAAAAAGCCCGATAGATGTACTGGTAGTACCGCGCGGGGCACAGATCAAATGGGACCATGTCTTGCTCGCCATAGACGGCTCGCGATGCAGTGAAGTCGCGACAGGAAAAGCGCTGGCGCTGTCGCGCGAGTTTGGATCATCTCTTAATATCCTTTCAGTCGTCAATGTTCCGGAAGAGGCATATGGCGATGCGCCCCATGAACTCGAGCGTCTAGTCGATAAAGCGAAAAAGTTTGTCGGTATAACAAAGGAGCGCGCCGATTCTATGCATGTGCGGGCCGAAGCTTTCGTTCGCGAAGGGTCGCCGCACGAGAGAATCGTAAACCTGGCTAACGACACGGATTCCAATATTATATTCATGGGGAGTTACGGCCGTACCGGTTTGCGAAAGCTGCTTATGGGGAGCGTTACCGAGAAGGTCATACGGCAGGCCTCATGCCCCGTGTATGTGGTAAAATCATGCTAATCGGGGTTTAGGCAGGGGCTATAGAGTTTGAAAACACTCCTTGGTTCTCGCTGAATAGCCAATGAATTCAGGCTCGTTCTAGACCGGTATGGTCACGGTTAGTTTCGTGCCCCGGCCGGGTTTTGAGTCGATGTCAAGCGTGCCGCCGACGAGCTTGGCGCGCGTCTCCATGCCGTCGACCCCCAGCTTTCCCTCACGAGAGAATTCCCCCAGGTTGTTTGGCATGTCAAAACCCTTGCCGTTATCCGCCACAATGATTTTCGTCTCCGACTCTTTAAACTCGATTGAAACATTGGCTCTTGTCGCTTCGGCATGTTTTACTACATTGCGGAGCGCTTCCTGAACGATACGAAAGACCGTTACCTCGATTTCTGGTGAGAAGCGGCGTTCATCCCCGATGATCATCAAGGTGGTTTCGACATTACTGTCGTTTGTTACTTGCTCTGTCAACCACTCGACGGCCGGCAGGATTCCCAGGTCGTCGATGATGGATGGGCGAAGGTCTCGGCTGAGTGCGCGTATCTCCTGCAGCACGTCCTTAAGCTGGTCGTGAAGTCCCAACAAGGCTCGTAGCTTAGGCATCGGGAGATACTGGTCGGTATGGCAAAAATCCTCTAGCTGATTGATTGCGGCGATAAGGTTCTGGGCAGTGCTGTCGTGTAGGTCGCGCGAGATGCGCAGGCGCTCATCCTCGTGCGCCTTTGTGATTTGCTCAAGGTAGAATTGCTGGTTCTCCTGCATTCTTAACTCGTTTGTGATATCTCTGCCGATAAATTGCAGGCCGCTCGCATGGCCGTTACTTGAGATTAGATTCGTTGTGAGCTTAAGCACTATCTCTTTGCCGTCTTTGCGGATGAGTTTTTGAGTATACGGCTGACGCGTTTGCTCACCTCTTAAGAGTTTATTCTGAAGGTCTTTGGCAATTTTAAGGCCTTGACCTGAGAGGACATGCTTAATATCCGTACCGGGCAGCTCTGAGAGTCCGTACCCGAAAATTTCCGCGGTCGCCTCGTTGGCGGCGGTTATGGTACCAGAGAGGTCTTGCACCCAGATGGCGTCGTGGGCGTTCTCAAAGAGCTGGCGATATCGTTTCTCCGAGAGTGTGACCTGTTCGGCCGCGGATTCGCGCCCCTGGTTAAGCTCCGAGTTTTCGATAGCGACGGCCATGAGGTTGCCCAGAGCTGAAAGCAGCTGAATCTCGGGCTCCTTGAACTGGCGACGCGTTCGCGTGGCGACACACAATGTTCCGATTATTTTATCTTTCGCGGTAAGTGGAACACTGAGCTGCGATTTAATGTCTTCGTTAACAACGGTTACGGTGCACAATTTCTCATTTGCAGCGACATCCTCGATTATCAGCGGTTCGCCGGTTTGCGCGACGCAACCACAAAGACCCTCTCCGAGAGCCATCCCATCGAGCGCCGCTACCGAGGAGCCGCTGATGCCTTCGTGTGCCATGATTCGCAGTTTTTGTGTCGCTTCTTCCAAACGAAACACAAGGACTATCTCAACCTGGATAACCTCCTTAACCATTGTTGTTGAGATATGGGTTACCTGTTGAATATCGAGTGATTGGTTGAGTATCGAAGAAAAAGAATTTATGACGGAGAGCTGTTTTGCCTGTTCCATCGACATTCGAACCTTAGAGTGAAGCCGTCGCTGGGTGGTCTGAAGGCGCTCGGTCACGACCTCGAGTTCCTCGCCCTGTTTATGATAGTAATCAAGGCGCATCGAGAGTAGCGCGCCTATCAAACCCACAATAATCATCTCGGAGACGGCGTTGCTCTGGCTCTCCGAAATAATGAGTGCGCGCGGCATCATGGCCGCAGCAGCCACCGCCATTGTCGCGAAACCGCCCCGCGACCCGAAATAAAAACCACCCATGATAATCGGTATCAAGTAGAGCATGCGGTCTATGGCATGGCGGGTCAAACCTATGATTTTATCGGGCACCGCAAAAATGGTGATGCCGGTCTGGTCGTCGTAGTGGTGAAGGGTTATCACAACAAGCAAAGCGACAATATACCAAAAATGGGGATTAACTATAAGGCGCCGCTTAGCGGTTGCGATATCATCGGCCGATATATTCATGAGCAACCCTCCTGACAGGTGGTGTTATTCGAGGCCAACCCAACCTTTTTTGAGGGCGAGAATCACAGCTTCAGTCCGCGAACTCACATTGAGTTTGTTGAAGATATGCCCGAGGTGTGCTTCGACCGTGCGTACGCTTAAGACAAGCTCGTCCGCTATCTCACGGTTGCTCTTGCCCTGGGCGGCGAGGCGGAGCACCTCCACCTCGCGCTCGGTAAGCTTCTCGAAGGGTCTATGCTCGTCGTTTGTGCCGGCACCCCGAAATCTCTGCATCAGTTTGCGGGCGACAGTGGGGTGGAGCACCGAGTCTCCCTTGTTGATGGCGATGATGCTGTCGATAAGCTCTTG
>JAUXNY010000080.1 GCA_030682615.1 Candidatus Aquicultor sp. | reverse complement strand
GGCTGATATCTTTGAACGCCACTACGTCGTCGTCCTCATAGACAACGGTCGCCGGAATCTCGCCCGCGACTATCTTGCAGAACAAGCAATCTTGAGCCATATAGACCTCCTCAATCGTTCGTGGTCAATACGTGGTTTGTCGTAGTCGGTCCGTCGGTAGTCGGTTTTCAGGTTTATGTCATTGGCTGACGGCCTCCCTTTGGCGCTATACGACTTCGCCAAAGAGCCTGGCGTTCTCCCGCTTTTCGATACGCACTCGCGCAAGCTTTCCTATAAGCTCATCGGACCCGGCGCACCTCACGCGGATATAATTGTCGCTCATCCCGGAGAGATACTCGCCTTGCCGGCGCTCTATGGAAACACTCAGTTCTTTCCCGATATAGCGGGAGGCAAACCGTGCCGCCAAATCCTCACCGAGCGCAATCAGCTCCGCCGAGCGCTTCTCTTTTACATCTTTCGGTATCTGGCCGCCGAGACCTGCCGCCGGCGTGCCTTTCCTGGGAGAAAACTTAAAGACATGGAGCCTGCTGAAGCCGATGCTCCCGACGATGTCCATGGTCCGCTCGAAATCGGCGTCGGTCTCACCGGGAAACCCGACGATAATGTCGGTCGTCAGCGCGATGTCGTCGACGGCCGACGCCAGATAATGGGCGCGCTCCGCGAACTCTTCTACGGTATAGTGCCGGTTCATCGCGGCGAGTACGGCGTTGCTGCCGTGCTGAAGCGGGATATGGAGGTGCTTGCAGAGCTTCGGGGAAGTCGCGATTAGCTCGACCAACTCGGGCGTGACCTCGCGCAGCTCTATCGAGCTTAGGCGAATCCTGCCCAACCCTTCTATTTCGACGAGCTTGGCGAGCAAATCCGCGAGGCCGGTGTCGTGGCCCGCGCCATAGAGCCCCAGGTGGATGCCGGTCAAGACTATCTCAGGGGTCCCTTCGCGCGCCAGCCGCGTGACCTCAGCTATTATCTCGGCTTCGGGCCTGCTCCAGAGTTCGCCGCGCACGTGCGGCACGATGCAATAACTGCAAAATTGGTCGCACCCGTCTTGTATTTTTACCAGGGCGCGCGTATGCACGGCAGGGCTTGGCGCCGGCTCACCGGTGGTGCGCGTCCTCAGCTCGACGTCGATGCCGAGTTCCTGCGCGATAAGTAGCGGCAGCCGATCTTTGTCGTCGTTGCCCAGGACAAGGCTTACGCCCTCAATCGCCTCTATCGCGGCACGGTCAGAATCGGCGTAGCAGCCGGTCACGACGACGCGCGCGCCGGGATTATTGCGCACAGCACGCCTTATTAATTGGCGAGACTTGTGCCCGGCGACCGCTGTGACGGTGCAGCTGTTGATGATATAGACGTCCGCGCGGCTCGAAAAAGGGACCATTTCCCAGCCGAAGGCACCTAGCTCAGCCGCGATGCGCTCGCTTTCATACTGGTTTACCTTGCATCCCAGCGTATGAATCGAAAACGCGATGCTTGTCTTCGCGTTCATAGTTGTCGCCCATCCCGGCGGGTGCGGGCGTACTCATACAGGGTCAGCGCGACCGCGATTGGCCCCGCGGTCTCAGTCCGCAAAATATATTCGCCCATCGACGCGACCCCGGCGCCGAGCGCCTTCAGGTCGGCTATCTCGCCCTCGGATAAGCCCCCCTCCGGGCCGACGACGAGCGCGATACGCGCGGCATCAGGCTTGAGCACCTCGGACAAGAGCCTGTCGCGCTCCTCTTCCCAGAAGACCACTACCTGGTCGAAACCGGCCAGCTCCCGCAGGGCGCTTTCCCAGTCGAGCGGGATGCTGATCTCCGGCACTGATAGGCGATGGGACTGTTTGGCAGCCTCTTCGGCTATCTTTTGCCAACGAATACTCTTTTTTTCACCCTTGCCGGGTTCGAGTTCAACGACTACGCGCTCAGTTAGAACAGGGGTCACGCCCGCCACCCCTATCTCGGTCGCCTGCCTCACGATGACGTCGATTTTCCCCGCTTTAGGCAGCCCTTGAAAGAGATATACTCGCGGCGCAGTGGTAATCGGCTCATGCCGGGAGAGAACTCTGCCGGTGACCGCATCGCGCGAAACGTGCTCTATCTCGACATCGCAGAGCGAGGGTGTACTATCGACGACCTCGATAACAGCGCCCGCGCCGAGCCGCAGAACATCCTTGATGTGCCTTACATCGGGCCCGGTTATAGTGACGCTCTCACCCGCTTTTTCAGCTATAAAGAAACGCGCTTTAGACACGCCGGCTCACCACGCTCACCCAGTCGCCTTCTTCGAAGGTCTTTTCGACCTGGTAACCGTTGTCGACGAGCGCGGCTACCACATCTGCCAGCTGCGAGCGCATGATTCCCGAGGATATCACCGTTTTGAGGCCGACCAGCTTTTGCGCGAACTCCGGCAATAGCCGTATAATAAGCGGCGCGGTAAGATTAGCGACCAGAATATCGACTTCCGTCGGCTCGATATCGGAGAAGTCGGAGATGATAAAGCGTATGCGCGAGCCCACGCCGTTGTTGCGCGCGTTATCCCCGGCCACCTCGATAGCTTTAGCGTCGTCGTCGATGGCTATCACGCGAGACGCGCCGAGCTTGGCGGCGGCAATCGCGAGAATACCGGAGCCGGTTCCGAGGTCGAAGACGACCTCACCACCAGCGATAATCTCTTGGATAAAGTGGAGGCAGCCCGCGGTCGTCGGGTGGGCGCCGGTTCCGAACGCGAGGCCCGGGTCGAGTTCGACCGCAACCTCACCCGGATTTAGCTCGGCATCCTCCCACGAGGGCTTGATAACGAGTTTGCCGATTCGGATGACCTTGAAGAATTTCCGGTAATTATCGACCCAATCCTCATCATTGATGAAGGAGAAGTCGATTGTCGCCGGACTTACGTTTAAACCCGCTGCGCGCGCGTTATCCAGCGCGCGCTCAAGCGTGGCCCGTGCGCTCTCCGGTGATATGGTACCTGCGAGAAAAACGGTCGCGGTTACGGTTTCAGCCTCCTCGCCGATTACAAAACCGGAGGGGCTTAGGGCAAGCAGGGTCTCATTGAGGGCCTCCACGGCCTCCGGGGTCGTTTTTATATCGACTTTGAGCCAATCCATCTGCGCGCGCCTACTTTGCGCCGAACGCGTCTTTTATGCGCCCGAGAATGCCGCCTGACGACTCCTCCGGGACATCGTGGCCCAGCTCGCGGGCGAGTTCGTAGAGAAGTTCCTTTTGGCGGTCGGTAAGCTTGTGCGGAGTCTCGATGACGGCCTGGATTATTATATCGCCGCGAACATGGTTCCGCAGGGACGGCACGCCTTTGCTCCTGAGCTTGAAGGTGCTCCCCGTCTGGGTGCCCGCCGGTATTTTAAGCGTTTCAAAACCTTCGAGCGTCGGGATTTGAACCTCGGTCCCGAGAGCGGCCTGCGGGAAGGTAATCGGATAATGGCAGAACAGGTTGTTGCCCTGGCGCTCGAATATCGAGTGCGGGCTAACATTTATCATCACATAGAGGTCGCCGGCGCGCCCGCCGCGTACGCCCGCCTCGCCTTTACCGGAAAGTTTCAGAGTCATGCCGTTGTCGATGCCTGCCGGAACCTCGACCTTTATCTTCTCATGAACCGGTTTTCTCCCCTGCCCGTTACAATCGTCACAAGGGTTGGTGATTATCTTGCCGGCGCCTTTGCACTTAGAACACGGGGCGGTGCGGATAAATGTGCCGAAAACGGTCCGTTGTTCGCTGCGGATTTCGCCCATACCGTTGCAGCTCGTGCATGTCTCGGGAGAGGTCCCCGCCTTGACGCCGCTGCCGCTGCAAGTTGCGCAGGAGACCAGCCTTGCGATTTCGACCTCTTTGTCGGCGCCGAATACCGCTTCCTCGAAATCGACTGTCATCTCGAGGCTTAAGTCGGACCCACGCTGGGCGCTGGTCTTAGCCCCGCCCGTATTGCGCTGCCAATCTCCGAAGAACATCCCAAAAACATCACCAAAAGCCGATTCGAAATTGCCAAAACCGCTAAAATCGCCGGCATTGCCAAACGCCGGGCCGCCTTTGGCGGAGCCGTACATATCATAATTCCGGCGCTTGTCGGGGTCGCTCAATACCTCGTAGGCTTCGTTGACCTCTTTAAACATCGCCTCGGTATTGGGCTCGTCCTTGTTTACGTCGGGATGGTACTTCCTGGCCAGCCGGCGGTACGCTTTCTTTATTTCGTCCTGCGTCGCGTTGCGCGACACACTTAAAATCTCGTAATAATCTTTTTGGGACATACTTACCTCATCATAATTTAATAATTCAACGTCGTTATCTTTATCGGCGCTATTCGCAATTTCTTATTATAGCGCAAAATACGCGGTCAATCTCGAACTTTTGCTCTTATGAGCAGATTTTACAGCCGGGAGGGATTTCGCCGCGCGCCCCTTACGACCTCAGCTCGACGAGAGCCTTGCTGAGTTTATCGGATATCAACTCGACGACCGATATAGCCCGCGAATAATTCATCCGGGTCGGGCCGATGATGCCGAGCGTGCCCTGGGTCTCGCTGTCCAACTGATAGCTGCTCGTGATAATGCTGCAGCCCCGCATATCGTCGTCGGTATTCTCGGAGCCGATTCTAACGAGCACCTTTCGGGTCCTGACCGAGTCTTCCAGCCATTGCATCAAACGATACCCCTGCTCGATGGCGTTGAGCAGCGAGTGGACCTTCGACAGTTCTTCAAACTCGGGTTGCCCGTAAATGCTGGCCGTCCCGCTCAAAAAGACGCGCTCGCGCTCATCACTCTCGATGATATCGAGTATCGCGTTTATCAAGGTCGACGCGGTACGTGACGCGTCCCGGTCGGGCAGGGTCAAGGTATCCTTCAACGCGGAGATGCCGATACTGTCGAGTCCCTGAAGCTTCTCATTTAAGAAACGCTCTATCTCGCCTATATCCCCGGCAAACGGCTCCATGCTCACCGTCCGCTTTAAAACCTGGCCTTTGTCGGTTATAAGAACCACCAGCACATGCCGCGGCGAAAGCGAGACGAGGTCGATGTGCTTGAGCATGCTCTTCTTAAACGAAGGGGCGAGCGCGACCGCTATATAGCTGGTCACGTCGGATAATATATGGGTCGTCTCTTTCATAAGCTCCTCCATCTCCATATTGATGGACGAGAAGAGCTTTACGATAGAGTTTTCCTCCTGGTGGGTCAAGCCCGGCTTATCGGTTATACCGTCGACATAGTACCGGTAGCCCATGTCGGTCGGGATGCGACCGGCCGAGGTATGCGGCTGGTGGAGATACCCGAGAACCTCGAGCGTCGCCAGTTCGTTTCGGACCGTGGCGGAACTCACACCGAGCTGATACTTCTCCACAAGCTTTTGCGAGCTTACGGGTTCAGCCGTGAGAATATACTCCTGTACGGCGACGTAGAGGATGGCTTTCTTTCTTGCATCGAGCATTTCTATCACTCCTAGCACTCCAAGAAGCAGAGTGCTAGAAAGAACGTATCATCCGACGTGGTCTGATGTCAATATTCGATGGCGAGCCCGACAATGATAACCTGCTTAATACTCGACTCTGACCAGCGTTAATCCTTTGGCGGGGGCGGTGTGTCCCGCCCTGCTCCGGTCTCTCGCTTCGAGCATTGTGGGAATGTCTTGCGGCGAGATAATGCCGAGGCCTGCGTCTATTGCGGTGCCCGCGATTATTCGCACCATGTTGTGTAAGAACGCATGGGCGCGCGCGCGCAGCATGACCAGCCCCTCCAGCGACTCCCCCGCCCAAACGATGTTGCTGGAGCGCGTACACGAGATATCGAGGATAGTGCGAACCGGATTATCGAGCTTCGCGGCGCTCAGGGTGTTGCAGAAGCTCGTAAAATCGTGGCGGCCTTTGAGCTGCGCAACCGCTTCGTCCATGGCGTCGACATCGAGTTGGCGCGGCTCATGGCAGACGAACCGGTCGAAGAAGACCGAGCGGTAGGGTCGGTTAAGAATATAGTAGTGATACTCGCGCCATTTGGGGTCGCGGCGGGCGTCGAAATCGGGCGGCACTTCGGCTGCGTCTTTGATGACGATGTCATCCGGGAGAATAGCGTTGAGCGAATACGGGATGCGGCGAATGGACATATCGGATGCGGTCACAAAGTTGACCACCTGGCCGAAGGCGTGGACGCCCGTATCGGTGCGCCCGGCGGTGTTCGTCTCGACCGCCCCGCCGAGAAGGGTCTGAATCGCGCGCTCTAGTTCGCCCTGGATCGTTCGTACTTCTTGCTTGGCCTGTTTCTGCCAGCCGCTAAAGCCGCTCCCGTCATATTCGAGTGTAAGCCTAATGTTTCGCAATGATGACCACCTGATATCGGTTCGACTATGGCGTGATTCGTTTGGTCATAATGATATCATGCCTGCCGGGGGTCGTTCTTAACGGTCGTAAACTTCACGACGATGTTTAATTCTAACAACTGTTATCTCTTGAACATTATCGTCAATGGTATAAAGAATTCGATAGTCTCCCTGGCGAACCCGCCACTCCTCCCTATCGGTGAGCTTGATAGCGCCTTGAGGCTTAGGGTTACCGGCAAGTGCTCTTATTGTAGCAGCAATTTTGTTTTGGTAGACCGGAGCAAGTGTTCTTAGATCTTTCTGTGCTCTCGCTTTTATTTTAAGCCGATACACCTGGACGCCCCTCGATTTCAGTCATGAATTCCTCAAAATCTTGGGCTGCCTCCCCTTCGGCAATACGAAACTCTCTAATATCCTCAAGGTCTTCCAGGAGTTGCATTAAAGCATCATATCGTTCAACATCCATCAAGACTGCTTTTGCTTTACCATATTGAGTAATATAAATCGGTGCTTTATCTTCGGCTAAGCGTTTCAAAATACCCGATAGTTGTCCTCTAACCTCACTCGCCGGCAATATTTTTATAGCCATGTTTACCCCCTTTGTTGTACAGTATATATTACAACATTTTAGCATAATACTC
>JAUXNY010000076.1 GCA_030682615.1 Candidatus Aquicultor sp. | reverse complement strand
CCGCGAAACTCTACGGGCTCCCCTGTGAAGTTCCCCTTCTATCCGCGCTATCTCGTTTTTAACCTCCGAGAAGAAAGCCGGCGAAACGCCGATTGCTTCGAAGCCGGCCGTGACCAGATATGGAAGGACCGACGGGTCCCGGGCACTCTCTCCGGCGACGCACGTGAAGATGTTGTGCTTGCCGGCGACAGTAGCCACCTCGTCGAGCAGACGCAAAACGGCAGCATGGTTCGGCCTGAATATGTGGGCTACCTTTTGACTCTCCCTATCGAGCGCCAGCGTGCACATCACGAGGTCGCTCATGCCGATGCTGATAAAATCGATGCCCTCATCGATAAAATCGAGCAAGGTAAATACCGTCGCCGGATTTTCCACCGATATCCCTACCTTGACATCTTCGTGCGGGCGCAATCCCACATCGCGCATGACCTCTTTAGCGGCACGCAATTCATCGACGAAGCGGATGAACGGGAGTTTGATGCCCAAATCGCCGCCGTTTATCTCAAGCGCTCTGGAAACCGCCCTAAATTCCAGTTCGAGCATCTCGCGCTCTTCGAGCTCTCGCCCGATACCACGCCAACCGAAAAGCGGGTTGCGCTCTTCGGGGTCGTCCGCTCCTTTGAGACGTCTAAACTCATCGGTGGGCGCGTCCATAGTCTTATACCAGACCGGTTTGCCCTTAAATAGCTGGAGCGTCTGGACGATACCGTTGGCGATACTCTCCTCAAGATAGACGCCGAGACCTTCCTTTATCATCTTAATCGGGTGAACTCCCGATTCTAGCATGAAGTAATCGTTGCGCAACGATGAGACTCCATCGGCGAAAGGCGCGACATTTCTCGCTTTTTCGGGAACGAGCACCGAGATAAAGACCTTGGTCAGAGTATCGGGAACGTCAGCGCTCCGGTTCGTCCTTACCGCCAGGTCTCCTTCATATACCGCACCCCTGAAACCGTCTACCGTTACAACCTGGCCTTCTTTTAGCTTCTCGGTGGCATTTGCGGTAGCCAGCACGCAGGGTACGTTGAACTCGCGCAATATATTTGCCCCATGACTCGTGGCCCCGCCTTCGTCAGTTACGACCGCCGCCGCGCGCCGCAGGTGAACCGCTAAGTCATTGGTTATGCGCTTTGCGACAATTACGGTATTGCGATCGGTTTCGGGGATCTCGTCGGGTTTGATGATTTTGACCCTGCCCGACCCCATCGCCGGACTTACCCCGCTGCCTCTTAATAAAACCGTGTGCTCACCGATTTGCGGAAAGAGCTTCTCGTAACGCTCACCGATGACGATAGGCCGGGATTGCAGGATAAAAAACTTGCCGCCGCTATATGCCCACTCGATGTCTTGCGGGCTTCCGAAGATCTCCTCAAGCTTAATCCCCGCGCCGGCCAACTCAAAGACCTCTTGCTCACTGAGCCTCGGGGTCAATTCAAGCTCTTCGAAGACCTTTTTTCTCTCACCCGTGGGTGAGATGAACTCGGATTGGCGACCGAGCTTGCGGCTGACCACCATCTGCCGCTTTCTAGAGTAGAGATAGCGCTCGGGGGTGACCTCACCCGAGACTATTTCCTCGCCGAAGCCCAAAATAGCCTCGATGACGACCTTGTCGCTGTCACCCGTCACCGGGTCCTTTGAGAATACGATGCCTGAACGCTCGGCCGGGACCATCGCCTGAATTAAGACGGCAACACCGACATCCGCCCCGAGCAAACCTTGTTCCTTTAGGTAGATGTGCGTCTCCGGAGTGAAAATCGATGCCCAGCATTTGCGCACCGCGACCAATAAGTCGTCAAAATCGCGCACATTAGGAAAAGACGACAAAAGGCCCGCGAAGCTTGCTTTGGGCGAATCTTCGACCGTGGCCGAACTGCGAACTATAAGACTGGCCGGACTTGTTGGCGAAAGTTCCTCAAAAGCTTGTATGAGGGGGACCCGTATTTCGTCTTCAATGCAGACTGCGACTACTGTGTCCTTTAATCTCTCACAAACCTCTGCGATAACGTCAGGCGATGTTTCGGCGCCTAAAAACGCCGCTAGCAAGTCACCCAGCCCACGCTCCGCGACGACCATGCGAAACGCTTCGGCCGAGAGTATGAACCCCCGGGGCACCAATAGTCCTGCCTGATGGATGAGTGCGACGTTTAACCCCTTGCCGCCGGCCAAGAGTATTTGCTCGGGTCGCACCTCGTCGTAGTAGTAAATGAGTTTCATGGAAGCCATCCTTTTTAGCGACATAGCCAGACTCACTCCGTTTATACTGTTGTTATTCCCAGAACTGTATATCCTCAGCATTGTGGTAGGTGAATATTGGGCAGCCCATTTGATATAATGTTTCCATGCAAGTATTTGAAGCGATTTTATTTGATGTCGACGGAACCCTGTTAGATACGAGCGAATTTATCTTTCAAGCATTTGAATATAGTCTGGAGCGCGCCGGATTTCCCAAAAAAAGCCGCGAAGAGATGTCGCGTTTGGTGGGAAAACCGCTGGATTTATGCTATGAGATACTGACCGGCGTCGCGGACGTGACAGAACTGAGCGCTATGCACCGCGCGTTCCAGGTCGAGCATATCGATTTAGCACAGGCATATCCGGGAACCCGGGAGACGCTGGAGACTTTGAAGGAGTCCGGCTTGAGAATCGGTGCGGTCACGACGCGAGCCAGAGCATCAACACTGAAAACGTTGAGTTTCACCGGGTTGGCGACTTATTTAGACCACGTAGTCGCGTTCGAAGACGTCGAGAACTTAAAACCGCACCCCGAGCCGATATTGAAAACCCTGGGCGTCCTTAATTCACGTCCTGCTGCCGCAGTCATGGTCGGTGACACCGACGTCGACATCGCCGCCGGACGGAACGCCGGTACGTTGACGGTAGGCGTTACCTATGGTTTCCACGGCCTCGAGATACTGAAGAGCTGCCCGGACCACATTATCGATGATATTGCCGCGATATTACCGCTCGTGCTGCCACTCTTCGAACACCAAAGATAGAATCGGGAATCATCGGCGCCGACCCCAAATAAAAGAACCCCGACTCGGATTTGCTTTTGAATCTAGCTTCTAGTTAAATAAAAGTAAGCCGGTACTAACAACATCCCAAGCGCACTGAGACAATAGGCGCAACCGCCGCCGGCTCCATTCCTTAAACCGGAGGTTACCTTGAAAACTGGAAAGGTCATAACTTACGCACTATTCGCCGTACTTTTTGTGATAATTGTCTCCTCAAAGGCACTCGTTAACCTCTTTACCGATTGGCTCTGGTTTAAAGAGGTCGCCTATGACGGCGTTTTTGTCGACATACTCTCGCTAAAGTTGGGACTATGGGTCGCGTCCGGCCTAGCCTTTTTTGTCTTTCTCTACGCTAATATGCTCATAGCCAGAAAAATGGCGCCGCCTTTCCCGTACTGGTTCGGTTCGCAGGACGACCCTCTTTACGAGGTGCTGAAGTTTATCAAATCTCCGGCGTTTATGCGTTTCTTTAACCTTGTGCTATTCGCAATCGCTTTCGGGTTCGCGTTCATAATCGGCGCTTCGGCAACGGGTTATTGGGACATAGTGCTAAAATACCTCAACCAGGTTCCGTTTGGGATTAAAGACCCTGTCTTCAATCTCGATCTCTCATTTCATGTCTTTTCAGTCCCGTTTTACCGGGCTTTGCTGAGTCTTGGTTTTCAGACTATCGTTATCTCAATAATCCTTACGAGCGCGGTCCACTGGATAAACGGCGGTATCACATTACGTCCGGATATGCAGAGATTCGCGCCGCATACGAAGGCCCATCTTTCGGTCCTATTCGGTTTGTTCTTCGTCTTACTCGGACTTTCGTATAAATTAAACTCTTATGACCTGTTGCTATCGAACACCGGTGTCATCTTCGGCGCGGGCTATACGGATATCCACGCCAAACTGCCGGCGCTGACCGTGCTCTTCTATGCATCGCTCATCGCGGCTGTTATGTTCATGGTCAACCTGCACTTTAAGGGCTGGCGCCTGCCGGCTGCCAGTATCGCCTTTATCATGGGTGTCAGCATCCTTGCGGGCGGTGTCTACCCGGCTCTGGTTCAACAATACAGCGTCTCGCCGAACGAGATAGTTAAAGAGACACCTTATATAAAAAAGTCGATCGAATTCACCAACCGCTCGTACGGCCTCGACAAGATCGAGGAGAAGCTCTTCCCGGCCGAGCAGGTGCTTACCACCAAAGACCTGAGCGAAAACCGGCAGACGATCGACAATATCCGCCTCTGGGATTGGCAACCGCTTCTCAAAACATATAACCAGATACAGAGTATTCGCCCCTACTACAACTTCTCCGATGTCGACGTCGACCGTTATCCGATTGACGGGGCGCTGCGGCAAGTGGCCATATCCGCGCGCGAATTCAACGCAGACAATCTCTCCGAAAACGCCAAAACTTGGATGAACCAGCACTTGGTCTACACACATGGGTATGGAATAATAGCAAACAGGGTAAACGAGTTCACAGAAGACGGCATGCCGAGGCTGATATTAAAAGACATCCCGCCGAAGACCAGCATACCGAGCATGGACGTCACACGCCCCGAAATATATTTTGGCGAGACTAGTAACGATTATGTTGTCGTCGGCACTAAGACACGCGAGTTCGACTTCCCGATGGGCAACGAGAACAGCTATACAATATACGAGGGAACCGGCGGCGTGAAAATGGATGGTATTGTGAAAAAGGCCGCCTTTGCGTGGCGCTTTAATAGCATGAAGCTGCTGCTCGCGGATTCGCTCACAGACAAAAGCAGAATCGTCTTTAACCGCAATATCACCGAGCGCGTCCGGCTCGTGGCGCCGTTTCTCAGATATGAAAACGACCCCTATATCGTAATAGATAATGGAAGACTCTTCTGGATACTCGATGCCTACACCGTCGACGACCGCTATCCGTATTCGCAGCCTTTCGCCGACAATGACAACTACATCCGAAATTCGGTGAAGGTCGTCATCGATGCCTACAACGGGACAATCGACTATTATATATTCGATAAGGAAGACCCGCTCATAAAAACATATAAGAAAGCCTTCCCCGGGCTGTTTAAGGACAGTTCGAAGATGCCGGAGGGTCTCAAAGCCCATGTCCGATACCCGGAAGGGCTCTTTAGTATTCAGAACCAGATGTTTGCGACCTTCCATATGACCGACCCGCAGGTCTTCTACAACAAGGAAGACCTCTGGAGCATCTCCAAAGAGATCATCGGCAGCGAGCAACAGGAGATAGAACCGTACTATATGATGATGAGACTCCCCGGTGAAGAGCGAGAGAAGTTCATGATAATGACGCCGTTTACGCCCGTCAAAAAGAATAATATGATTGCGTGGATGACCGCCAAAAGCGACCCTGCCGAATATGGGCAGCTGCTGGTCTACAAGTTCCCTAAACAAAAGCTCGTCTACGGGCCGCTTCAGATAGAGGCGCGCATCGACCAGACACCCGATATATCGCAGCAGCTTTCACTGTGGAATCAGAGTGGATCAAAAGTCCTGCGGGGCAATCTCTTTGTGATACCGGTTGAGGACTCCATCCTCTATATCGAACCACTCTATCTCCAGGCCGAGCAGACGGAGCTACCGGAGTTGAAGCGGGTCATCGTCGCGTATGGTTCTAAGATCGCGATGGAAGCCGACCTGAGCTCAGCGCTCAACGCTATCTTTGGCGAGGGCAAAGAGCCGCCTCGACCGGCCAAGGATGGAGAGCCTGCGCAGCCTGAAACACCGAGTTCCATAAAAGAGCTTACCGACCAGGCCTCGAAGTTCTTTGAGAACGCGCAGAAGAAGTCGCGTGCCGGAGATTGGACGGGTTACGGCGAAGAGCTTAAGAAGCTAGAAGATACGCTCGCAGAGCTTAAGCGGCGCACGGCGGAATAGACTGGTTAAGATGTAAGCATATGTCAGGATCTGTCCCCTGCTTTCTTGATTGCCGCTACAACCATGTCTTTGCTGGGATATCCTTGTATCCGGTCGCCGACCTGATAGATTCGACATTTCATCGCAAAATCCGTGGATTCTCGGGCGAGCGGGTCAACATCGAGTCCATTTATGCGTATCGTCGGCGAGCCCAGGGAACGCTTTGAGCGCGCTTCCTCGTCGTCCTGAACGTTAATGATGTGAACAGGTTGGTCGATACCGAGTTCCTGCAACGCTTCCGCCAGCACATCCTGCGCATCTTCGAACGTCGGTCAGCCTGTAAAATACAACAACTCGATGTCCATGCGATCTCCCTGTTAGAATTACCTGCTTTCGGTTAGATTATTCCCATGCACGCGCGGCTCTAACCGGCTGTATTTTTCCGCGCGCTACAGACACCTGGCCCGTGCCGGTCTACAGGATCGCTTGAGCCAGCGTGATGATGCCGAAAAGTATGAAGATACCGGCTGATATATATTTTATTCGCTCTTGAGGAAGTCTCCGGCCGGCGGTGACTCCGACTACTAGAGCCAGGCCGTCGGCGACGATCATGCCAAACGTCGAACCCAGCCACACACCGACAAACGAGTTATATTTCGCGGCAAGTGATATGGTGGCAAGTTGTGTCTTGTCACCGAACTCCGCGATAAAGAAGGTCGCGGCAACTGTCGCGATAACGCCGAGGGACGTGCGTGCGCCGGAGCCTGCGTTCTCCTCGTCCCCCGTATCCTTCTTGAGCATCCATATACCAAAAGCGATAAACGATGCGCCTATAGCGAACTGCAGATACGCCATGGGAACCAGCGCATAGAGCGTGCGCCCGACAATAACGGCGGTAAGCTGTAAAACAAGGAGCGCAAGAATTACGCCGGCGATGACTTTTGCCGGGCGATGTTTGGCTGCCAGCGCCAGTACCAGCAACTGGGTTTTATCGCCAAGCTCGGCAATGGTCACCAGCAACAATGCCGGGAAAAATCCTGTCATCCGCACCTCCTCAGAAAAAAGACCTTTGGCCGGCATTCTATTGCTCGCCAAAGGTCTCGCCTAACGGAATCACCCAGATGCGACCGGGGCACAGACGCCCGGTATGTCGACCGCATCGCTTTTTTAAGGCTGGCTACTCCCCTTTGTCAGGTGAACGTTACCAGAGTAATTGGTGCGTGTCAAACTGGCCATGCCCTGCTCACCGGCACCGCGATATCTTGTATCCGTGATTACCTGCTCCATACATCACGCACCCGTTACAGGCCGGCAGCGCCAAACCTGACCAGTTCATCGATGACGAGCTTTCGAACTCGCGGCACCGCCGCGGCTACCGGCCCGGTCAGTATCTCATCGCGCGGGCGCACGTCCCCCACCTGGATACCGAAGACGATGACCTCCGGGTCCGCCCCCGCAAGGCGCGCGTTAGAGATAAGGTGCGGGACACCCATGCCGTGGATGTTGTTCGACCTCAAGTGGACGATGCCGGCCTCGTCCGCGTTAAAACGAAAGATGCTTCCAGCCTCGGCCTCGGCGGCGACCGCATCGATGACGATGACCACTTCCGACTCCCTAAAATGCCTGATAAGCCCCATTCCGGCGGTCTCTCCGAGCACGACATTTACGGGTGAGTCCTCGAGTTCCGAAACAAGCTCGCGCGCGACGGCAACACCCACGCCGTCATCGCCCATCAGGGTATTCCCAACGCCTAGCACCGTAATCCTGCCTACCTGTTTGAAGCTGGACATATCCATCACTCCCCCAACTCGTCACGTTTGAGGCCGTGCCACCTCTCCGTAACATGAACCTCCCGCCACAAGAACATCAAAGGAAACTCGTGAATCGTCTCTGTGAGGGTCAAGTATATATGAATCACCGTGATAAAGATAAACCCCCACATCGTCAGGTAGTGTATAGAGCGGACTGTAGCTGTTCCCCCCAGCAGGTAAGTCAACGGCAGGAAAAACTGCGCGGTCGCGGTCAGTAGTGAGAAACCGGTGATGATCTGTATCGTGATGAACACTATCAACGAGACGTAAGCCGTCTTTTGCAGCGGATTATACTTGAATGTTCTCGGATGTGTCTCGCGCATGAAGAGGTAATACTTTGTCATCGGCAACAGCTTGCCGCGATTCTCCTTCTGGGGAAGGAAGAATTTATAATCGCGTATCTTGGCACGCCCGCCGCAGGGTGCCGACCCCTTGCCGAACAATGCCCAGTACATCCTGACCACGCCAGTCGCAATTAGGATAAACGCGAAGAGCGTGTGAAAAGTCTTGTTGATGATCATCGATCCCTGGTAAAACGGCGAGTGGATAAAGAAGCCTGTCCAGATGAGCACTATCATCGAGATAAGGTGTATCCAATGGGTCACAACCGCCATCAGCGGGTGCTCTTCCCTGGTTTCGTGCTTGCTGATACCGAGTTTGAACGGTTTGTTATCATGTTCGTGCATCGCCATCACCCCCTAGCCTACTCTGAACTCTAGAATCCGGTTGGATTTCGGTTCAATCAAGTGAACCGCGCATGCCATTCACGGATCGAACGAGTGGACTACGCGTAGAATCTCAAGCGGCTTGTCCGGGTCGATGACGCTCTGCCCGACTAAGGCCTCCTCGACCGGTCCGCGCACGCCTTTGTCATCGCGCGGGGAAAGATTCCAGTTGGACGGGGGTACGGCGGCATAGGTGTCGATTTTGCCGTCCTTGATGCGCATATAGTGGCAGAGCGCTCCGCGCGGCGCATCCCAGCCGCCTTTTCCCTCGCCGGTAGAGGGAACCGGTCGTGACTCAAAGACTTTGGTCTTGCCGGCGCCGATGTTGGCTAAAAGCTCGTCCGCCCAGCGAAGCGCATTGTCCGCATTTACTTTAGCCTTTAGCACACGCGCCGCGATACGGCCGAGGTCGGACATGAGCACCTCTGGCTTACCGGCGGCCCCTATCGCCGCCAGCGTATCATCGACGACCTTCTTCGTGTCCTCACGCCCTGAGACGTAAGCGACGAGCATCTGCGCGAGCGGGCCGACCTCCATCGGACGGTCATCCTTGCCATAACGCACCGCCTGCGTCCAGTCGTACTTGCCCTCGACGGGTCCTTCGTTGTCGAGCGGGTCGAGCTTGGTAAACTCTATCGGTTCCTGCCCCACGTCGAGCGGGTGCTTGCCGCCGCCTACATCGTCACCAAACCACGAGTACTTCGTGTACATCCGGGTCTCATCCGGGTCGACCTTCTCGACCTGGAGTTTGCCATCGAAAATCGCTCCCCTCGGAAAGAGCCGGTCGTAGGGGTCCTGGCTCTCCTCATCGAGGAGACCCCATGTCAGATAATTACCGACTCCCTTCCCGGTCTGCGCCAAATCGATATAGTACGGCGCGATTGCAAGCAAATCGGGCACCATGACATTGTCGATAAAGTCTTTGACCTCGCGCATGCGGCCTTGATAATAGAGTATCTCGTCGAGACTTGGGAGCTGTGTGATGCCTCCCGGCGCGTAATTCATTATCATCGGGAACTTGCCGCCCATAAAGGCGGCGGCGTCATTTGCGGCCTGCTGGGCATCTATCGACTGCAGATAATGTGCGGTCAGCTCGAGGTCGAGTTCGGCCGGCAACTTATAGCCGGGATGATCCCAGTACATATTCGCGAACGGGCCGAGTTGGCCGGATTTGACCACCGCCTGCACGCGCTCCTGGACAGCCTTGAGTGTCGGCAGGGTCGGTTTCGCATTGAGCGCGTTGGGGACGTTTACAAAATCAAACGCGTTGAGGATATAGAACCATAGGATGTGGTCGTAGCCGACCTGTGTCGCTTCCATCATGTTGCGGATGAGGCGGGTGTTGTCGTCCATCTTGTCGATGCCGAAGGCCTCTTCCGTTGCGCGCACGGAATTCCAGGCGTGCGGTGTCGGGCAGACCCCGCAGATGCGGCTCGAGAAATGCCAGGCGTCCCGCGGGTCGCGCCCTTTCATGAAAATCTCGAACCCCCGGAAGAGCGTCGCGGTATTCCACGCCTCGGTCACCTTGCCGTCTTCGACAACGCAGGTGATACGGAGATGTCCCTCGATGCGCGTAATAGGGTCGATGATCACTTTTTTTCTTGCCATTTATGAACGACCTCCTCTCGGCGCTTCCTCCGGCTCGGGAGGTCCTCCCTTGCCTAGGCGCCCCGTCGCCGCTTGCCCGATAAGATGAGCGCCTAATCCGACCGCTGTCGCAGCTCCGAGTGCCATACCTATTCTGGTCGTCGATATCCCGCCGATACCGGGGACTTGCACGTTTTGTGCGCGCTCATAAAATGGGGTTAGTTTATCCCAGAACTCGGGTTCGGCGCAGCCGATACACGGGCCGTTATGGACGCACCAGCTCAAGTGGCCGTTCCAGCGGGTTTTTGGGCACGGCGCAAACGTCTGCGGCCCCTTGCAGCCGACTTTATAGAAACACCAACGGTCCCGTGACGCGTCATCACCGAAGACTTCGACGAACTCGCCCGCATCGAAATGGCCCCGACGCTCGCATTCGTCATGGATGAGATGTCCATATAGAAAGACCGGCCGCCCGACAGCATCGAGCTCCGGTGGCTTTCCGTGGACAAGGATATAAGTGAGCGCCGCGAGCATGTCTTCGGCATTACCCGGGCAGCGTGAGATGTTGACGACGACCGGGTTCGCAACGCCCGCATCCTCGCGTAAGAACGCGGTAAGCCCCTTGGCGCCGGTCGGGTTGGGTGCGGCCGCCTGGATGCCTCCAAAGGTCGCACAACTGCCAATCGCAATCGTAGCTTTTGCCTTCTTGTACGTTTCTTTAGCGTGCTCCATAGCGCTAATGCCATGCATAGTTATCGCTTCAGGAATCTTTGTCGCAATAGCACCCTCGACAACATAATAGAAATCACCTCTTTCGACCATATCCTCAAAATGCTTATGCGCCTGGTCTCCTGCGGCCGCCATGACGGCTTCGTGGTATTCAAGGGATATCTGCCTTAAAATCAGGTTGGCGACATCCGGGGTCCGGCTCTGCAACAGGCTGACCGAGCACCCGAGACACTCCTGGAAAAGCGACCAGACTACGGCCGGACGCTTTGCGAGTTTCTCAAGCGCTGCGGCAATATCCGGAATCGCCGCGTCGCCCGCGCCGATCAACGCGGCGAGCGTCCCGCAGTACTTGAGAAATTCTCTTCGGGTCAAGCGGGGAAAAATCGAAATCCCATCGGTCGACATAAACCCACCTCCACACCACATCCTGGGACAATAGGCGCATAGCACGCACTCACTAAAAAGGTACCGGGTCGATAGCATAGGCATAGCTAGCACTTCTTCTATACCCGAACACTGAATCTTTCAACACGAGCCCGATGGATTTAGCAAATTGTTTTACTGCGTCAATATTTACGCCTTGGCCTTGAGGAATAATTGGGAAGACTAAGAACAAAAGGGTGTTGATTTGATGCAAATAATGCGGGGTGTTCTTTTAGACCTATCCGTCCGCTGTTAAGCCACGGTCCGCCAGAAGCTCACTTACCGTCGGTTCGTCAATATAGCCAACCAGCTCCGGCTCCTCGTCAATGAAGACTACCGGGAGTTTCAGGCCGTCCCAAGTTATTTTGTCGGCCAAGTCGCCTACGTCAGCCGGGTTATCGAAGAAAATATTGTGCAGTGTGCACTCGATTTGCGCTCCAAACTTAGTGGATAGGTCGTCATGAAGAGCATGTGCTTGGGACACGAAGTCCTCATCGAAACAGCTACCAGCTGTGAAACGAGGTCCTCAACCGGAGCGCGGCACGTGTGCGTAGATAATCGTCACCCTTAGTTTTAGCTCTTGGCCCATGTCTCACCTTGCTAACGCGGCAATGCGCGCGACCTTATAGACTCAATGCCTTTATTATGGTGCATTTTGCCGTCCGTGGAAATAGCTCTTTTTATTTTAGCGCACCGTGTTTTTATCTCGACCAGATAAATATAAGCGGGACGTCGGTCTTTCGAATCAGGTTTTTGACAATTATTGCACGTTCATTCTCTAAGTGTCCGTGCCACCCGAACGCTATGAAGTCGTTCCCGTTTTCGGCTGCGAATTTGATCATGACATCGGCCGGGTCGCCTTCTCGCTCAAAGATGTTAAGTTCGACACCGGGTGGCAGATGTTTGTAGAACCGCTCGACAAACTCCCTTGACCATGCCGGCCAGTCATATCTCGGGTAATCTAAGTATCTGGGCACTGTAATCGTGCCCGCCTCGGATGGCGGCTTTGTCCCAAGAACGCCTATGTTTAAAATATCTATGTCAGCGCTCATCAGCTCGGCAAGACGGAAAACCCTGTCGATGACGGCTGCGGACGTTGGGGACCCGTCTTGCGGGACGAGTATTTTATTCGGTCTCCAATCAGGACCCGGACGCGCCGTGCTGCTGGGGCTAATCACCATAACCGGGTCGATAGCGCGTTCGACTACACCCATCGTGTTGCTCCCTAGCAGATGCTGAGTATTGTAGGTCCAGCCGTGGCTCGACATAACTATCATCTCTGTCTCAACGCTTGCGGCGAATTTCAGTATCGCATCGACCACAGTGGCTCCGGTAATCGTTTGCACCGTGAAATCCTTGACTTCAAGATGGTCTACCTTGAGCGTCTGGAGTAACTCCTTTTCCTCAATCGCATCCTCGCTAACGTAAACGATATGGAGGACCGCGTCCATTGTCATCGTCATAGCTTGCGCTGCGCCAAGCGCTGCGGTTGCCGTCTTAGAGCCATCTAAAGGTATGATAACTGCCGGTCTATTTTTCATGCCGCACCTTCTTCCGCTTTGGCAAACTCGCGCCAGGTGTTACCATCCCACAGCGATTTATATACCGCTCCGGACTGCAATGCCTGTAAAGAGCCGCCAAATATGCCGATGCTCGCTCCCGATTTTTCGCCTACGACGACCGTGATTTGGCGGTCGCGCTCGACATCGAATTGAAGCACATTTCCA
>JAUXNY010000066.1 GCA_030682615.1 Candidatus Aquicultor sp. | reverse complement strand
ATGGAAATTAAAGAGTCAAATATAAGAGCAATCGAGGTGGTTGCATATCATGAGGCAGGCCATGCGGTTGCTTGTTGCGTGCTTGAAGAGAAATTTACCAAAATAAGCATCAAGTCTTTTGGTGAATTCTCTGGACGCGTTGATGGTTCTACGGATACGGTGGAAACGTTTGAGCTTAACGATATGCAACAGTATAGCCCCAATAGACGTCGTAACCTTACAGCGATATTCTTGGCTGGAGGTATAGCCGAAATAATGCTATATGAAATGAAGCTTAAGAGCTGGGGCTGGGAATTAACTCAAGAGCTAAGAAACTCTATTGATCAATCGGCGAACGGACACTCAAAGGATGACATTGCGCATATACATAAGCTAATAAAAATTACTGGTGGGAGCATTACCGACTATATAACCCAAACTAGGGCACTTCTGGAAATTTGCAGGCATTCCCTTGATGCTCTTGCCGGCGCCCTCCAAGAACACGGAGAATTAAGCAGCGAAGAAGCAATAGGTATAATGAAAACTAATTTTAGAAAAAGCCTTTGAATGAATTAACTGCAAATATCATCTCAAGTTGCGCTCGAAAGTTCTTACGAGCCAACGTATGCTCAGCGATATATTGGGTTTCTTAGGAAAACAAAGGATCCGGCATTTCTACCGGAGCTTTTTCGGTGGAGGATAACGGGCTCGAACCGATGACCTCCTGCGTGCAAGGCAGGCGCTCTCCCAACTGAGCTAATCCCCCATATGTGGTTGTCTGACCCGCTTTTGCGAGCCGGCCGCTTGCGGTCAATACCTGGAACAACCGGTGCGATGTCCTTGAATATTGTATAGTATATCCGTCGCAACGGCAACTTCTTTTCAGCACGACCTCTCGCGGTCGCCTCATTCGGCCGGCGAGAAGCGAACCCGTCTCGACCTTCCGCCTATTGCTCCTCCTCAAAGATTCGCGCCGGGTTTTCGAGAACCAGGGCGCGTGCCGCCTCTTCGCCGACTATCTTTGCTGCGACGGATAGCGCGGCCCCAAAATCCGGCGGCCGGTTCTCGGCGCCGTGGGAGTCGCTGGCGATGATATCCACCCACCCGCGTTTGAGGAGCGCGACCGCTGTGTCGAGACACGAGCGCCCCAGCTCACCCGTGAGGCTGCTCACGTTGATATGGGTGAGACAACCCATGTCGATAAACCTCTCAAGCCGCTCGGGTTTTCTCTGGATATCGTAGACCCGCTCCGGATGCGCGATAATCGGCTTCCAGCCGGCGGTGCGCAGGCGAAAGACGACCTCTTCCGAGAAGAACGGTATCGTGTCGAAGTAAAACTCTATCAACACGTAGCTGCTCCCGGCGAGTGGGAGCGCGGTTTGCGACGCCAGCCGCTCGGGGATATCCGGTGACATCCGCAGCTCACTCCCGGCATAGATATCTACCGGCACACCGCGCTCGCGTAACACGGCCTGTAGCAGCTCGACTCCGGCGAGCGTCTCTTGTCCCGTAACGTGGTGCCAGTCGTTCTGGTGCGGCGTGGCGACGATTCGCGTGATGCCGTTTTGGTGCGCGAGGCGCGCCATCTCGACCGCCTCTTCCAGCGTCTCGGCTCCATCGTCGAGCCCCGGCAAGATATGATTGTGGATATCGACAAACCCGGCCATCGCGCCTCCCCGTCCATGCCTTAGATGATTATAACCCTAAACATAAAAAAGCTCGCGCGAGCGAGCCATTCGTGGGCCTAGCTGGAGTCGAACCAGCCACCTCACCCTTATCAGGGGTGCGCTCTAACCAACTGAGCTATAGGCCCGAGGCAAATCATGGCCAACTTTAGCGGCCAGCTTCATATTGTACAGCTCCCGCTTAAAAAATTCAAGGCGCAGATTTCCCCTGCGCTAGTGCCGCGTGCGACCGCCCGTTGTCGCGCTTTTCACGTGGAGCAAAACCACTCAAGCCAGCTGTGAATCCATCCTCTTCTTGGCGAGCGCTTGCTCCTCGGGCAACCGGCCTAGATTGATTAATTGATTAAATCTTTGCTATTGTGAGCATAGACAATTAAGCGCGTTTTAGAGGTGAACCAATTGTTTGAAATGGAAGTTCACGGCGTCAATCTCGACATCTTGACGAATCAGCCGGTAATCATATTAAAAGAGAGTTCCACTAGCAGGTACCTTCCGATCTGGATAGGACAGTTTGAAGCAACGGCTATCCTCATGGAGATACAGGGAATCCGTCCGTCGCGGCCGCTCACGCACGACCTGCTCAAAACCGTTATCGACAAGCTCAGCGCCGAGGTCGAAAGTGTCGTGATAAGCGACCTGAAAGAGGGAACCTTCTACGCCCAAATCCATATGTCGATAAACTCGAGCAAGCTGCAGATAGACGCAAGGCCAAGCGATGCCATAGCACTTGCCGTCCGCACCAAAGTGCCGATTTTCGCCAATGAGTCGGTCTTAGACCAAGCCGCCATCTTAAGCGAGACGGGCGAAGATGAAGAGGTCGAGCGGTTCCGGGAGTTTCTGGACAATATCAGGCCCGAAGACTTTCAAGAGTAACGGGTTGCGACTTAAGGGGTACGGGTGGCTTCGGGGTTAGAATTTGACCTCACCCAATACCTCCATGTTCTTGATGGTGCCCTTCGGGATGATATGAAAGTCATTGTGGCGGTAGCCGCGGCCGCGGTTTGTTAGGTCATAGTCTTGAACGAGAACAATATAGTCATCGGTCTCTTTCCACACCAAGCCAACGGTAATCTTCGATAGCCTAAATATTTCAAAATCATCGGGTATTTCGACCCTCGAATACGCAGTGATATCCTCCCACCATACAGCCGCCACACATTTTATTTGCGCCTCGACCATTTCATCATCTTCAAGAAAGTCGACGCCGGCCTCGAAAGATACTTGCGATACGGCTTTGCCGCTTGTGTTTATTGGCTGTTCTTTCAA
The DNA here is from genome assembly GCA_030682615.1 of Candidatus Aquicultor sp. Classification (GTDB taxonomy): domain Bacteria; phylum Actinomycetota; class Aquicultoria; order Aquicultorales; family Aquicultoraceae; genus Aquicultor. Next base: position 11,174 of record JAUXNY010000066.1, on the reverse strand, counting down.
CACGTAACTCTCCTTTGTGGTGCTCCGGCTGGTTTAGGCCTATGGCAAGATTCTAAACTTTATGGGCGACGGTGTCAAACTATTTATCTTTAAAACCGCAGGTCAAACGTATAGTTATTCAGCAATACACCGTTTGCTTGCATCTGGTGGCGGTGTTTGCCACAGCGCTCGACTTAGATATAATAACACTATATGTTTTATATCTGTACTGGCCGGGAATAACAATGCGAGGCGTAACACATCCACACCTGGTACGAAAGGCAGGCCGTGTATGGAAATAATCAAAAGAGCGGTTGACCATGTGCCGGTTATTGAGATACACGGCCAAATCGACCTTAGCAACTGTCACATGCTTCACGATGAAATCTTTTCCGCAGTCGAGCAGGGCGACTACCGCTTGATAGTCGATTTGAAAAAAATCAGCTACATAGACAGTTCTTGCCTCGGCGTTCTGCTTGGGGGGCTTGATTTGGTCAGAAAGAGGGGTGGTGGGCTTGCCATCGTCGGCAACCCCCTCGTCGACAGGGTCTTGACGCTCACGGGTCTAACCCGGCTGTTTCCTTTTCATTCATCGGTAAACGACGCTCTAGCGGGCCTCAAACCTTGAATCAAGCCGGCCTTGCGCGCACCTATCCCTTTATCACACCGATAGGGCGCAATCTTGCCACCTTTTTGGCGATATTGGTGTTGTGGCACACCTCGACCACTTGGCTTACGTCTTTATAGGCCCCCGGCGCCTCCTCTGCGAGGAGCGCCAGGCTGCCGGCGAGGATCCGGATGCCTTTTGCCTCTAACTCACTCTTGAGCGCCTGTCCGCTAATTGTACGCTTAGCTTCACTGCGGCTCATCACTCGCCCCGCCCCGTGACAGGTCGAGCCGAATGTCTCCCTCATCGCTTCTTCGGTTCCGATCAAGACATAAGAGGCGGTGCCCATATCGCCCGGGACCAGAACCGGCTGCCCGATGTGGCGGAATTTCTCCGGGGTCAAGGGGTTGCCGGGACCAAAAGCTCTCGTTGCTCCCTTGCGGTGGACACAGACCTTTTCTCTCTCGTCGTCGACGAAGTGCTCCTCGAACTTGGCGATATTGTGGCAGACGTCGTAGAGAAGCCGCATACCCATCGACTCCGCGCTCTTTACAAAGACGCGCTCGAACGACTCCCTGACCCAATGCGCCATCACTTGACGATTGACGAACGCGTAGTTTACCGCGCATGCCATTGCCGCGTAATAGTCGCGACCCTCCCGCGACAAAATCGGCGCACAGCCGAGTTGCCGGTCGGGAAGCTCTATACCGGTGGCGCGCACCACCTTATCCATCACCTTTATGTAGTCGCTGCAAATCTGGTGGCCCAAACCGCGCGAGCCGGAGTGGATCATGACGACGAGTTGCCCCTCAAAAAGGTCGAAGACGTTCGCCGCCCGCTGGTCGAATATCTCCGCAACCTCTTGTATCTCAAGGAAGTGGTTGCCTGCGCCGAGTGTGCCGAGTTGGTCGCGGCCGCGCTCAAACGCTTTGTCGCTTACGGCGCCGGGGTCGGCGCCGGCCAGGCGGCCGTTCTCCTCTATGAATTCGGTATCCTCGTCCCAGGCATATCCGTTTCTTATGGCCCAATCGACGCCTTCGACCATGACCTTCTCGAGTTCCTCGCGCTCGACCCTAATCTTTCCCCGGCTGCCCACCCCCCTAGGGACGTTCCTTGCGATTTCGTGCATGAGGGCATCGACCTTGTCCATGACGTCTTTCGCGAAAAATTCGGTTTTAAGAAGGCGCACGCCGCAGTTGATGTCGAAGCCGACCCCACCGGGCGAGATGACCCCCGTCTCGATGTCGGTCGCCGCAACGCCGCCGATCGGAAAGCCATAGCCCCAATGGATGTCGGGCATAGCATAGGAGGCTTTAATGATGCCGGGGAGAAACGCGACATTTGCGACCTGCTCAACCGCCTTATCCTCGTGCGCCCTTAGTAGAAGCTCCTCGCTGGCGTAGATGATGCCGGGAACCCTCATTCCTTTTTTGTAGCCCACTGGAATTCTCCAGACATATTCAGAGACTCTTTCGAGAGCGTCAAACATCTTTACCACCGTCCTAAAACGCTTTCAAAACACTTTAAGGGCGTTTAGACATCGAAAATGACCTGGGCCGACCAGTCCTCGTTGTGCTCGATTTTGAGCATGTGGTATGTGCAGGCTTTGATTTGGGTCTTTATCTGGTGGCGGCCGAGGTCGAGGGGTTCGCCGTAGGCTACGGCGCGCATGTGGTGCTCTTCATCCCATTCGACGATTTCGAAGCGCTTAAAGACCGTGTATTCGACTTCGAAGCGGTACAAAAGCTCGTTCAGCCATTCGACGAGCATGCTCTCCCGGTCCTCGGCTTCGACTGAGATCTCTTGCGACGTCGACGGCTTGATGTTCTCGAGGTCGGTGATAAGGCTGAACATGCCGGTAGCGGCGTTTTCGAACGCCTCTTTGAGGGTGTGGCCGTGCGCCTTAAGGCCAACATCGGCGGTGTGCTCTAAAACCTCAAACGGCAACATCGGCTCCCCCGGAGTGCACTAAAACGGCTATCTCTAATCGATGCCTACTTTATCTGGCGGTTTCCACAGACTCGTCGGTCGCCTTAAATCTCCAGCTCTTCGTCCCCGTTAGGACTGTCCTTGTCGTCAACGATGAGTGCGACTGCGCTAACCGTATCGTTTTCTTTGATGTTCATTATTTTGACGCCTTGCGTGTTTCTACCCATTTGCGAGATCTGTTTAACCGGCGTGCGCATCACGATACCTTCCGTTGAGATTATCATGAGACTGTGGCGTTCCTGGACCATCTTGGCGGCCGAGACCTTGCCTCGCGCGCTGGTCTCTTTGAGCGTCTTTACGCCTTTGCCGCCACGCCCCTGTTGCGGGTAGTTGTGCATCGGGGTGCGTTTTCCAAACCCGTTGTCGGTAATGATCAGGAAGTCGGCTTCGTCCTTGGCGACCTCTACCGCAAGGACCTCGTCGTCCTTGGCAAGCCTCATCCCTTTGACCCCGGTCGCCGTGCGCCCCATCGGCCGCACGTCGGTCTCGTTGAACCGGATGGACATGCCGCCGCGCGACACCAATATCATATCGTCTGAGCCACGGGTGATTTTGACTCCGATAAGCTCGTCGTCCTCGCGCATGCTGATTGCGAGAATCCCGTCGCGCCGGGAGGTGTTGTACTCTTTAAACGGCGTCTTTTTGACGACACCCTTCTTCGTAGCCATCATGAGGTACTGGTCTTCCTCGAAGACTTTTGTCGAGATGACCGCGGCTATCTTCTCGTCCTGCGCAAACGGCAGCACGTTGACGATAGCATGTCCGCGCGCCGTTCGGCTGGCGGTCGGCAGCTCGTGTACTTTAATTTTGTATACCTTGCCCTTATTCGAGAAGAACAGGATGAAGTTATGCGTCGACGATATGAATAGATGTTCCACAAAGTCGCCCTCTTTGAGGTTGGTGCCGGAGACTCCCTTGCCGCCGCGAGCCTGCTGGCGATAGGTCGTTACCGGTAGGCGCTTGATATAGCCGGAGCGGGTAATCGTTATCACCATGTCTTCCTCGGCTATCAAGTCTTCTATCTCAAGCTCTGCCGCCGCCGATACGATTTGGGTGCGGCGCTCATCGCCGAACCGCTCTTTTACCGCGGTCAGTTCCTCTTTAATAATATCCAGAATCATCTGCTCGCTCGCAAGGATTCTCTTGAGGAGGGCTATCTTTTCCAGCAGCTCTTTATATTCCAGCTCTATCTTCTGGCTCTCCAACGCGGTGAGGCGCTGCAGACGCATGTCGAGAATTGCTTGCGCCTGTATCTCGGAGAGGTTGAAGTTGGCTATGAGCCGCTTCCTGGCCTCGTCTACCGTCTTCGACTGCCTGATGGTCTTGATTACCTCATCGAGGTTGTTCAGCGCGATGAGAAGACCTTCCAGGATGTGCGCCCGCGCTTCGGCCTTTTCCAACTCGAATCGGGTGCGGCGCACGATTATCTCTTTCTGGTGCTCGATATAGTGGTGGAGCACCTGCGACAGGCTCAGCGTACGCGGTATGCCTTCGACGAGAGCGAGCATTATCACGCCAAAGCTCGTCTCGAGCTGCGTATGTTTATAGAGCTTATTTAGGACTACCTGGGGAATTGCCTCCCGTTTGAGTTCGACCACAAGTCGCATACCGCTACGGTCCGACTCGTCTCGAAGGTCCGATATCTCCGATATCTTCTTCTCGCGTACCAGCTCGGCGATTTTCTCGGTCAAACGTGCTTTGTTGACCTGGTAGGGCAGCTCGCTAATGATGATTCTCGTCTTGTTCGACTTGGTCTGCTCCATGTGCGCCTTACCGCGCACCTTGATGCTGCCGCGCCCGGTCTCATAGGCGTCCCTTATCCCCGACCTGCCCATTATGGTGCCGCCGGTCGGGAAATCGGGGCCCTTGACGATTTGCATAAGGTCGCCGGGCTGGGAATCGGGGTTGTCTATCAGTTTAATAGTAGCGTCGATGACTTCGTTAAGGTTGTGCGGCGGGATGTTGGTCGCCATACCTACCGCGATACCGGACGAGCCGTTTACAAGCAGATTCGGGTAGCGTGCCGGCAAAACGACCGGCTCCTGCTCTGTCTCGTCATAGTTGGGAACGAAATCGACGGTCTTCTTGTCTAGGTCTCGCAAAAGCTCGACGGCAAGCTTGGAGAGGCGCGCTTCCGTGTAACGCATCGCCGCAGGTGAATCGCCATCGACCGAGCCGAAGTTGCCGTGCCCGTCGATGAGTTCGTAGCGCATCGAAAAACTCTGGGCCATGCGCACAAGGGTGTCGTAGATAGCGCTGTCACCATGGGGATGGTACTTACCCATGACGTCACCGACCATGCGCGCGCATTTTTTATAGGGTTTACCCGGAAGGATGCCCATCTCGTGCATGCCGTAAAGAATCCTCCGGTGCACCGGCTTCAAGCCGTCGCGCACATCGGGCAGCGCCCGCCCCACGATTACGCTCATCGCATAATCGATATATGAGCTTCGCATCTCGTCTTCTATTTCAATTGTCTCTATTCTGCCGGTAAGGGCATCGACCATCGTGATTCTCCTTCTTGACCGAACTCGTTAAATATCTAAGAAACGCACATCTTTTGCGTGGCGTTGTATAAATTCCCTTCGCGGCTCGACTTTGTCCCCCATAAGCGTCGAGAATATCTCGTCGGCGGCGATGACGTCTTCCAGGTTTACCCGCAAGAGCGTCCTCGTCTCCGTATTCATAGTCGTATCCCAGAGCTGATCCGGGTTCATCTCGCCGAGACCTTTATATCTCTGCAGACCAACATTTTTCTCGATGCTCTTCAAATATACATTGAGTTCTTTGTCTTTATAGAAGTATTTTGTCAGCCCGTCGTGCGTCACCTTATAGAGCGGCGGCTGTGCGATATAGATGTAGCCCGACTCTATCAGCGGGAGCATGTGCCGATAAAAGAACGTAAGTATCAGGGTGCGGATGTGCGCACCGTCGACGTCCGCATCGGTCATGATTATTATTTTATGGTAGCGCGCATTGCCGATATCAAAATCCTCACCTATGCCGGTACCGAGAGCGGTTATTATCGCTTGAATCTCTTCGCTGCTAAGAACCTTATTTAATCTGGCCTTTTCGACATTTAATATCTTTCCTTTTAGCGGCAATATCGCTTGGAAACTGCGGTCACGCGCCTGCTTGGCCGAGCCGCCGGCCGAGTCTCCCTCGACAAGAAATATCTCTGAGAGGGCGGGGTCTCGCATCGAACAATCCGCGAGTTTTCCCGGCAGGGACGTGCTTTCAAGGAGACCTTTTCTCCGTGTAAGCTCACGGGCCTTCCTGGCGGCGGCGCGGGCATGGGAGGCTTGGATTACCTTGCTTATGATGGTGCGCGCGATTTGCGGGTTTTCCTCCAGAAACTCGTCGAGTTTAGAACCCAGGGTTCCCTCGACCAGACTTCGGATTTCCATGTTGCCGAGCTTGGTCTTGGTCTGACCTTCGAATTGCGGATCACGAAGCTTGACGCTTACTATGGCGGTTAGCCCTTCACGAATATCCTCGCCGGAGAGATTTTCCTCTTTCTCTTTTAGGAGCCCTTTCTTCCTGGCATAATCGTTGATGGTTCGGGTCAGAGCCGACCTAAAGCCGGAGAGGTGCGCGCCGCCTTCGTGCGTGTTTATATTGTTAGCAAAGGTGAACACGCTCTCGCTATAGCCGGTGTTGTATTGCATAGCGACCTCTACTTCGTTGTTGCCGTCGCTGTTTTCAAAGTAGATTATCTTTTTGTGGACCGCCTCTTTTGTTTTGTTCAGGTGATTTACAAAATCGATAATTCCGCCGGAATATTTATATTCCACCTGTTCATAAGGGGCTGTTCGCTCATCTATCAGCTCGATTTTAAGGTCTTTATTGAGAAACGCCATCTCTCTCATGCGCTGGCGCAGCGTATCGAAGATATATACCACTTCGTCGAAGATCTGCTCATCCGGATGGAAGGTGACGGTAGTGCCGCTCCTGTTTGTTTCACCAATCTCTTCGAGCTTAGTAACGGGTTTTCCATACTCGTACGTCTGATGGTAGGCTTTACCGTCTCTGTGTACCTCAACGGTCAATTTTTTAGAGAGCGCGTTGACGACGGATATACCTACGCCATGAAGACCGCCGGAGACTTTATACCCCTCGCCGCCGAACTTGCCGCCGGCGTGCAAGAGGGTCAAGACAATCTCTACAGCGGGTTTTTTATACTTTTCTATGATGTCGACGGGTATGCCCCGGCCGTCATCGCTTACCTCGATCGAGTTGTCGGGCTTGATTGTTACTATTATATTTTTACAGTATCCCGCAAGGGCTTCGTCGACACTATTGTCGACTACTTCATAGACAAGGTGGTGTAATCCTCGTGGCCCGGTACTCCCGATATACATACCCGGGCGTTTACGAACCGCTTCCAACCCTTCGAGCACGGTTATGTCTTTAGCGGTGTAGGTTGCGCTCACGAATATTCCTTCTTTCTATCATAAAGTAGGGGTTTTACAGTAAGAAACGGCTCTCGTCAGCCGCCACTACAACCCTTTTATTATAGCATATTTCAGGCGCGCAAGTTTATTTTGGAAAACACCTCCGGCACCCCTTTTCGGCTGCGGGTATTTGCCGTCCACATCCCACGCAAGCCGTCCAACCCTCAGTGTCGCGCCACCGGTTGAGTTTCTTACTCTGTATTATCAAGGACGCCAGCCGCTCCCTTAAATCATCGTCGTGTATGGAGGAGGTTGTCTCGGCTGCTTCCTCTACCTCCTGCTCCCCGATGATAATATCGTCTAATTCAGGCCTGGCAGCCGCATCTTTTTCACCGGCCGCCTTCATAAAAGATTCACAAGAGAATTTTATTTCTTGGACTATGGGTGCGGCTAAATAATCGTTCAATAATTCCTTGAGTTTAGGGGTAAACCCGCTCAGCTCTTGCGCCCAGGCCGGGCTTTTAGCTTTGACGTGAAGAACGCCATTTCGTATGTATTTCGGAGACGTGTTCTTGGCTATATCGTCCGTGACTACCGCGTTCCACGCTTCGACAGCCCTGACCTCTTCGAGCTTTTCTTTAAAGTTGCGCGCATTATTAAATTCTTTCATGACTTCAGAAAATCTCTTCACAAATGCTTCCGCCTAACGACTGGAGCCACACCGACAACAGCAAGATTTGCCGCTCGCTTGATTATTTCACCGAGATAACATTATATTCGCAAAGCTCTTGCTCTTTGAAATATTCCACATTTGTGCTGGTTATCAATACCTGTGTTCCGTTTTTGATATATTTCAAGAGGGCTTCTCTGCGCTTGATATCCAACTCCGACATGACGTCGTCGAGTAAGAGCACCGGGTATTCCTTTATTTTCTCAGTAATTATCCCGTGTTCCGTGATCTTCAAAGCAAGCGCGACCGACCTCTGTTCACCTTGTGACCCGTAGGTCCTCATATCGATGCCGCCGACGAACATCCCGATGTCGTCGCGGTGCGGGCCGAGAAGGCTTTGTCCTCTCTCTATCTCCGTTCGTCTTTTTGCTCGCAGTCCCTCCATAAAGCGTTCCTGAAGGCCTTCGACCGAGCCGTCTTCGCCCACTAGCTGATTCTCGTATTTTAGGCTAAATCGCTCCGGTGAGTCCGAAATTTGCGAATATATCTGGGCGGCGTGTTCGGCTATCGTCGCCACGGCTTCGTTCCTATATTTTATGATTTTAGCTCCCGCCTCGACGAGCTGCACATCCCAGCAATCGATCATATCGGGCTTCATTCGTCCCGAGCCGACCTTTTTTAGAAGAAGATTTCTCTGGCGTAACACCTTGCCGTAATGCTGGCGCCAATATGCATAGTCCGCTTTTATTTTTTCGAGAATCTCGTCGAGATAGGCGCGCCTGTGTTCAGGCATCTCTTTGACGATTTTTAGGTGGTCCGGCGTAAACATCACCGTTTGAACAGGCCTCACGCGACCGGAAAAACCTTTTTGTAAAACACCGTTGACTTTAAGCCTTCTTCCCCCACTCTTTTCCACCATGGCGTCGATGACGAGGTCTCTATCGGTTCTTTTTACGGAGGCTTTCACGTGGAGAAATTCTTCGTGCCACTTGATAAGTTCTTGGTAATTTCTGGTCCGGTGCGAGCGGCCGTTTTCGAGAAAATAGACGGCTTCCAAGAGGTTGGTCTTTCCAACCGCGTTCTTCCCTATAATCAAGTTTATGCCTGGCGTGAACTCTGTAGAAAAATCTTCGTAGTTTCTATAGTTTTTCAATGACAAATTTTTTATATACATACATTATTTTGACTGCAAAGAGACTCTCAAAACTTCGTCGTTTAACTCGACGATGTCTCCCGCTTTTATTTTATAACCCCTTCTAATTTCTTTTTTGCCGTTTACCCTAACAAGCCCACTTTGAATAAGATATTTTGCCTCTCCGCCTGTCGAGGCGAGGTCGGCGTATTTCAAAAGCTGCTCCAATTTTGTTCCGGGTTCCACAGCAACTTCCCTCATTTATTAGCCGATTCTAACCGGCATTACCAAATATATAAAACCCTGGTCTTGGGCCGGCCTTACAAGCCCGGGTTTGAGCGGGCTGTTTAATTCGATATTTATTTCATCTTCGCCGATAGATTGAAGGCCGTCTAATAAATAGTTCGCGTTGAAGGCGATCTCCATTCCCTCTCCGTCGGTCTTCGCCGTGAGCCGTTCTATCGCGGAGCCGAGGTCTTGAGACATCGCCGATATCTCGACCTCATTATTGCCTATCTTCATCTTCACCAGCGAGGTGTTCTGCGCCAAAAGAGCGACCCTTCTCAGGCTGGCGATGAGCTCGTGACGGCTGAATTTCACCCTTAAATCGCAATCGCTCGGCAGTAGTTGCTGATAGTTGGGAAATTGCCCCTCTATGAGGCGCGAGATTATAACCGTATCTCCGAGGTCGAAATAGACCAGATTGGGCTCTAATATTATCTCCACATCTTTATCGCTGACCGCTTTTGAGACTTCATCGAGGCAGCGGCCGGGAATAATAGCACTACTCTGGTTCGCGGTGAGCCCCTCTACGGCCACGTCTTTTATAGAAAGCCTATAGCTGTCGGTCGCGACCATCTTAAGGTGCCCTTTCTCTATTGTCATCAAGACACCACTTAAGACGGGACGTGTCTCGTCTTTCGAAACCGCTTTTATTACATGCTTTACGACATCGGAGAAGACTCTTCCATTTATTTTAACACCACTATGGCCTGTTATATTCGGAAACTTCGGGAAGTCGGAGGGCGAGTATGAACGAATATCGAAGACCGCATTCTGGCTAATAATCTTTATATTGCCGCTCTTATCATCGCTGACTATTTCAATATTGCCCGCGGGTAGATTTTTAACGATCTCTCCCAGTAGCCGCGCCGGGATAACCGTCTCTCCTTCTCTTTTTACCGTTGCCGGCAGCGAACACCGTATCGATATCTCCAAATCGGTCGCATATAAATCCAGCACGCCATTCGCCGCCCTGAAGAGAATACCGGTTAAAACAGGGAGCAACCCGCGCGACGATACGGCCTTCTGCGCGATTTGGACGACTCTGTTTAATTCTTCTTGAGATATTTGTATATTCACAGTCCCTCCTATTAATATTAATATAAATAAGTATAGTTGTAATTAGTAGGTGTTGTTAATTGTGTTAAGAACACCTTTTAGCGCACATCAGCAGTATCGCGTGCCTGTAAGAAAAGTAATGATAAAAAATGTGCAAACTCTTAATAACAAAAAGTTTCAACTATTATTAACAGATATATCAACAAGTTTTAAGTCTTCTGCTTGATGCGATTTGTCAGTTCCTGAATCTGATTATATACTTCCCGGCGCGTAGTTATCATTTTATTTACCTTGGAGTTCGCGTACATGACCGTCGTGTGGTCACGGCCGCCAAACTCGTCTCCTATCTTTGGGAGACTCATGTCGGTCAGCTCACGAGCGAGATACATGGCCAACTGCCGCGGATAGACAACATCTTGTGAGCGTTTATTTCCAGTTAGTTGCGCCTTCGATAGGTTAAAATATTTGCACACCTCCGACTGTATGATATGTATTGATATGGGCCGGCTAGCCCGGTCGGGAAAGATGTCTTTAAGCACAGTCTCCGCAAGCTCCCTAGTCAACAATTCCTTATTCAGGTTTGAAAAAGCGATTATGCGAATGAGTGCCCCTTCGAGCTCGCGGATGTTTGATTGTATACGGGATGCGACAAACTCGAGAATATCTTTATCCACGGATAAGTGCTCTAGTTGTGCCTTTTTGTCTAATATGGCGATTCTGGTCTCGAGGTCGGGGGGTTGTATATCGGTTATAAGACCCCATTCAAAGCGGGAGCGGAGACGGTCCTCAAGGGTCGCGATATCTTTGGGCGGCCGGTCGCTGGAGAGGACTATCTGTTTATTGGCTCCATGAAGAGTATTAAAAGTGTGAAAAAATTCCTCCTGCGTTGCCTCTTTATTCTCCAGGAATTGGATATCGTCTACGAGGAGTATGTCATTATCGCGGTAACGTTTTTGAAAACCGGTGATTTTATCTTTATCCCGGATGGAATTAATAAAATCGCTCGTGAATTTTTCGCAAGAGACATATTTTATTTTAAGCGACGGATGATGTTTTAGCGCG
>JAUXNY010000063.1 GCA_030682615.1 Candidatus Aquicultor sp. | reverse complement strand
ATACAACAAGCCCTCCTACAAGTGCTTACTCCAATCTTTGACCCCACGTTTTCTTCAAACAGCTACGGGTTTCGCCCAGGAAGGAGCGCACACCAGGCGGTACTCAAAGCGAAGTCATACGTCGCCGAGGGCAAGAGGTGGGTGGTAGACATCGATATCGAGAACTTCTTCGATAAGGTAAACCACGACATACTCATGGCGCGTGTTGCGCGCAAAGTAGCCGACAAACGAGTCCTCAAACTCATCCGCAAGTACCTCCAGGCGGGAATGATGACTGAAGGAATCACAACGCCGAGGGCAGAAGGAACACCGCAAGGCGGCCCGCTCTCACCCCTGCTCTCAAACATCCTACTCGATGAACTCGACCGTGAGCTAGAGAAGCGCGGCCATGCGTATGTGCGCTACGCTGACGATTGCAATGTCTACGTAGGCTCAGAAGCGGCCGCCGAGCGGGTGATGGCATCAGTTAGCGGTTTCTTAAATAAACGGCTAAAACTCAAAGTCAACACCGCAAAAAGCGCGACCTCTCGCCCTTGGAAGAGAAAGTTCCTCGGCTACTCGATGACATGGCACAAAGTGCCCCGGCTTAAAGTAGCACCGGAGGCAATCGCGAACTTGAAAGCAAAGGTCAAAACCATCACCCGTAGAGGAAGAGGGCGCAGCCTGGGACGGATTGCCAATGAGCTCACACCCCTTCTTCGCGGCTGGTCAAATTACTTCCGGCTGGCTGAAGTCAAAGGCATATTTGAGGAACTCGACGGCTGGATACGTCGCAAACTGCGCGGTATACTCTGGCGACAATGGAAGCGCAACTATACCCGAGCCAAGAAACTCATGAACCGCGGGTTATCTGAAAAGCGCGCATGGCGTTCAGCCACAAACCAACGCGGTCCCTGGTGGAACTCGGGGGCGTCGCACATGAACAGGGCTTTTCCCAAGTCGTATTTTGACTCATGTGGTCTCGTGTCGCTGCTTGACCGACTCTGTCGGCTTTAATGTATTTCATGAACCGCCGTGGTACGGAACCGTATGCCCGGTGGTGTGGGAGGACGGAGGGCGTGAGCCCTCCTCCTACCCGATGATTTGAAGACTTGACCCCAAGTGATGCTCAAAGGTGGTGTTCTAAGCGCTGCTTAAATAGCACTCTTTTGCAAAAAAACGCAAAGCTGGTAGAATTTAAAGGGTCACAAAACCGGATACTAACATTAGTTATTGTAGGTGGGTCTTATTCCTATATACGAATTCAAGTGCGGAAAATGCGGGTGTGTCTTTGAGAGACTAGTACCCGTCGCTTATGCCGAGACGCCGGCCTGCGCCGAGTGCGGGGGCACGCAAGTCAAGAAGCTCTTCTCGTCGTTCGGGTTTGCATCGGGCGGCAAGAGCAGTTTCGGCGTCGGATGCGGCTCGTGTTCGAGCACGAATTGTAGTACCTGCGGACACTAGGTGGTTTAAATGGAAGAACTTTCGAAACTGGCGGAATCATCAATCGGCTGCACACTGTGCCCGCTCGCGGAGCAAGGTCGGACACAGGTCGTCTTTGGCCACGGCAACCCCCGCGCCGACATCATGTTTATCGGGGAAGGCCCGGGGTCTAACGAAGACAAGCAGGGCATACCGTTTGTAGGCACGGCAGGCAAACTGCTCACGCAACTTCTGGAGACGATCGGTCTCGAGCGCGAAGACGTATATATCACTAATGTCGTTAAGTGCAGGCCTCCCGGCAACCGTGACCCGAAACCCGAAGAGATAGAGATATGCACGAACCGGTATCTCTTCTCACAGATGGATTTGATTGGGCCGAAGGTCATCGCCACGCTCGGGCGTTTCGCCTCGTCCGTGATTCTAGAGATGAAAAACGTAGCGATGGGCAGCATCCACGGGCAGAAATTCATCAAGGGCACGCATCTCGTGGTGCCGATTTACCATCCAGCCGCCGCGCTCCATTCGCGGGCCAACATGAAGCCGCTGACCGAGGATTTCGAAAATCTCCGGCTCTATGTTGAAGAGAAAGCCGCGGAAGAACAGCGTATTCTTGCTGAAGAAGCTCAAGTCGAAAACGAAGTCGTTCTCGACGAAGAAGCCGAGCAGATGGGACTGTTCTAGCGGTTGCGGCAGCGCGCGCAGCGCATCATATAATGAAGAGTAAACGAGGTTTTAGGTCTGTATGTTGACAGTCATAACACATTCACCCGAGGAGACCTGGGAGTTGGCTCGCAAGCTGGCTCCCATATTAACGAAAGGTGATTTCATAAGCTTAAGCGGCGACCTGGGGGCAGGCAAGACGGTCTTTGCAAAAGGGCTTGCTGTCGGCCTCGGCATCGATGCGCCCGTTACCAGCCCGACCTTTACGATTATCAAGGAGTATGAAGGCAAGCTGCCGCTATTTCATTTCGACGTCTACCGGCTGGCCTCCGCGGAAGAGCTCGAAGAGCTCGGCGCCGATGAATATTTCTACGGCGAGGGTGTCTCGGTCGTCGAATGGGGCGACAGGGTCGAAGAGATTTTGCCTAAGGAGCGCCTGTCGATAAGGATACTGCGCCTGGTAGATGAAGACCTTCGACGGATAGAGGTCACTCCCCACGGCGAACGATGGAATAAGCAGGTCGATAAATGGTTGGATGGAGAAGAACGTGTTGATTCTTAGTCTCGATACATCGAGCCCGGTGCTGACGGTAGCGCTCCATAACGGGAATATGATAGTCGGCGAAGAGACGACCTGGATGCCCCGGGGCCACATGGCCAAGCTCATCCCTTTCGTCGACGTGCTGCTGGCCGCGAAAGGCTTTAAGATAGACGATGTTACGCATATGGTCGTCGGAAGCGGTCCCGGCTCGTATACGGGTTTGCGCATCGGCATGGTCATCGCGCGTACTTTCGCCCAGCTCCTGGAGGTTCCCATCATCGGCGTCCCGAGCGCCGACGCGATTGCGTACCGGAACATACCGGAGGCGGGCATTGTCTGTCCGATAATCGACGCGAAGCGAGGAGAGGTCTACACCGCGCTCTACCGCCCTAACGACGGCTCCATCGAGAGGATTACGGAGTTTATGGCAATACTCCCGGGTGAACTCGCGAAAAAGCTGCTGGATGAGGGGCATGAGCAAGTCGTTTTTGCCGGAGACGCGGTCAAACTCTACGAGGGGGTTTTGGCCGAGGCTCTAGGTGAGCGTGCCGTCTTTGCGGCGGAAGAGGCCTGGTGGCCGCGGGCTTCCGATTTAGCCTCGCTGGCGCTGCCCAGGATTATTGCGGGCGAGTTCGATGAGTTGTACAAATTAGCGCCGATTTATGTGAGACTGTCTCAAGCCGAAGAGATGTGGGAAAAACGACATCAGGGGTGAGCATGGCATGATAACGATAAAACCGGAAGTCCGCGAGATGACGGCGGTCGATGTCGACCAGGTATACGCCATTGAAACAAGTGCGCACGCCAACCCCTGGAGCCGGCTCACGTTTCAGAGAGAGATTGTGAACAAGCGGCATAATATGTGCCTTGTCGCGGAACTCGGCGAGAGCATCGTCGGGTTTATGTGCATGTACCATGTGCTCGATGAGGGGCACGTGACCAATATAGCCGTGGCGGCTCCGTACCAGAACAAAGGCATCGCGACCCACTTGATGCTCGAAGCCGTCGAGCGGGTCATCAAACGGGGCATCAAGCGCTTGACGCTTGAGGTGCGAAAGTCGAACACCAAAGCGCAACATCTCTACATCAAGTTCGGCTTTAAGATGAGCGGTTTGCGCAAGGCTTACTATACGGACAACCGGGAAGACGCGCTCGTCTTCTGGACCGGGGATATTTCGGATGAGAATTATCAGCAGCTTTTTAGGGAGATTCGCCAAAACCTCGACGATAGGGAGTAGCTCTCTATTCGTCGAGCATTGCCGGCGGAAGGTACAGTGTTATGGAAAAAGATATCTACATATTGGGAATTGAGACCTCATGCGATGAGACCGGTGCGGCTATCGTCAAAAACGGCCGCGAAATCGTTGCCAACGTCGTCGCATCGCAGATAGAGTTTCATAAGAAGTTCGGCGGGGTCGTCCCCGAATTAGCCTCGCGGAAGCACCTCGAGATAATTAACCCAGTCCTCGATGAAGTATTGGAGCAGGCGGGTATGGGATTCGACGACCTCGATGCCGTCGCGGTCACGATTGGTCCCGGTCTTGTCGGCGCGCTCTTGATGGGGCTCGGTGCAGCCAAGGTCATCTCGTACGTTAAGAAGTTGCCGCTCGTCGGCGTCGACCATATCGAAGCCCACATCTACTCGAACTTCATCGACCACCCCGACCTGAAACCGCCGTTTGTCGCGCTGGTAGTCTCGGGAGGACACACTATGCTCGTGTATATCGAGAAGTACGGCAGTTACGAGCTTATGGGTCAGACTCTCGATGACTCGGTGGGCGAAGCATACGACAAGGTCGCCGCGTTTTTGGGACTCGGCTATCCCGGTGGGCCGATCATAGACGACCTAGCCAAAGAGGGGAACACTGAAGCCATAAGGTTTCCGCGCGCCATGATAGCGAAAGGCGAGCTTAATTTCAGCCTGAGCGGCTTGAAGACGGCGGTCTTGAACTGTGTATCGCGCTTGAAACTCGAATCGCAGGAGCTGCCCCTACCCGACCTCGCTGCGAGCTTTCAGGCGGCCGTCGTCGACGTGCTTGTCTCCAAGACGCTTCGCGCTGCCAGGCAAAAAGGTGTCGAAAAGATAGTTCTAGCCGGCGGTGTCGCCGCCAACAGCTATTTACGCCGGCGTATGACAGAGGCAACCCGGGATGAACAGATGGCTCTCTACTATCCGAACATGTCGCTATGTACCGACAACGCCATCATGATAGCGGCGTCCGGCTACTATCGCTTTATCGCCGGCGAGCGGCTCTCCCTTGAGGCAAATCCCATACCCAACCTTCGCTTGGGCCAGAGCGTCGAGAGCGTTTAGCCGTTCTGGATTCTCGCATCGGACTCCGGTATGCTGATAGGTGATATATTAGTCGCTATTTTTTATTAAAAGATGTAATCATGGTGCTTTCCGTCAACCTTTTGCTCGCCGCGCTAACCGGGATTTTGCTCGCGCTGGCCTTTCCTTACCCCTCGATATCCTTGCTCGCCTGGGTCGGCCTCGTACCCCTGTTTTCCGCTTTGAAGCGAAGCGACTTCAAGCATGCTCCGTTATTGGGGCTTCTCGCGGGCGCAACCTTCTTTGCGACGGTCCTTTATTGGATAAACATCTTTGGCTATATAGCTTGGATTTCGCTGAGCCTGGCGCTATCTAGTGCTTTTGTTCTCTTTGCGACCGCAACGTGGTTGGTGATGAAACGGTACGCGGGCATTGGTAAGTTTATCGTCATTCCGGCGCTTTGGGCAGTATTTGAGTTTGCGCGCTCACTCGGATCATGGGGTTTCGCCTGGGCGTATCTGGGCTCAACGGTCGAGCACCCATTTCTTTTGGGGGTCGCGTCATACGTGGGCGAGGTAGGGCTCGGCGCGCTCATCGTACTTGGGAACCTGGTTCTCTTCAGCCTAATCGATGGCGAAGGTCTTCGCGGGCGTATGCGGCAGGCTGCCCCTGGTATGGCCGTCGCCGCAGTCCTGCTGGTCCCGATGTTACTCTTTGGCCAGGCAGCCTCGGCCTTATTTGCGCCCAGCAGCCTCGACGGGAAGTCGCCTGTTATGAGAGCCGCCATTATCCAGCCGAATCTTGCCCAAGACCTCAAAGTCGACCTTACCAACAACGACGCGATAAAAGCGCTATATCTTGCTATGACCAAAGAGGCGCTCAAGGCCGAGCCTGAAATGATAATCTGGCCGGAGAGTACGCTTATCACGCGAATCGACGATGAACCCGAGTTCTTGGAGCGGGTTGCGAAGCTGCTGCGTCCCACTAAGACGACGCTGGTCTTCGGCGGGGTCGAAGGCGTCGAAGACCGTATCTACAACACCGCGTTCTATCTCGACGCCGACGGACGTCTTCACCGATATCGCAAGACACATCTGGTGCCGTTCGGTGAGTATGTGCCGATGCGCCCGCTTATCGAGCGGGTCAACAACATGGCCGCGCTGGTCAATGATTATACCCCGGGGCGCGAATACAAAGTCTTTAAGATGGGCAGTGCGCGTGAGTTCTCGACGGTGATTTGCTTTGAGTCGTCCCAATCCGACCTGGTCGGGCGGATGGTCCGGGAGGGAGCGGAGTTTCTGGTCATCGTCACCAACGATGCCTGGTTCGGCAAAACAGCCGCCGCTGAGCAGCACTTTCGCATCACCCGGATGCGCGCCGCCGAATACGGTATCCCGATTGTGCAAGCGGCGAATACCGGGATATCCGGCTTTATCAACGCGGACGGTATAATCGCGAAGCGGAGCGGTCTCGATAAACGCATCGTTCTAAACGAAGCCGTAGTCCTTTCCGGGGGAGCGACGCTTTACGCAAAAATTGGCTTTATCTTCCCTTATATTTATCTTCTGGTAGCGAGTGTCGGTTTGGCTTTGGCCGTGTGGCGCAGGGAAAATGCTTGAGGTTGTTTGCGTTGTGGGTGGGTGGAGGTTTGACGTTTTGAGCATCGAAAAGAGCTGCTAAGTACCTGGGAGCAGCTCTTAATAACTAAGCGGACTTCGAGCTCTGGTTGTTTACCGGCTCAATAGAAAAACTGAATTTGCCGCAATCCGGGCAAGATTCGACGGTGACGCTGAGCAAGGGGGGAACACATACCCGCCAAGCCTTACCACATTTTTCACAGACAAGTACTTCTGCCAAGAGAGATACCCCCGATGATGAACAGTTTTAATTTGGTGTCGGATGATGCTGGACGAATTAGCCTATTCTTCTTGCCAGGAAACCATAGTCTGGGAGCGCTTGCATAACTGCTTCGAAGTGCTCTTCAGAGCCGGGTTCCAGTGGCACTGCCATGGAGACAGTTAGGGCGTTTGCCCCTGAAGTAACGTGTTGAGGGATGCTGTACTCCTTGCGTAGAAGGAATTCGATTTCTCGCGCGGATTTAGCATCGTACCCGGTTAGGGTTGCCTTATCGCCGGCGAATTCGGCCATGACGACTCCGTGTGCGACCCTTCCCTTAAACCTATCGATCACAAATCTAGACATACAGCCTCCAGTGCTTTTTTACTACTGACTTTTATTATCGGTAACGGGCTTATAAACATTAATACCCTTCCAGGTAATGCTTAGCTACACCTTTAAAATGTAGGTTAGAAATCGGTGCATAAGCGGTATTATTTATGCCAGGAATTACCAAATTGCTAAGGAACTACGCATAAGCAGCCGATAACTATGTTGCAAAAGGAAATGCAGTATCCCTAGAAATAGAAGGTGGGGGAGATAGGACCACCCGGGGGCTGCATTTTCTTTATCTCTATGACCCGCTTCGTCAAAGACCACCCGTTTGTATTCAAGGCGCTCTTTTGACAGACCAGCTGGAAACAGCGCTACTTCATTATTTTTCAGAAGAGGTTTAACCTGCCTGGTTTTGGCAAAAATTTAATTTGGGATGTTGATTTAGCAGTCAGGCTATTGTAATATACGTTTAGCACTCGCAGAAGCAGAGTGCTAAAAATACTGTTGGGAGGGTTGATTTATGAATCTTAAACCTTTACGTGACCAGGTGATTGTAAAGCCGATAGAGCTTGAGGAGGTAACCAAGAGCGGAATTGTCATTCCCGACACCGCCCGGAAGGAAAAGCCTCAGGAGGGCGAGATCGTCGCCGTTGGTGACGGCAAGCTCGACGATAGCGGCAAACCAATTCCTATGGTCGTAAAAGTAGGGGACAAAGTCATTTACTCGAAGTATAGCGGCAGCGAGATCAAAGTCGATGACGAAGAGTTCTTGATTATGCGCGAGGAAAATATTTTCGCAATCGTTGAGTAGGGCAAATGCTGCCGGTTTAGTATTTGTTAAAGTTTATTTTACCAAAGGGAGGGAACGCTTAAATGCCTAAAATGATTGAGTTTAATGAAGAAGCTCGGCGTAGGCTTGAAGCAGGCGTAAACAAACTCGCCGATACGGTCAAAGTGACGCTAGGGCCAAAGGGCCGCAACGTTGTGATTGACAGGAAGTTCGGCGCACCGACCATCACACATGATGGCGTGACGGTGGCGAAAGAGATAGAGCTCGAAGATCCTTTTGAGAACATGGGTGCGCAGCTCGCCAAAGAGATAGCGACCCAGACCAATGATGTCGCCGGTGATGGAACGACCACCGCGACGATTCTTGGGCAAGCCATCGTTCGTGAGGGCATGAAAAATGTGGCCGCCGGCTCGAACCCGATGTTCATCAAGAGAGGTATAGACAAAGCGGTTGCGGCTGCTGTCGCAGAGATCAAGTCGCTCTCAAAGAGCATCGACACCAAGGAAGAGATTTCTTCAGTAGCGTCTATTTCCGCCGCTGATACCGAGATTGGCGACCTGATTGCCGATGCGATGGACAAGGTGGGCAAAGATGGTGTCATAACCGTTGAGGAGTCACAGACCATCGGCACTGAGCTTGAGATAGTCGAGGGTCTGCAGTTCGACAAAGGATATATATCTCCTTACATGGTCACCGACACCGAGAGAATGGAAGCGGTCCTCGATGACCCGCTAATTCTCATCGCAAACATGAAGATCGGCGCGATTGCCGACCTTTTGCCGGTTCTTGAGAAAGTGATGCAGGCCGGAAAGCCGCTCTTTCTCATCACCGAGGATGTCGAGGGCGAAGCGCTCGCGACACTCGTCGTCAACAAGATTCGCGGCACCTTTACCGGTATCGCTGTAAAAGCGCCGGGATTTGGTGAGCGCCGCAAAGCGATGCTTCAGGATATCGCAATCGTCACCGGCGGGCAGCTTATAACCGAGGAACTCGGAATCAAGCTCGACTCCGTGACTATCGATATGCTCGGCCGCGCACAGCGAGTTCGCATTACCAAAGAGGACACAGTCATCGTTGGTGGAGCGGGCAAGCCGGAGGATATCCAGGCTCGTATCGGGCAGATCAAGAACGAGATCGACCGGAGCGATTCGGAGTTCGACCGCGAGAAGCTGCAAGAGCGCTTGGCTAAGCTCTCAGGCGGCGTGGCGGTTGTCCGTGTGGGCGCTGCTACCGAGACCGAGATGAAAGAGAAGAAACACCGCATCGAGGACGCGCTATCAGCGACAAAGGCCGCCGTTGAGGAAGGCATCGTCGCGGGCGGCGAGGTCACGCTTATCAACATCCTCCCGGCAATCAGAGCGGTTGGGGAAGGTCTTGAAGGCGACGAGAAGGTAGGCGTGCAGATTATCGAGCGCGCGATGGAGGCTCCACTCCGTCAGCTGGCGCAAAACGCCGGCTTCGAGGGCTCCGTAGTCGTCGAGAAAATCAAGACGATGGACAAGGGCCAGGGCCTCAACGTGGTAACCGGCGTCTATGGCGACATGATGAAGGACGGCGTTATCGACCCGGCCAAGGTGACCCGCTCTGCGCTGCAGAACGCGGCATCTATCGCGAGCCTCATTCTTACCACTGAGGCTGCAATAGCCGACAAGCCCGAAGAGGGCGGCGGCGGAATGCCCGGCATGGGCGGCATGGGCGGAATGCCCGGCATGATGTAAGCCGAGCGGCTCGCTAAGATAAGATATAGGATTAACAAGCGGGGTCATCGGGCCCCGCTTGTTTTTACGCATATCTTCAGCGTTGTTCAATGCGGGCAGCCAGTAACCACACCCTGTGTTTTCTTGACATAACAGGTCATCGGATGTAAGATAATCAAAATTTTACCCATGGAATTGAGCATTTATATGATCGGCTCCAGTCATATGTAGGTCTATAAGCCCGGGAAGCTCGACCCCGACGGGGATGAGGTGCGCTGGGCTTTTTGGTTGATTCTCAGAAAACGAGGTTGGGATTCGTTATGGTTTCGCGGTATGAGCTTGGGCCGCACTGTAGGTAATATCATGTACAGCCTGTGTTTTAATAACAGCGCGTGTTGGTGTAGACTAAGAACATTAACCATATTTATAATCACTTATCGGGAGGTAGTATGGAGATAGAAATAGGGAGAGGAAAAAAGGGGAGACAGGCGTACGGTTTTGACGATATCGCGATTGTCCCGAGCAGGCGGACGCGTGACCCTGAGGATATCGATATAACCTGGGAACTTGCGGGAAACAAGTTCGAGCTGCCGTTGTTGGCTTCGGCTATGGATGGGGTCGTCGACCCGAAACTCGCGATTGCGCTGGGCAAAATGGGGGGCTTAGCGGTACTCAATCTCGAGGGTATTCAGACGAGATTCGAAGACCCTGAGCCGGAGCTCGACAAAATCGCAGCCCTATCCAACAAGGAAGCTACTCGCGGCTTGCAGGAGCTTTACCAGGAGCCGGTAAAAGAAGAATTGATAGCTAAGCGAATAAAAGAGATAAAGGCGGGTGGCGTGTTGGCTGCCGCCTCGCTCACGCCGCAAAAGGTCGAGATGTATTATAAGACGGCGATAGATGCCGGACTTGATATCCTTATCATCCAGGGTACGGTCGTCAGCGCCGAGCATGTCAGCACCCAGGTCGAGCCGCTCAACTTGAAAGAGTTTATCGGCCGCCTCGATATACCGGTAATAGTCGGCGGATGCGCCTCGTATTCGACCGCGCTCCACTTGATGAGAACCGGTGCGGTCGGCGTCCTTGTCGGTGTGGGACCAGGCCACGCGTGCACCACGCGCCGCGTGCTCGGTATCGGTGTACCGCAGGCTACCGCTATTGCGGATGCCGCGGCGGCCAGGATAACCCACCTCGAAGAGAGCGGCCGTTACTGCCATGTAATCGCCGATGGCGGCATGCGCACCGGCGGCGATATCGCCAAGGCTATTGCCTGCGGCGCGGACTCGGTCATGATAGGCTCGCCTATCGCTAAGGCAGAAGAAGCACCGGGTCGCGGATATCATTGGGGTATGGCGACATTTCACCCGACGCTTCCGCGAGGCACGCGGGTTCATGCGGGCCAGCGTTGCACGCTCCAAGAGCTGCTTCTCGGGCCGGCGCGTGAGAACGACGGCACGCTAAATCTCTTCGGCGCTCTCAGGACATCCATGGCGACGACCGGCTACCAGAACATCAAGGAGTTCCAGAAAGCCGAGGTCTTGGTGGCACCGTCGCTGCAGACTGAGGGTAAAATTTTGCAGCAAACACAGGGTGTCGGGATGTGCTAGTACGCGGCCGCAAGCCGTTAACTATAGATTTTAGACGCAGCGCATTATGGAGCCGCCGTTTTATGGCAATATCATAGAGGAGTCGGGAGCCGGTTCTCTGGCTACTGGCTTCTTGCGCTTTTACCATGCATATCGAGCGCGAAAGCTGTATCCTATTTACAAATATGACTATATGCAGGCATAATAGATGTCTTAAGCGGCCAAACCGTTGGCTTACCGAGAAGGAGACGAACCCGATTGACAACGCCTGATGTAACGAGTGAATTTCAAACAGTTTTAGTCGTCGATTACGGCGCACAATATGCGCAGTTGATTGCACGGCGCGTTCGCGAGTGCAAGGTATACTCCGAAATCGTGCCGCACAGTATCTCGATTGAAGAGATAAAAGCGAAGAACCCGAGCGGGATAATTCTCTCGGGAGGGCCGGCGAGTGTCTATGCCGAAAACGCGCCCGCCGCCAACCCTGAACTCTTTAGACTTGGCGTCCCCGTACTCGGAATCTGCTACGGGATGCAGCTTATGGCGCATTCGCTCGGCGGCGAAGTCGCCCGCACCGGTAACCGCGAGTACGGCAAGACCGACCTGGTTGTCGACAGTGACGAGCAGCTTTTCCACAATATCCCGCTAAGCCAAGTTGTTTGGATGAGCCACTCGGACGCGGTAAAGAGCGCGCCCGACGGCTTCAAAGTGACCGCGCATACCGACAGCTCGCCGGTGGCGGCGATGGAGAACCACGACGAAAAACTTTATGGCGTGCAGTTCCATCCCGAAGTCGCGCATACGGTCTACGGGATGGACATGCTCAAGAGTTTTCTCTACGGGCCGTGCGATTGCGTCCCGAACTGGACGATGGTCTCGATAATCGAGGACGCGGTCACCAAGATACGCGAGCAGGTCGGCGACAACAAGGTCGTCTGCGGCTTGAGCGGCGGCGTTGATTCGTCCGTTGCGGCGATTCTTGTCCACAAAGCTATCGGGGATAACCTGGTCTGCATCTTCGTCGACCACGGGCTGCTGCGCAAGGGCGAGGCGGTCAAAGTCGAGGAGACCTTCCGCAAGCACTTCCGTATAAACCTCATCCACGTGTCGGCGCAAGACCGCTTTCTCGATAAATTAAAAGAGGTCACCGACCCCGAGCGCAAGCGCAAGATAATCGGCGAGGAGTTTATCCGGGTCTTCGAGGAGGAGGCTGCCAAGTTCCACGACGCGAAGTTTTTAGTGCAAGGGACTCTCTATCCCGACGTGATAGAGAGCGGGACGAAAGATGCCGCGAGAATAAAGACGCACCACAATGTGGGCGGGCTCCCCGACGACATGGTGCTCGAACTGGTCGAGCCGCTACGTCTCCTTTTTAAGGATGAGGTGCGCGCGGTCGGCGAAGAGCTGGGCTTGCCCGATGAGATAGTCTGGCGCCACCCCTTCCCAGGGCCGGGCCTGGCGGTGCGCATCATCGGCGACATAACCGCGAAGCGCCTTGATATCTTGCGCAACGCGGACGCGATATTCGAAGAGGAGATAAAGCGCGCGGGTCTCTACCGCGAGATATGGCAGTCGTTTGCCGTACTGCCCTGCATCAAAAGTGTCGGTGTTATGGGCGATGAGAGAACTTACGCCTATCCTATTATTATACGCGCGGTCACCAGCGAGGATGCGATGACCGCCGATTGGGCGAGGATACCCTATGATATCCTTGAGCGAATATCGAGCCGGATAATAAACGAAGTCGACCACGTTAATCGCGTGGCATATGATATCAGCTCGAAGCCGCCGGCGACGATTGAGTGGGAGTAAACTTCCGCTTATATGATTGGTGTGAGATTGTAAGTTTCAACTTAGGAGGAATGATATGAGTGAGGACTTAATGCGCGAGATAGAGGAGTTGCGCGCTCAAATCGATGTTATCGACAACGAGCTGGTCGAAAAACTCAACACGCGCGCTGAACTCGCGCTGAAAATCAGGGCGCTCAAAACTAAGAGCAGCCTGCCCCTTTACGACCCCGGGAGAGAAGAAGAGATATTCCAGAAGATAACCGCGGTAAACAACGGCCCTCTTTATGATGACGATTTAAGAAGAATCTACGACACTCTTCTGCAGACGATGAAGAGTTTGGATTAGGTGGCCGGAATGATAAAGAATGGTGAATTGACGATAATCTCGGGGCCGTGCGCGGTCGAGAGCCGCGAACAGGTGATGGAAGTCGCCAAGACCGTTGCCGAGCTTGGCCTCACGTATCTGCGCGGGGGTGCGTTCAAGCCGCGTACCTCACCCTATAGCTTCCAGGGTTTAGAGGAAGAAGGATTGAAATATCTTACCGAAGCGACCAAGACCTATGGGTTAAAAGCGGTGACTGAGGTAATGGACACCGAACATGTCGAGCTGGTGTTGAGCTATGTCGACATGATACAGGTCGGCACCCGCAACATGGCGAATTTCGCGTTGCTCAAGAAGGTAGGCGCGCTCAGCGCCGAGCGCCAGACCCCCGTCATTTTAAAGCGAGGGATGTCGGCGACAATCGACGAGTGGCTGCTCGCCTCTGAATACATAACTAGGGCGGGCAACCCCAACGTTATATTGTGCGAGCGCGGTATCCGCACCTTCGAGACGGCGACGCGCTTTACGCTTGATATCGCCGCCGTGCCGGTGGTAAAGAAACTCAGCTCGCACCCGATCATCGTAGACATCAGCCACGCCATGGGCCACAGCGACTACATCATCCCGATGAGCCGCGCCGCGGTTGCGGCCGGGGCGGACGGTCTCATGATAGAGGCACACCCCAACCCGAAGAAGGCGCTCTGTGATGGCGCTCAGTCTTTGACGCCCGAGCAGCTAAAGCAGCTGGTAGATGAGGTAAGGCCGATTGCGGATGTGTTGGGGAAGAGGGTTGTGTAGGGAGCTGGTGTAAGAGGCCTGCTGTGAGTAAGTGAGCCGACGCGGGCTGATACTAGAGCCTTATGCGGATACGCAGGCTGACGCCAACAGGCAGCCAACAGGCAGTACAACAGGCAGTACAACTGAATAAGAATCCATAAACTAAAAAAGCCGCCAAGCGAAATTGGCGGCTTAAACTTTTTTCAAGAAATCTTTGGATTGGAATCGCTCGTAAAACTACAAGAGACGCATCTCTATTAGCGTCGCAATTTGCGCAAGTTAAGGAACGCACCCGCGCGTTACGAGATTGGAGTGAGCGCAATCTGCACCACTGTTTTTTCTTTTCCTCCAAGGCTGTTTTTCATCACCATTATGCTGAAATCATAACCGCTCTTTCTACCTGTAAGTGTTGATATGCCACTTATGTTAAAACTATTGACACCAGGCACATTTTTCAAGGAAGTTTTGTAAAACCGCAAAGCTTCTTCAGGAGTTAAATCGGTTTTTAAGGCCACCGCAAAACCCTCTTTCGCTGTCGGTTCTTCCTTTATTATTTCCGACATTGCAACGATAGCACCGTCAATTATCTGAATGACATCCACAGGATAACCCTCGGGGAGGGAAACCCCGCGCTCCACATCTACTTCGAAATCGACACCGGCACCTGCACCTGCACCGGTTTTGAAGTCTTTAAGTGTCTGTGCCCATAGATCATATAGCTTATTAAGCTCACGGTACCTTGCCTCATTGCCGGCATTTTCGACTTTGTTAAGGTCTGTTAGGGCTATCTGAATATCCGCAAGCATTGTATTGAGACAGGAATTTGCATTCTTTAACGATTTTGCATTCTTAAGACAGTCTTTAAGTAGGGCAACCACTTTATCTTCGGGCGGGCCGTCTTTCATTTTTGCATATGCTCTAGCTTCTTCAATATTTTTTTGGAGTGCTTTATGGTAGGAGTCGTACTCGAGGAATAGGTCATTGAGCAATGGTAAAAATACGTCAAGCTTTTTCTTTAAATTCTTTTGTTCGGCACCGCCTTCGCTGTCGGTGCTTGTTTCCATGATAAAACCGGTAAGCTTTCTTGGGGAGCCTTGGTCACCTTGTACGGCGTCAATATCGTTTCTTAGTTTATTAAGAGACTCCTTCAGAACCGGGCTCTCGGAAATTGTATCAAGCGCTATCTCCTTGTTGCCGCGATCACGGTAATTCTCAGGTATCGCGTGCTCGATACTAGCATCGATTCTTTGAGCTGCAGTGGCAATTGCGCCTATATCATCCGCGAGAATTGCGGTTTTCTTCCACGCAGGAGGCTGATTTTTTGCCAGCTCTTCACATAGCTCCTCAAACTCTGCATCGTCTTTGATTTCAGCGAGCGCCTCAATGGCCTCTTCGTAAGTCACTTTCTTATAATCGTAAGAAAGTGTTCCTACAGGAACCCAAAAACGGTCAGTAGCTTCATGTGCATATGTTTCATTTGCATTGTAGCCTTTGGAATCGCTTATCTCTGAAAGGCCGGGAACTAAATTCAGTATTTCATACTTATGCTCATCAGGCGCGAAAACTCTGCCAGAACCCATGCGTGTTGTTTCAGCAGTGGACACATAAGTAACCCAGTCCTCTTTGTTTGTCTGTGGTTGAGTGTAAAAGAGCTTTTGCTTATTGTCCATTCTCATAGGATTCATGCCAAAATCAAGCACATATTGGGGATTCGCAGACGCGGAAGCATCTTTTATATCCGCCTTCATGAGCAAACCCGTACCATAATATTCCGTTAATGCTCCCGATGCGCTTATATTGCCTGTATTTAGATAATCTCCGTTCATGAGGTTGACAATAACTGTGTGCCGGCTTTCATAAGATAAAGACCTACCCAAAATATAGCTTTTGTCCGTACGTTTATCGTAAATGAGGATTTCCTCCGAGACGAGCGTCGCATCGCCTTTACCTGAAGAACCATCGGTACCCCTGGATTTCCAACTTTGTTTTTCAAAAACCGTCGCCTCGCCTTTATAGAAGGCGCATTGTTTCAACAGCGCTTCAGTTTTGGCCGTAAGGATTTGTTCTTCAGCCAGTTCTTTCTTAGCTCCATCTTCGCTTGCTTTTTGGGGAGCGGAAGCTGATAGCGCCACAGCTATTGCTACCGCAACCACACAACATGCAATTGCGCCACCACCAATGAGAAACTTCTTATCCATTTCGGCAACCTCCGCGTCTTCTTTTCACCTAGGGGTATCCGGTTTATTTGAATATGAGCGCTGAACTGGTTTTATCGGATACAAACAGCGCTTTATAAGTGATAAACCCGCTCAGCCCTAACGCTGTGGTATTTGCTTCGATATGGTAAAGTAAACCCCATCCAGTGTTAGGTAGTCAAGGCCTTGATATCCGTGCTTTTGATTGTTTTAATAGCGGTGCTTAGTTCGACCCGATAACATCAATTGCTGTCGGATTATATGGTCACCCTATTCCGCCCCTTGTCCTTCTCCGAAGCGGTGGAGGTATTTGAATAAACTTCCGCGCTTAGATGCTTCTTCCGATAACGATTCCCAGATAGACGCCGGCGAGTGAAAAGACGACGCTTGCCAGGATGTTGGCTGCGGCGAGAAAGAAACTCCCCGATTCGACCAGATTCATCGTCTCGAGGCTGAAGGTGGAAAAGGTCGTATATGCGCCCAAGAAGCCAATGGCGAAAAACGGGCGCCAGAAGCCGCCTGTCGGGAAGCGCTCGATGGCAAGGGCGAAGAAGAGCCCGAGTATGAATGACCCGGTCACATTGACTACGAGTGTGCCCAGCGGAAAGGTGAATCGCCCTGAGTTCATAACCCATCCGCCGACTAGATATCGCGCGATTGCGCCGAAGAACCCGCCCAATCCGATGTAAAGAACGTTAATCTACGTTCACCTCTCTTCAAGAACCTTAGCACTAGTCCTAGCCCAGGCTTTCGGGCTTAAACAGCCAAGTTGGGGCCAAGTTTCAAGCGATGATATCCCGGCTGAAATAAAAAACACTCCTACCTCAATCGGTAGGAGCTATCATCCGGTTTTGCCGACTTTAAAGCGAGCCCCATCGCTTGCTCAAAATGCTTAGCAAAAGTGTAATGCCTTAGATATTTAAAGTCAAACAATCGATTGGTGGCCTTGCGCTGTGGGGATGGGGAAAATCCGTTGAGGGCTTAGAAATGAGCGGGCCGATGCGCTATAATAAGCAGTGCGGCAGGAGATATCGAAGGCCTGGACTCTTAAGGCCTTTATTTTTTGCGCCGCGTTTACAAACAGACAAAGCATAGAGTTTTTCGACAAAACGAATTCGACGAGGTAGCAGATGTTAGATAAATTGAATCCGGTCCAGTGCGAAGCGGTAACACACAGCGAAGGACCCTTGCTGGTTCTGGCCGGCGCGGGGAGCGGCAAGACCAGAATACTCACCCATAAAATCGCCTACCTCATCAAGGAGCAGGGGCTAAGTCCTTTCGAAATACTGGCTATCACTTTTACGAATAAAGCCGCGAAAGAGATGAAGGAGCGCGTGGCAAACCTGGTTGGCAGCGTAAGCCGGGCAATGTGGGTGAGCACGTTTCACTCGACATGTGTGCGCATCTTGCGGCAAGAGGCCGAGCGCCTCGGTTATAATCGCAACTTCGTCATTTACGACGCCGCCGACTCGTTGCGCCTCGTCACATACTGCATGCGCGACCTCAACATCGACACCAAGCGCTACCCCGCAAAGAAGGTCGCGGGGGCGATATCTAACGTGAAAAACGAGATGATAGACGCCGAGGCGTTCGCGATGCGCGCCACGACCTATGCCGAGACGGTCATCGCCGACGTCTATAAGCTCTACCAGGAACGCATCTACAAGAGCAACGCGTTCGACTTCGACGACCTCATCATGGTGACGGTCAATCTCTTTGAGCTTTTCCCATCGGTTCTCGAGGCCTACCAGGAGAAATTTAAATATATTCTCGTCGACGAGTACCAGGACACCAACCTCGCCCAGTACGAGCTGGTAAAGATTTTGGCGCGCAAGCACCGTAATCTCTGTGTCGTCGGAGACGATGATCAATGTCTCCCGGCGGGCACAGTGGTCGCCACCCAGGACGGGGAAATGGAAATAGAGAAGATCAAACCGGGTCAAGATGTTTTGACTGCTGTCGGCAGGGGTGGCGTTTCTGTGAGCAGGGTCGCTCATGTAAGCAAGACACTCAAGAAAAGTCGGCACATTACTTTCACCACAGTAGGTGGGCGGACGTTGACTGCAACCGACAATCACAAGATGTTTGCCCTAGTCCCCCAAAAATCAAATAGGAAATACCACTATGTCTATCTCATGCATAAGCAAGAATTGGGTTGGCGGATTGGTGTAACAAATGACATAGTTACCCGGCTTAGACTTGAAAGATCGGCCGACAAGATATTAGCCGTGCGCGCTTGTTCAAGCGACCAAGAAGCCCGGTATTGGGAGACACTTTATTCTCTTAACTATGGAATACCGACGTCTTGCTTTAAGGAACGAGGCCAACTGGCAATATCAGGCGATTATCAAAAAAAGCTTTACGACGAGTTATCTGTCGATTTAAGGGTCGAAAAACTGGCCGAAGAGCTCGGTATCGACATTGATTCACATGCGTTTTGTCTAGGTGCTGTTAAGCGCGGAGGTAAAACTCGACTAAAGATCAAGTTGGAGTTTTGCCAGCGCAACTATGCTCACAAGTCGAAAGAATTGCTCAAGGGTCCACAAATCTTGCATTCGTTAAATATTGAGACCAGTGACGAAGAGACAATTCGACAAGTCGAGGAATTGGGTCATAAGTGGCAAGAGGCAAAGAAGGGAAAACGATTAAGAGTATCTAGCACGGATTTTGCTCACCTGGAAAGAATGGCTGCAAGAATAGCTTCCGTTACCGGAGGGGTTGTCGAACATAATTTTAAATTAGGCATCTTTAACAGCCATAGTCTGCCGGCCTTAGTGATGCCGGCGAGCAATGTCAAAGAAGGGTTTTGGCTGCCGGTTTTAGAGAGCAACCGCATCGTGTACGAAGAAATAGCTGCAATCGCAGAGGAGACTAAAGAAGAAAACGTATACGATTTGGAAATAGAGAAAACCCATAATTTTATCGCCAATGGCGTCGTTGTCCATAATTCGATTTACCGGTTTCGTGGAGCCGATATTCGCAATATCCTCGAGTTCGAGCGTGATTATCCGGATTCGCATGTCGTCAAGCTTGAGCAGAATTACCGCTCGACCAAGACCATCCTCAGCGCGGCCAACCACGTGATGCAGAACAACCGGGCGCGTAAGCCGAAAGCGCTCTGGACTGAGAACGATCAGGGTGACCTCATCACGCGTTATCAGGGAGAAAACGAGCACGAAGAGGCGACCTTCGTCGCGAGCGAGATAGAGAGGCTGGTAAAAGCGGGCAGAAGCTATAAAGAGTGCGCGGTCTTCTACCGCACTAACGCCCAGTCGCGTGTGCTTGAGGAGATATTTTTGCGCTACGGTGTGCCATATAAAATCGTCGGCGGTTTGAAGTTTTACGACCGCGCTGAGATTAAAGATGTCCTCGCGTACCTGCGCGTGCTGTCGAACCCGCAGGATACGGTTAGCTTGAAGCGCATCATCAATGTGCCGAAGCGGAGCATCGGCGACACCTCTGTCGCTAAAATCGACGCCCACGCGCTTAAAAAGAATGTCGTTTTTAGCGAGGCTTTGAAAGACGTCGATGAGATAGGTGCACTCTCCGCCGGTGCGAAAAAGAACATAAAGAAGTTCCTCGCGTTAATCGATGAACTGCTCGCGCTAAAAGAGAAGGAGACGCTCGAAAACCTGGTGCGGGCGATGCTCGATATGACCGGCTACCTCACGGCCTACGAGGACGAGGGGACGATGGAAGCCCAGAACCGGGCGGAGAACGTCAAGGAGTTTATCGGCGTCATCAAGGAGTTCGAGGACACCCGCGCCGAGAGCAGCCTCGACGCCTTTCTCGAAGAGGTCGCGCTCATCGCCGATATCGATAATCTCGACGACGAGAACAACGCGGTGACCATGATGACTGTCCACAACGCCAAAGGACTCGAGTTTAATGTCGTCTTTATCGTCGGCATGGAGGACGGTGTCTTCCCGCACATCCGCTCGATGACCGATACGACCGAGCTTGAGGAGGAGCGCCGGCTCTTTTATGTGGGCATCACCCGCGCGATGCAAAAGCTCTACCTCTGTAATGCCTGGTCGCGCAACCTCTGGGGCGGCCTAAACTATAATTCGGTCTCGCGATTCTTGCACGAGATACCACCGGAGCTAACCGATGATGCCGTAAAAGTCGACACCCAGGCCAAACCGCCGTCCCAAATCGGTTCGTTCAAAGTCGGTGACAACGTCTTCCACCAGAAGTTCGGCGTGGGGCGCGTTGTCTCGGTCAAGAGCGAGGAGCAGCTGACCGTCTTCTTCGAAGCCGAAGGCGAGAAGACGCTGCTGTTAAGTTATGCGCCGTTGGAGAAGCGGTAAGCTTGTTGACGTTGCGGTGTTGCAGTATAAGTAAATAATGCTGGTGAGATGGCTGGCACAAGCAAGGTTTTACGGGTGATGAGCATCAAGCTATATATTATCTCGGCGGGGGCTGACCCCGTCGCCATCAATCAGGATGAGAGCGAGTATGCGCTCGCTTTTAATGAGAACTTCGCGCAGCGTTTTATTAAGCACTTGAGCAACGATGAGAGTCTGTGCACCGCGTGCCACGACGAGTGTGTCGAGTGCCGGTTGAGCCTGGTCGACGATTTATCCGGCAATATCGCCGGTCAGCATAAGCTGCCTCTCCTTACCGACCAGTTCATCGACGACCCGGAAGAGTATCTGCCCGCATCCGTGCCCGGTCACGATATCACGCTCGCGTTCAACATCCACTCCGATATCCTGCTCGATGTGCCGGAGTTGGCCGCGAAGGCGGGGAGCAGGGCGCTTATCGTACCGGTGGAGGACCCTGATTGGCTTGGCGGCTGGACGAAGCGTAGGCTCGAAGAGAAGTGCGCCGAGCTTGGACTCGAGTTTGCGGCGCCCAAGCCGTTTTGTGGTTTGACCGGAGATGGCTATGAGCACATTAAGGCGTTCATACAGGAGTTCAAGGTCGGCCGGCCCGAGGTCGAGCTCGATATCGATGGCGGCATTGTCACTCGTGCCCACGTAACAACCAGCGCTCCCTGCGGCGCGACCTACTATCTCGCCCGCCTCTTCAAGGGCGTGACGGCCGATGACAAACTACTCGAAGTAGCCTGCAAAGGGCTTTCGAGCTATCCATGCACGGCGAGCACGAAAATCGACCCCGATTTCAAAGACAGCATCACGCACGAGGCCAACTATATAACGATGGACGCGCTCAAAGCGAAGCTAAACTCGCCTTAACGATAGCGTAAGCCGGGTTTAAGCGCAAACAAAAAAGGCGGGGTTTAAATACCCCGCCTTTTATCGGCTCTTTGTGCGTCGCAATTCCTATGCTTTAGCCTCGAACTGCCAGGATCCGACTTTCAGCTTCATGTCCTCGTTTATCTTGCCTAAGATCAGGCTATAATCGTGCGAGACCTCCGACGGAACCGTATGGAGCATAATCTTCGTAAGGTCCTCTGGATTCCTAAGCTTAACTGCTTTTGCCTGGTACATGAACTCATACCCGTTGATACCGAGTTCATCGAGCATCTTCTCTACCTTGATAACGCTCCAGGCGTCGTTCTTTACACTTTTGACACCAGCCCAATCGAGCAGCCTACCAAACGTTGTCGTTCTTGTCGTCATCGATCTCACCTCCTGATAATTTTCTATCTTCCAAAACGTGTTTACCGCTAAATGCTGCGGTTTCTCTTAATTACACTATACAAGGGTATTCCCAAAGTGATAATAAAAACCTGGCAAACGTGTATGGATTGGCTTGAGCGGGCTTCTTGCGGAGTGAGTGGTATCGAAAAAATGATGTTCCGAACGCGGCGCCGCCCGCGCGCCGGTCACATGCTCGTGGCCGGCCGGTAATCGGGCTCAGCGCAGCTACATAAATCCCTGTTGGCCTGTTTCGACCGCCTTCTTGATGGCGTTCTCTAAATGCGGCGGCAAGCCCATTATCTTTACATCGAGGAATCCCCGGATGATGGTCGACTTTGCCTCGTCCTCACTCAAGCCGCGCGCCATCAGGTATTCGATCTCCTCCTTGGCGATTTTGCCGACCGCGGCTTCGTGCGACATCTCGACATCTGCGACGCGCCCCTCAAGCTCCGGGACTGCCGCAACGATTCCGTGCTCGCTGAGGATAAGGCCGTTGCACTCCATATGCGCCTTTACCCCGGGAACCTCGCCTATCATGTGGCCGCGCGATATGACCGTGCCGCCGGTGCTGATGGTACGCGAGATTATCTCGGCTTTCGCGCCGGGAGCCCGCAGGTAGGTGCGTGCCCCGCCGTCGACGTGCGAGCCTTCGGGCACGGCTATGATGGAGTTAAACCGCGCGGTCGAGTTCTTGCCGTTGAGGTAGGCGTTCGGGTACATCTGCAGCGAGTGCGCCCGCCGAAGCAGGATATAGTTCGATAGGAAGACCCCGTCCTCCTCGATTATGATACCGGTTCGCGGGCGCACGGCGACGTTTTCGTTCCAGCCGTGAATCATCGTAAACGAGACTTTGGCGCCCTTCTTGATAAAGAACTCCGAAACCCCGAGGTGGATACCCTCTTTGACGTGCGGCCCGGTCGTGCAGCCGGTGATGATGTGAAGCTCCGAGCCTTCCTCGGCGATGATTATGTTGTGGACGTTCTGCGTGATTTGCTCTTCTTTTAAATAGAGGCACGCCTGGAGCGGGAAGGTGGTCTTCACTCCCGGCAACGTCCTTATGAAATAGCCGTCGTTCTGGTGGAGCTGCACGTGCGCGGTGTATTTATCCTGGTCGACGGCGACCGCCTTCCACCAGTACTCTTCCATCCAGTCATATTTCGCGAGCGCTTCGGCGGTGCCCATCACCTCGACGCCTTCTTGCGTCGAGTCGCGGTGTCGCACGGTCGTGTCGTGCTGGATGAAGCTCCCCGAGCGCTGTTCAGCTTTAGTGTCGATGCCGACGGCCATCAGGCGCTCTTTTTCTTCCGCGCTAAGGGTCTCGAGGTTTTCGACATACTCGTAGCGCTCCGATGGATTGATGTATTTCGTTAAATCGATATCTTCGCCAAAGGGCGCCTTTTTGTCGATGGCGGCCTCGGCCCGTTTCGTCAAATCATCTAGCAGCTTGGACATATCGCACACTCCTCATAACCGCTTTCTTTGATGTGCCCGAGCATCTCCCTCGGGTTTCCCGAGCAGGAGATTCGCCCGCCGAGCAGGATGTGCCCGACATCGGCCTCGACGTAATCGAGGATATAGCCGGTATGGGTGATGATAAGGCACGAGTTGACGCGTTGGCGCTTCATGTCTTTTTGCAGGAGCTTGTTGATGGCGCCCCCCAAGAGTGAGATGTTCTCGAGGTCGACGCCGCTCTCCGGCTCGTCGAGCAAGACGAAGCTCGGCTGTTGCGCTATGAGCTGTGCCATCTCGGAGCGCTTTATCTCGCCCCCCGAGAAACCGTCGTTGACATCGCGGTCGAGAAGGTACCCGAGATTTACCTCCCCGGCTATCTCATCGATATCCGCACCGCCGTGCCCCGAAAGCTCGATTATCTGGCGGGTTTTTAATCCTTTAATCGTCGGCGGTCGCTGGAAACTCATCCCGATGCCGAGCCGCGCCCGCTCGTGGAGCGGCAGGTGCGTGACATCTTCTTCGTTAAAGCGTATTTGGCCGCCGGTCACCTTATATTCCGGAAAACCCATTATCGACATTAGAAGCGTCGTCTTCCCGGCGCCGTTCGGCCCGAAAAGGATGTGCGTCTGTGCCGTGTCGATTGTAAGGTTGACCCCGTTTAGGATTTCTTTTCCAGAAACCTCTACCCTTAAGTCCGTCAGCTCCAACATGAGGTCTCCTTTCTATGTCTCGATACAAATCATGCAAAATATACCCATATTCGCGGGATTTTAAGCGCCTGCTTGCATGCGGAAGGTCTTTAAGTGAGCTCGCAGGTTTACCGGCAGGCTTATAGGGAGAAAATACTTATAACAAAGACCTTCTATGTCTGACGGGCGCTGACGCCCCTATCGATTTACGAGCATAGGGTTCAAGAAAGGGATGAGCGATATATGAAAGCAAACGTTAAATGGGTGGACGGGCTGCAGTTTGTCGGGATAAACGAGCGAAATTCGGCGGTAATCATGGACGGTTTGCCCGCAGTGGGCGGGGAGGGTGTCGGGATGAAACCGACCGAGCTGCTACTAATCGCGCTAGCCGGATGCACCGCGATGGATGTCATCTCTATCATGAAGAAGAAGCGTCAAGAGGTCCGCGAATTCTCTGTCGCGGTCGAGGGGAACCAGCGCCAGGATTATCCCCAATCGTTCACCGAGATAAAGTTGGTCTATCGCGTCAAGGGAGACAATATCGACGAAGAGGCGTTAAAGCGCTCCATCGAGCTGTCGGAAGAGAAGTATTGTTCGGTGCGGGCGACAATGCTAGCTGTGCCGCAAGCCACCAATATCACGTATTCTTATGAGATAGAAAACCTATGATAAGCCCGAGAATATCCTATGAAAACGCTATGATATTAACTATGTTGACATCCTGCTCAAAGGCGTGTTAGCGTAAGACAAAACATATAGCTATTGGCGACAAAGAGAATGAGTAGACCGGCAATTAACGCGAGAAGCGACCCGGGGTTGGTGAAAGCCGGGGCGGTGATGCGGTCGAACATGGTCTCGGAGCTTCCGGAAGAAAGGGCGAG
>JAUXNY010000061.1 GCA_030682615.1 Candidatus Aquicultor sp. | reverse complement strand
CAGATGAACAGAACAATGATACCCGAGTAGCAGACGGCAAAGAGCTTATGAATTATCTTCAAGGCCGAGGCACTCCTTACCGTTGGCGGACATTTCGCAAAAGCAACTCACGGCTGCTGCCAGCGTGTCATGAATCATTTGAATTGCAGTTGACCCATCAAACATTGCAGCATAGTTGATAACCGTCCATATGCCGCCAATCACCACCGCCCCACACCAGCCCAGACTGGGACGTGGGGCCGCAGCCTGGCACTAGGGAGAGCCTATCAAAACGGGGCCGAGCAGAGCGGCTCGACCGCTCTGCTCGGCCCCAGCTGCATAGAACCCCAGGGTCTTTACAGGCTTCGACCTCGAATGACGCGAATCAGAATCACCACGACCGCGATGACCAAGAGGACATGAATGAATCCGCCCATGGTGTACGAGGTGAGGAAACCCAGAAGCCAGAGGATAACCAGGATAATTGCAATGGTCTCAAGCATTTTATTACTCCTTTTGCCATAACTTGGCGAATCGTAAATCCAGCAACCTACCGCTGCCTACATTGTTCATTATAATCTATATACCCATAAGCGCTATACCAATAAACCATATACCCATAAGCCCTAGATACGATGCCTCTAAAAAGTGTATCAATCGTATTCATAATCAGCGCTAGATACAGCTATTTAGGCGAGGCGCTTTACAATCAAGGCGTCTTATACGGATCATCGGGGACGTTCTTCACTTACACAAATTGCGTCGCTGCTGGAGAACATGCCTTGCCTAAACAACAAAAGACCAGTCATTTTAGGCTGGTCTTAAACGTTATTTTGGTGGAGAATGGCGGACGATCTTCGAACTTGTTCTTATTCAGCTAGATACCCAGGCAAGATTTAGCTTGGGCTGCAATTAGAGAATAACGCATGCAACATGCCGCTACGAACAATCGTTTCAGAACTTAATGAGCTATCAATGTGCCCGCGTGCTTGGTTATTTCATCGACAATTAAAGCTGCTGTTGTTGCTTCCGCCGCTAAACGACCTTTTGGCATCATGTTCAACCTATTTCTTTAACAAGCTCTTGACGAACTTACTTATAAAATCTTCAAATGTTCTTCCATACTTAGCCGCATAATCGCTTGCTGTAGACCAAGGCCATCCTATAATATTTGTGGTTGCTGGTATGGTGTACTCTTCATCATATATGCTTGTGTCTGGGGAAAAAAATACAATATTTTCTAACCCTGAGCAACCATAAAAAGCCATGCGCCCAACACTTGTGACTTCCGACAGTATGAACATGGTGGTTAGGTTCCTGCAATATGCAAATGCAGCATCGCCAATACTTGTGACTCCATCTGGTATAGCAATACTTGTAATAATAACCGCATTATTGCCGATGCTTGTGACCGTTCCCGTTGGTTCATCGCTATGTGTGTTTCTATAGCCGTTAAACGCATTGTTGCCAATGCTAGTTACCGTTAATCCATCTAATTTACGTGGAATTTTGACGGCTCCGCCGTTCCCTGTGTAGCCTGTTATTTCGGCGCCACCATTTATTTTAGTGTATATAAACTCTGGAATGTCCTTGAAGTGAATGTATTGCACACTGTTTGCTTGTATGTCGCGGCGGTTATAACGTCCCGACCAGTTATAATTATATTCTTCAATTGTCACGGTACCATCCCTATTGACGGACTTGACCCACGCCACATGCCCGAATTCACCGGATGGCCACCAAGCGACGGCACCCACTGCGGGCGTATTGTCAACCTTATAATTTTCTTTTGCCTTGATGCCCCACGTGCTGGCATTGCCAAGTCCCCTTGGCGTTTCGAAGCCGTTACGATCATGCAGCGCCCAGGCAACCCAAGACGTACAGTTTTGAACAGCGTATCCCCAGCTATCATAATTAAATTGAAAAATGCCATCTTTGTAATAGGGAGTTCCGCCACCAGATCTCCATGGCTCAGGATAATTGTCGCCAACGTTGATTCCTATTTCTGCTAGTGCTGGAATTGTACCGATGAACAAAATACTTACAGCCAATAGGACAACTAATAGGCCGGTAGCAGCCCTGTTATAGTTTTTCAAAATATCCACGTCCTTTCAAATATAGTATGTCTACGCAACCTACACATCCTAAAGAGCGAAATGGAACTATTCATCGGCTAACTTTCTTGTGCTAAGGACAAAGCTCTGTTATCCCAGATGTAATTCTCATTCGCTCCTGCGACATTTACAAAACACTCCTTTCAAATATACGGATAGAGGCGCTACGCGTACGTCATATCTCGCACCCTGGAGAGAGCCACCTTTTTCTAAGCCAATTTTGCCTTCCGGAATTGAGCGACTACTATTTTGCGCTTGACCTATAAACCGGCCCGCCACGCTGTAGTTTAAGACGATAGTGGTGATATTACGCTGCAAGGACACTATATCAAATATTAGCATGAAGCTCTAGCGCTCGGCGGCATTAAACTGTTGGTCGTCTTAAGAGACCTTTGGCATGGCCGTGACCTGTCCCTCGGAGCCCCCGAGAATAGCGAATGACCTTGGAACCTGCTCTTGTTCTAATGCGCTCGGATGGGTTCCCGAGACGGACTAGGACTCGACCTCTATCGCAACATAAAAATACGGGCCTGGTATTGCCACCGGGACCCTGGCAGCCCTCAGAGGACGAACCTCAGCCGCTTCTAGAGACTATTCGATTACAATAGACCAGTTTTTATTTGCTGTAACATCAAGTATATATAGTCCGCTCTCAGACACACCTACGGCCTTAGAGCCGTTGAACTTACCAATTTCATTGGCAAGCAGCTCAACTTGATTGCCATGTTCGTCAAGAAGAACCGGCGCGAAATTGCTGTCACCGGTATGCTGCATCTTAAATGTTTTTAAGCCAGAGTCAAGCCAAAAGAGCTGCGTGGCTTGTTGCGAGGTTCCACGGAAACCAGTAGTACTGGGCGCCGTTGTTGGCCTCGGCTGTTTTATGGAGACCGACCATGGACCGTCTGCAGATACGTCTAATACATAGGTGCCCGCATTTGCGATGCCTACAGCTTTGCTCCCATCAAACGAACCTATTACATTTACAAGCAGCTCAACATGCTGGCCGTTTTGGTCCAGCAGAGTTATGGCGAAGTTACTGGTTCCTTTGTGGGTCATGCTAAAAACCGATAAGCCTTCGGATAGATTAAACTTACTAGATGCCTGTTGGCCTTTTGCGGACAGATTTATGAGCTTTGGCTCAACAACTTTTAGAGCCTCGGTCGTTGTGGAAGTCGGTTTGGGCTTTGCTTCTTTTTGAGGATTTGCCACAACAATAGGCTCTTTGGTCGAAACAGGCTTGTTTGCGCGTTCTTCACTGGCCGCTACGATTTGCCTTTCTGTCTCTGACTTGGTAGTCGAAGAATCATTGTCTGAGCCTACAGCAATAATAACCATAACAACTCCGGCGGTGGCGACAATCCTTACTACTGTTGACCATTTCGTCTTTACCCAAATAGCCCATATGGCGGCGATTGGCCAAAACAAAATGATTAAGAGAATACCCCACCATTTCTTGTACCAAGGCTTAATTTCGGGAACAGTGCTATTCACGCCTTGCTCTTGACTCATAAACTATCCCTCCATCCTTGTCGCTTAAGACTATAGTCGCGGTATTACAACACAAGCATAATATATCAAAGCTAGGCGTAAAGACAAAGCGTTGGGCGAACGAGAGCTGCAGCTATTTTAAGATGTTACAGCAAAAACCCCCGGCGTCTCTACCAGGGATTCTAATTTCGGTGTGGAGGTTGGCGGACGATCTTCGAACTTATTTTGACGCTGATAATGACGAGCTATACCATTTAAAGGTGTAGATAGATTTGTTTCAGAAGCCATCGTGCTTTAAGGGGAATACTCTTTGGATGACTCAAATCTTGGACATGTATCCGAGCACTTTAATTTGCCTAGCCTCCAGATTTCTTCTGGATGGCAACATTCAATATCCAGTGAGTTATTTTCAGCTAAACCGCCAATTTCTGTTGGCTTATAGCGTGGCACCTCGTCTAGATATTCACAATCTAGTCTGATCATTGCTTTTCCTCCTTCCCGCGTTAGTGTGGATCGTCCGCTGTTATTATTATCGACAAAAGTTTGAGAGACTAATCATGGGCATCCTGAGAAAGAAGAAGTAGTTCTTAAGGATTATTATGCTGCACGGCAGTAAGCAAAAAAGCAATCGGTTGTTTTAGTAGGCATAGGCTGGTTCGTGGTTGTTGTATAATACAATGGTAATTATATATGGTGGATCAGTTCTATAGGCTAGTGTGTATTCCGACGATATCGGCCATCGATTCTGATATGCACAAAAAGTGGCCGGTTTGAGCCGGAATCACAGCTAGGGGGAGAAATCATGAATGACCTATTTCTGCTTCTTTTTCTGGTATCAACTTTAGGTCTTATTTTAGGAATGATTAGTCCTAAGATAGTTATTCTGTGGGGTGCAAAAAGGACGCGTTTACAAGTTTTGTACTCATACGGTATAGCAGCTGTCGTTTTTCTTGTGCTCTTAAATATTGCTTATGTTCCGACAGCTAGAAAGGCTACAATCACTAGTAAGAAACGTAGTGCAACAAATGAAACAAAGAATTATGTAGAGGCGCAAACTGCAAAACCCGAGGTAGTATATTATCGTATAATTGACACGAAAAATGACTTTGCTGTTGAAGGGGAAGTACTTATCAGGATTCCATTCATCATTAAGAACATGTCAAAAAAGCCTATTGGTCTATCAACAACGCATGTTCAAGGAATTAAGAACGGCATCGCTGTTTTTGAACTAATAGATCCGCAACCTATACCGGAGTGGATTAAGCCAGGTGAAATATCTTACGCTATGGTATCTACAATTGCAAAAAAAGAGAGCTTACAAGGCATTAAGCTTGATTTTTATGTAGATGCAACTATCTTAGAAGAACGACCTAAAATGCAGTACGAAGTACTTGGTGACAAAGTATCAGGAAACGAAGTTATGTATGAATATAAGGTTCTCGAGGATGTTGCGTCTGGGAGATTTAAATATTGTGATGGGTTTGCCTTCTTTGACAAAGAGGGCAATTTGATTGAAGTTGTTGGTGGTAGCATAGAGGGGCCAAAGAAGAGAGGGATTGTATATTCTAATAGCTATACAAACTACGAGGATTACTCTAACTATATACGTGTTCCATCAAAGCACTATTAGACAAAATGCCATGATTCTTCGCTGTGAAAGATGATTCTAAAT
Source organism: Candidatus Aquicultor sp. (assembly GCA_030682615.1). Lineage (GTDB taxonomy): Bacteria > Actinomycetota > Aquicultoria > Aquicultorales > Aquicultoraceae > Aquicultor. Next base: position 7,889 of record JAUXNY010000061.1, on the reverse strand, counting down.
GGTTAAGAAACAACTCAACCACCTCCTTACCCTCGGCACTCTCATGCTCGCCAACAAAGAGCTGATCATGCTCATCGGTGAACTGCGTGAAAAACACCGGATCAACCCGCTAGAGAACGAGTGGAATCCAAACTACAAGGACAAGCTTGCTGCAAATGGCAAGCTCCAAGCAATAAAAGACGAGATCACCACATACTTTGCCAACTCATATATCGAAGACGAGGACGTTAACAAGGGCTCAAAAGAGCTGGCAAAGATCCTGGCGGCGGCAAAGGATGAAAAAGCAAAAGCTGTATGGGAAATGCTATGGCCGGCAATAGCAGAAGGCTTAAAACAGGGCATGGTAAACATGCTCGGTGACATGACAGTAAAAGAAGCCCTAGAAACATTTGGTTTGAGTTCAATGCTCGGTGATATCGGCGCCGACGAACTCGCCGAGTTCGTGGTCACAGACGAGCTGCCGATGTTGCCCTCCACCTTTACTGGTGGCATATATAACGCACTACCAAACTACGTGATAGCAATTGCCGGTCCCCTGACGCTTCAGGATGAGATCGTTGAAAACTTCAAACAAGCTATCCGAAAGAAGTTCCCCGCTGTGTTTAGAACGACGAACAGCAGAATAGCTGCGGCCTGTCTTGCTTATCACAACATGCGCCTAACAGACAAAGAGATCGCGCTCAAGCTCTACAACCTCAACGAGAACAGAAAAGACTTTGAAAGTGCGCTCGCTAAAAAAGAGAAACTTGTTAGAAAAAATCGAGAACGTGTGAAAAAGCAGCTTGAAACCCTTAAGTGACAATTTGCGGTCTTAAATTGTCACCTTAGAAAAGGGCGCGCATGTCATAATCCTCCTGAATTTAACAGGAGGGTTTTTCATTGCAGTTTAGTCAAGGGCTCATCTCAAAAACAAGAGCATACTTCGAAAGGCGCGAGGGTCGCCCTTTCAGCGACGCCGAGACTGAAGCCCTTCTTTTTGTCCTCTCCTCCTATGGTCGCCGCCTAGTGAAGAGCCGCTCTGATGCTCAAATGCCGGCTTTGGCTCAAACCCCTAAACCATACATTCCGGAAGAAGACCCACCCAGGAGCCCAGATCCCACGTTCCCCACCAAAGAGCACAGCGATAGCTGTGCTAAAGTGGCGGATAAGTGGCGTCTGGGCGGGGGTACGGACCTAGTACCACAGTACCCCAGAAGTGCAATAGATAAGAACATACAAGCAGGTAGAGATGCTTAATATTATCTCTTCTGCAATTGACACCCTAGAACTTACATATGGTAAAACGAGAATAAGTTATCCGGTCATGGAAGCACTTGTAGATGCAAAAGCCGATGCAGCTCTCAATAATAACAGACGCTCTGAAGTCGTGTTTGGATCCCACCGGTTCCACGTCCTCTCACATGGTGCAGGATTCTTCCAATACCTCTTAAACGGCGTGCATTTTGACCTGAAGATATGCGTTTCAGAAAAAATGTCTATGATAGGCGTTCGGGTTAAAAGCATTTCAATCTATGAGCTTGGAATCCATAAAGTGCTCGAAGAACTAGCGGGTGTAGTCGCGGACCTTCGGGGCGACCCAAGCGAAAGAAGAGCAACTGTAAAACGTCTTGATATCTGCGTAGATTTTCAAGGCTGGGAGCCAAAGCTTAGTGATCTAAAACATTTCGTCTGCAAAGCAAAAAAGCGCGGTGTCTACCTTGAGCCCGATGAGCCCAACTATTTCCGCTTCGGGAAAAATGAAATGGTGGTGCGACTATACAACAAAGGCGAAGAGATCCGTCATAGCAACAAGCTTTGGATGATTGATGTATGGAAGCAAAATCCCCACTTTAATCCTGAAAAGCCGATCTGGCGGCTTGAGGTTCAACTTCGAAGACAAGCTCTTAAGAATCTGAATGTTGATTACACAAGCGAGGCGCTAGAGCAACTAAGCGGCATATGGGTATATGGTTTGGAGTGGCTGGAACTTAAGAAGCCGACAAAGAACAAGCAAAAATCGCGATGGCCCACTGATCCGCGTTGGGTGGATCTGCGGAGAAATGCCGGCTTTGTCGGAAAACCTTGCGAACCAGTGAGAGCAAAAAAACGAGCCGTAGATGAAGAGCGAATCGTCCGCATGTTTGGCGCATATACAAGCTCCTTTGCTGCTATTAGGGGCTATGAAAACATGGAGTTGGGCGAAGTTATTTATCGTGCCGGTGTGCTTTATCATAACCAGCTTGAGGCTAAAGGGCTTGACTTCAGTGAGGTTGTGCGGGGTAAGATGAATCCAGATAGCGGCTTCCCATTTTAGAGGGGCAACCATGAAACAAGCAGTAATCTACGCGCGGGTATCATCAATAGAGCAGGAACAAGAGGGCTTCTCCATTCCCTCGCAAGTCAAAGCGCTTCGAGCCCTGGCAATTCAGCATAAACACAGAGTCGCCGCCGAGTTCGTCGAATCTGCCTCAGCCAGAAAAGAAGGCCGCAAGAAATTCAACGACATGGTCGCCTTCATCAAAGAAAACGATGTCAGGATCATCTTCTGCTACAAGCCCGACCGCCTCTCAAGAAATCACGGGGATCTACTCGCCATAAAGGAATTGATCACAAAGCTCGGCGTGGTCCTCATCTTTAGCGAGGGCGGCAGAATCGACACCTCTCCTCAAGGGATGCTCCTTCTCGATATGATGATTAGCTTTGCGAGCTTCCAGGTTGAAAACCAGGCGCTAGATATTAAGCGAGGGCTGCTGGAGAAGGTCAAACAAGGCTACTGGCCCCTTGAAGCCCCTCTTGGTTACAGAAATGACAGAAACACCAGAACAGTCGAGGTCGATGAGGCGCGCTGCTTCTATGTAAAGCAGATCTTTGAGCTCTATGCTACCGGCAGCTATTCGATGAGAACCATCGCGAGCAAGCTCTTTGAGCAGGGATTTAGAAACAAGAAAGACAACCGCATCTGGCCAAATGGTATCGAGACGATCCTTAAAAACCCCTTCTACTATGGCGCGATGCTCTACAAAGGAAAACTCTACCCCGGAAAACACAAGCCCCTCATAACCAAAGCGCTCTTTGACGCGGTCCAAACCATGTTCAAGGCTAAGAGCTTAAACAAGAACCAGGTCGCCCGAGAATTTGCGCTCAGAGGCTTCCTGACGTGTTCTGAGTGTGGTTGCTCCATCACCGCCGAGGTCCAGAAGGGACATACCTATTATCGCTGCACAAAATCCAAAGGAAACTGCTCGCAACCATATATCCGAGAAGAAGCTCTTGAGCGAGAGATAGCATCTATCTTTGAGAGCCTAGAGCACGATCAGGAGATGCTAGATATCATCATCGAGGCGGTCAAAGAGACCGAAGAACAAGAGCTCACGCGCATAGCAACGATGAGAACCAACATCGAAAGCAGATTGAAAAAGATAAAGACCGACGAGAAAGAGCTGCTTAAGAAATATCTCTCCGGCAAAGTACGAGACGAACTCTACGAAGAGCTATCCGGCGAATACGTGCAAGAAAGCATCAAGCTTGAACAGCAAATGAAGCATCTGAGCCAAAACAAAACACAAACCTTCGAACTCATCGAACGGCTACTAAACCAAGCCAATTCTGCACGTCAGGACTTTATAGCGGGATCTGCTCAAGAGAAGAAGGAGCTGCTCTCAATTGTATCTTCGAACCTGGTCTTGGCTAACCGTGAAATAGTCGCCTACCAGCTAAAAGAGCCATTTGAAATGATATCCAAATGGCCCAAAACGACTGATACTCAAGTCTTGTGGAGATAAGGGGACTCGAACCCCTGACCTCTGCATTGCGAACGCAGCGCTCTCCCAACTGAGCTATATCCCCGTATCCTATTGTCGACACCAAACATAATACTATCAAAAACCGGATTTCACAACAGCCGACGCGCCTGTTTATCCGCAAGCCCAACCAACCCAACTCGGACCCTCGCTAAAACCGCGCGCCTGCGATACGATAAGCGGGACGACGACCGCGAGCGCGCCTAATGTAGAGTTGGAGGGGATATATGAGCACGCGACGCACTAAAACAGGAGCAACTGTCCGCGGCGGTATCGTTTTTACCATGGTAATCAGCTTATTGTTCACGGTTTTGCTCGGGTCTGCGCTCGCCGTCGACCTCCAAGACCCGAAATTTCAAACCATAAATGTCTCGCCGTCCGCCAGCTCGCCGGGGTCTGTTATTTCGGTCACAGTAACAGCCACCGATGATGTAGGCCTTAGCAGCGGCGTAGTCGGCTTTGAGTCGCCCGCCACAGGCATAGTCCGATATGTTTTCCTCGACTACGCCGGCGGCAACCTCACCGGGAGCTTCACGGTCGACCGCTACGACCCGCCCGGCGTCTGGAAACCGGTCTACATTGAAATCCTCGACACCTCTTCAAACATATTCGCGGCGACCGGGGACGAAGTCGATCTCAGCGCGGGCAATATCACTATCAGCAACCCGAGTCCCGACATCACCGCTCCCACATTTGCCTCTTTAAGCATCCCAAACACGCAAACAAACCCCGGCGGCAAGGTCAGCTTATCGATAAAAGCGGCGGATTCCGAATCGGGATTAGCCTCGGCGCAAGTCCTATGGAGTAACGCTTGGAATTCTTTACAAGCGTTTTTGCTCTATAACCCGAAGACCGGCCAACTGGAGGCGGACCTCTATGTCCCAATCGACCAGAGTACCGGCACCTACACCCTGAGCATGATCTCTGTTCTCGACCAACAGGGCAACGAATACCTATGGACCTCCGATTCCGGCCCGACGATGCCTGGTAAAGACCTAGTGCTAGGCACCAGCTCGAAAGCGCCGGTCGCCGGATTTAAAGATGTCTATCCTGGTGATTGGTTCGCGCCGGAGCTGCTATTCCTCGTCGAATACGAGGTCCTTGGCGGCTATAGCGACGGAACCTTCAAGCCGAAAAACAATGTCACCAGAGCGGAGTTTGCAAAGATGGTCTGCCAAGCTTCCGAGTGGTCTCTGACGCGGCCCGCTACCGGCTCGTTCACGGACGTTGATTCCGGCCACTGGGCTTACGATTACATCGAGACAGCCAAAGCGCACGGTGTCATCGGGGGATATCCGGGCGGTATCTTCAAGCCGGGAGCGAACATCACGCGCGCCGAGATATGCAAGATGCTTGTGGCGGCGGGCGGTATCAGTCTTGACTCATCGGGCACGAATTTCGGTGACGTCGAGACGAGCCATTGGGCGCGAGCATACATCATGACCGCGCGCAACTACGATTTCGTCCGCGGCTATCCGGGAAATCTCTTCATGCCGGATTCGTTTGCAACCCGGGCGGAAGCCGCCAAGATGATATATAACGCTTACGAGTATTTGGGGACGCAGTAGTCTAGTTTCCATCGAACAATCGTAGCGCCCTGACCATCAACTAAAGGGCTGAGCTACGTTGGATATCTTAGTCTAGCTTGCGCCGAACAATTGAAGCAGAGCTAATGCATTTTCGCGGTGATAATAGGCGACCGCTCCGACCAGCAGCACTATGGCCGGTACCACGATTACGTTTTCGACGGTGCCGTTGGTCTTCGTCCGCAAGAATGCGACGGGCGGAAAACCAAAATGAAGCGGGAAGGGGAAGAGGAGCGGCACGCCGTCTTTTGTCAGCATGTCCGTAGCTATGTGCGAGGCAAACGCAACCATGAAGCTGATAAAGACGATTGTCATATCTATCGCCTCGCCTAGAGGCAGTGCATTGAGCAGCAGACGCATCAGCCCCCCAAAAACAGCTAATCCCAATAAGGAATGCGTCAGATGCCTATGACCCCCGGCGAAGAACGGGTTTATCAGGCGAGACAAGCACCCTCCTGCCGGCACATTCGCCCATAGTTTGCTGCCGGGTTTATCGATATCCGGCGTTAGCCCGCCAAACAACGCGACGAGCAACGACACCATCGCCGTCTCAACCGTCATGTCAGCGACGGGAAAGATGATAGCCGTCGATATTACAGCGCCAACAGCAGCTAGTTCGTGTGTGCGTCCAAGCATAGTACGATGTTCCTTCGTCCCGATACGGGCAGCCGTTTAGATACGTATTCTACAACTGAGCGCATAAACCTGCAACGCTTTACCAATCATTGAAGGTTGTCGTTCCTAACGCAAACGCTCGAATGCTTGATTGATAAACCGTGTACACCATGAAACCGCCACGACATGCGGACCACCTGGAGACAGCAAAGGAGCGCTTTTCACAGCGCGTTTTTGTATAATAGATATGACGCTGACTTTCTGAGTGGGTGATTGATGATGGATTCCAAGAAAAAGACCGACGTCGATGAGAGCAAAGATGCTCATCGCGAAAGAGCCGAAGCGGCATTAATCGAGCAACAGCGAAAAGACCTTCTGGACGAACAAGAGCGAATGAGAAGATGGATTGAGGACGACGAACCGCTACCGGTCAAGATGGCCTGCAAATTAAGCGGGCATATCGTGGCGAAGAGCGATGCTGATGAGTAGGACCGGTCGGAGCCAAGGCGATGTCGTCGAAAGCACGTAGTCAAAGAAACGGCGGCAGTGCGGGCGCTTGCAGCAAGACCGGGCGCTGTTTTCACCGCTTCGAATAAGGGTAAGAATGTAATCAAAACGGCAAGGTGAAAGTGTGAATCACAAAAACGTGAGCGATGATAACGGCATGATGATAGGTAGGTTTACCCTAGACGAGACCATAAAAGCCAGGGAAGCCGTCTTCGATACCGCAGTAGACACGATGTACATCTTCGATATCGAGAACCTCAGAATTCTCGACATGAACCCCTGGGGTCTCGAGCTGCTCGGTTACACTATTGATGAGATTCGTCAAAAGGATTTCTACGATATCCACGCGATAGAAGAGCGTGAGCGCGCGGAAGAGATCGTCGCCATGTACCTGAGGGATGGCGGCATATACGGGATTCGCGACCTTCACCTGCGCCGCAAAGACGGCACGCTTATCCCCGTTGAGAAGACGGGGCGGGTAACCGAGGTCAACGGGAAGCAGGTTGGGCATTGAATCTGCCGCGACTTGCGCGAACGGGTTAAAGCCGAGAGTGAGATCCGCAAGCGCATTGAGGACCTGGAGGCCCTCAAGAAAGCTGCCCTCGACATATCTTTGGTGCGGGAGAGGGACGAGCTTTACGCAACGATAGTTAAGAGCGTCGTCAAGCTTCTCTCTTGCGACGCCGGGGGTATCGCGATTTTTGACGAGAATGAACACATGATTAGTTTTCCGTACGTCTGGAATCTGCCGGCAAGCTTGACAACTCAGAGCATCAGGCACGGTTCCGATATTTTTAGCGAGGTCATTAGTGCCGAGAGGTCACTTATTATCACGCCCGGTAATACGCTGCCCGCGGCGTTAAGGGTTTTATCCGACGAAGGCATACGCTCATTCGCGCTCGTCCCGCTGATAGTGAGGGGCAGAATCTTGGGAACCTTGTGGGCTGCGACTCGCATGTCTGCCAGGACCTTTACTAATTACGATATGGTGCTCCTCGAGTCGATAGGCGCGCAAGCATCTGTCTCGCTCGACAATGTCAGTCTCTTCATTGAGCAGCAGTACATCTCGGATGTGCTGCAGCGAGGGTTTTTACCTGATAAAATACCTAATCTACAGCAGACGGATATCGGCATATTTTATGCTTCCGCAACCGAAGCGGCAGTAGTCGGCGGCGATTTTTACGACTTCGTTCCGCTCGCAAACGAAATTATGGCACTCGCGCTTGGCGATTCATCGGGCAAGGGAGTAGAGGCGACGGCAGACGCCGCGATGGTAAAATACTCACTTCACGCCGCACTCCATAGCGACCCGGATCCGGCGAAAACACTTACCCACAGCAACGCAGTCGCTTTTCCTCAGCTTAAGAATGGGCATTTCGTAACGCTCGTATACGGCTTGTAT
>JAUXNY010000057.1 GCA_030682615.1 Candidatus Aquicultor sp. | reverse complement strand
GCGCCGGCGGCGGCTGCATATTTGACCGGGTCGACTTCGCCGAGTGCGACGACGAACGCGAAGACGCGGTTCTTGTTGTAACGAAGTGTTCTCTCATAATCGCCCGGCTGGACACCGCCGAAGGCCATAGCGGCCCTGGTGGCAAAACCAATCGAGTAGATATGCCCGTAGACATGCGGGTCGAACGGGACGAGACGCGTGTCCCAACCGATTTCTACGCCGCCCTCTACGAGCTGGTCGGCGAAGCATACGCCATCGGTCGAGCCGGCGATAAAGGTATAGAGGTTCTTCTGCTGCAGGTCGCGAGCCATAGCCACGGCCTGCTCAACGCTGGGGGCGGCGCCGACTATCGCGGCAAAACCCGGAGCGGAACCATCGACGAACTCGACGCCTCGGGCGCGCATGATGACGTCATCAGCGGCACCGACGTAGAGGTCGGTCACCGGTGCGTCACCGATGCCGATGTAGCGAAGCGCCATTATCATCTCGGCGCCGAAGAGCGTCGCGATACCAGCGTCCAGAGTACCGCCGAGGTACGGGAGCCATAGGCTCTCGCTCGGCTCCTCGGGAAGGAGGTCCTTCGCGATTTTGAGAACCTTCTCCATATCGGAGACCTTCTCGACTTTCTCGCCGGTCAACGCATAGATGACCGGGAGGAAGTAGCCGGTGTTGGGGAAGGCTACTTCTTGATTCGCGCCTTTAGAATCGATGGCCTCTTTAATCTTCGCTTCCGCGAGATTAACGGTTTCGTGCGCGCCCCTGATAGCTGAGGTTGCAATAATCTTAGACATTCAGTTCCCTCCTCATCTCCATATCGAAGAGGACTCTTTCTTTCTGGGTATCAATACCTAGAGCTTTTCTCTTCGCTTGAATCTTTGCGATCGTCGCTTCGAGAATCTCCTCTTTTGTCGGGTAGAATTCAAACGTCGCGCCGAACTTCTCTTTAAAGCCCTCGGTCGTAAGTCTCATCATCTCGCTGCTCGCGCGATACGGTGCCCCGACGCCGCCGAAGATGACATCCGCGCCGCTGGCGACACAGTAGAGTGCGATGGTGAGCGCTTTCTCCGAATACCACTCGGGAGCCAGGCCGACAGCCGGCAGGTCATTCACATCTTCGCCAAGGCCGCCTTCAGTAACGATCTCGTTGAGGACGGTAAGTATGCGGCTATTGTCGACGCAGGAGCCGAGGTGGAGCACCGGCGGGATACCGACGGTCTCGCAGATCTCCTTGAGACCCGGACCCGCCATCTCCATCGTCTCCGGCGTCATGTAGCCGGCTTTCGCGGCGCCTTGCGCGGCACAACCCGTCATAACGACGAGGATATCGCGTTTAATAAACTCCTCGACGAGGAACCTGTGCGAGTCATCGTGCGTGGTACGCGGGTTATTACACCCGACGATGGCCACCGCACCCTGAATGCGACCGCTGATGATGGCATCATTTAGCGGACGGAACGAGCCGCGGAACTTGCCGCCGAGCATGTACTTGATGTACTCGTGGCTGAAGCCGGCGATCATCGGTTTCTTATGGTCGGGGATGAAGACATCGCCCTTGCGGTTTGCGAAGTTATCGACAGCCGCCTTGACGATGGTCTTGGCAGTCTCTATCGCGTTGTGCTCATCGAACTGGATGTGCTCCGCACCGGTCATCATCGCGCGCTCGTTGGTCGTGATTACTTTCGTATGGTACTTCTCAGCGACCTCGACGAGACCCTGGAAAACGCACTGTACGTCGACGATCATGGCATCGACGACGCCGGTCGCGATAGCGAGCTCCTGCTGGAGAACGTTACCGGCCGGGCCAACGCCGCGACGCATCAGGACCTCGTTACCGGTACAGCAGATACCGCCGAGCGTAATGCCCTCGGCACCCTTGCTCTTGGCATACTCTATCATCTCCGGGCTGGTCGCAAGATCAACGATCTTCTCCGAGAGAAGCGGCTCGTGACCGTGGAGGATGATGTTTACTTCTTTTTCTTTCAAGATACCGAGATTCGCCTCAGCGCGAAGCGGTTTCGGGGTACCGAACATGATGTCCGAAAGGTCGGTCGCCATCATGGAGCCGCCCCAACCGTCAGCCAACGCACAGCGAACCGATGACATCAGAATATGCTCGGCGTCCTGGTCGGTTCCGGCGTGCGTTTGGTGCATTAGCTGAACGACCTCGCGGTCGAACCCGCGCGGGAATATTTGGAGTTCTTCCCATATTTTCTTACGCTTCTCGGTCGCACGTTTGACATACATCATCGGGGTGCCGGTTTGTTTGCCGTACTCCGCGAGAGCGGCTTCGCCGAGAGCGATGGCGATTTCCTGGACGGTCTTGCCTTCGGTCTCGATACCGAAATGCCCGGCTACCACCATCAACTTTGCTTCGTCTTTTATGCCGTAGCCCGGAGCCTCACCTTTAGCGGCAGCGAGGAACGTCATGGCTACTGCGCGACCATGGTCCGCATGTGCGGACGCACCGGCGGCAACGGAACGCGCGAGATTGCGGGCGGCAACGGTGTGCATCGTCGCACCGCAAACACCTGTTTTTTCCCTGCCGTTTTTGCTCTTCCCGCCGAGGCGGCATGGGCCCATGGCGCAAACCCGGCAGCAGCTGCCTTCGGAGCCGAAGGTACAAGCCTTCATCTCCTCAGCTCGGCTGAACATGGTCGACATGTCGCCGATTTTCTCCAGCATCTCTATCGTTGCCGGATCCACGCTTCTGATCTTGTCTGACATAGTCTCTCCTTACTTTCGATCTAGTGATCTTGCGGCCCGACTTCGGTCGGCCACGTGTTTCCTTAAATAATGCCTGCTATCTTAAGCCATAAGCTCAGCGATGGTCTGCTTGATGAGCTTGACCGACTCCGGATGTCTCATAATGAGCAGGTCCGCGCCGGCCATCATGACGGAGATAGCGGTCAGCGTCTCCCAGATGATGCCGCGCTTCTTCTGGTCGCCCCACTGCGGCGCCTCTGCCTGCGTGATTTTGGCCTCTTTGGCCTTCCAGACCTCTTTGCCGAGGTTGCTGATGGTCGGTGATTGGAGCATGTTGTCGTTCTGGGTCAGCGCGGCGAGTTTGATACGCTCGTTGACCGAGAAACAGTACTCGAGACCGTACCCGAGAGCGCCGGTCGACGGATCGATAAGAATGCTCTCGACGGGAACTCCGAGGTTGCTCATGAGAATATTAAGCTGCTTAGCCATGTTGACGTCGATTGGGGTCTCGCCTGCTACCTTCGCATTAAAGCCCATCGCCGCCGCGGCGACTGATTTGTAGTTATCCTCAACGGCCGGGCCGATGACGACATTTTTGCCCTGGGTAGCCTCGGCTACCGCTTTCAACACTTCACTATCTTTGTCCGCGTTGCCGCTGCCATAGATGATTACCGGAATCTTCACCGCGTCCACAACAGCCTTGACGGTCGCGACCGCTTCCTCGGGGCTCCTGTTGGCGCCATTCGGGTCGGTCCCGGCGAGCTGCAGACATATCATGTCCGCGCCAAACTCGCTCTCGCACTTCTTCGCCCACGCGACCGGGTCTCCCCATACATCGCCGATAACCGCTTGAAGTTCGTCCGCCCAACCAACCGGCTCGGTATCGAATACCTCCATCGCGATTTTTGGCCCGTTGGGAATGTTGCCTTCAAATCCGTAAAACGGCAGTGTGTTCTCGCCGCCGACGGCCACTTGGGTATCGGAACCCAAGACTAATTCCCTGATCTTACCGGTGTATGATTCAGTCGGTGCCTGAATTGCCATATGTTCTCCCCCTTCTTTGAAACTTCCTTTTATAGTCTATATATACCGCACCCATCACGGGTGCTGATTACGCTAACGTTGTGCGCAACCCATGCCGCACAAGCACCGGGTTTGCACCCGGTCGTGCCCGGCACTATGCAAGAGCCGGAACACCGGCGCGGCGTCTTGCTGAGTTTACCGTGTTGTACATCAACATGGCAATGGTCATCGGGCCTACGCCACCCGGAACCGGGGTAATAGCGGAAGCCTTCTGCGAGACCGCCTCAAAATCGACGTCGCCGCAGAGTTTGCCGGTATCGAGGCGGTTGACACCGACGTCGATTACGACTACGCCGTCTTTTACCATATCCGCGGTGATCATGTTCGGGCGCCCCGTCGCAACGACGAGCACATCCGCGCGGCGGCATACTTCGCCGAGGTCTTTAGTCTTCGAGTGACAGACGGTAACGGTAGCGCTCTCCTGCAGGAGCATCAGCGCGACCGGCTTGCCGACGATATTGCTCCGGCCCACGACAACAGCCTCGGCGCCCGCAAGCTGAACGTTAGACCTTTTTAGCAGGTGGATAACGCCATACGGAGTGCAAGGCTTAAAGCCCGCTGTTCCTATTACTAAACGACCGACGTTTACCGGATGGAACCCGTCGACATCTTTGTCGGGGTCGATAGCCGCAATGACTTTGTTCTCGTCTATCTGCTTAGGCAGCGGCAACTGAACCAGGATACCATCGACTTCCGGGTCGTTGTTTAACTTCGCAACGAGGTCGAGCAGCTCTTGCTCGGATGTGTCTACCGAAAGAACAAACTTCTTCGAGACTAGTCCGAGCTCTTCGCAAGCTTTCTCCTTTTGGCCGACATAGACCTTGGAAGCCGGGTCCTCGCCGACCAGAACCACAGCGAGACCCGGGGTAACACCGGTTTCCGCTTGGAGCTTCTTGACCTCTTCGACAAGCTCAGCCCGAATCTGGGCCGATATCGCTTTACCATCAATAATTTTAGCCGTCATTCACATTCCTCCTTGGTTAAATGTCCAACTTGCCAAGTATATTATCTATTGCCTGAACCGCAGGCGAACTTTCAGGAAGCTTAACCGCCGGAATATGGTTGAGCGCATGCTCGAAGACGCTGTCGTCGAGCGGGACCGTTCCCAGCACTTCCAGACCTCGGTTCTCCGCCTCTTCTGCAAGACTGGCGGGTAGTTCCCCATTGACTCTATTGATAATGAGACCGACTTGCTTGACGCTTACTTCCATCTCTTTAGCGAGATCGCGAATCCGGGCCGCAGTCATAATCCCAATCGGGCTCGGCTCGGAGACCAGGAGCAACAGGTCTATCTTCTGGGTCGTGCGACGGCTCAAGTGCTCCATTCCGGCTTCGTTATCGATGACTACATACGGGTAGTTCTTCGCGAGTATTTCGATGTAGCGCCTGAGCATGTTGTTAGCGGCACAATAGCATCCGGGCCCCTCCGGGCGACCCATGACAAGAAGGTCGAATCCGGAACTTTCGACCACGGTATCCTGGAGCAAATATTCCATGTACATATCTTTGGTCATGCCGGCCGGAACCTCGTTGGCCCCGATCTTGACCTTTAATTCCTCGCGCATCCCGCCGATGGTCGAATCGACCTCTACGCCGAGCTGCTCGTTTAGATTTATATTAGCGTCCGCGTCGACGGCAAATACCGGCGTCTTCCCCGTTCGCAGGAGATGACCGATGATCATGCTCGTCAATGTCGTCTTTCCTGTGCCGCCCTTACCGGCGACCGCGATTGTAAAGCTCAAAACTTAACACCTTCCACTTGCTACACATACAGCTAAATTAAAACTCCACCCGCTGGTATTCTCTACCAATTTCTGCGGCCTCAACTTGAGATTAAGAGCTCTAAATCCAAATATCAACAACCAAGCCCTTAGCGAACATCCCGGCTGCCATAGACGCCGCTACGCTCTTTCACTCTTTGCGCTACCAACGGAAACGCGCCGATATCGGTGTGCGGCAGAAACAGCGCCGAGACGTAATTATCCATGAAGCCGGGGTGTGTGCTCAGCTCCAGATACGTCATCCGTTGCGCGATATCCTTAGCCGAACGGCGCGCGGACTGCGACAGGAGTACTAAATGCGCGCCCATCAGAGAGCCGTTGCCCACGTACATCACTTTATCCTCAGAAAACTCGGGTAAAAGCCCGATGGTAATCGCTTGGTCAAGCTCCAGGTAGCGCCCGAAGCCGCCGGCGATATAGACCCGCTCTATCGCTTCGACCGGCATCTGCATCGAATCTAGAAGCGTCGTGATGCCGGCGTAAATCGCGCCCTTGGTGCGGATGAGGTTGTCGATGTCGGCCTCGGTGATCACGATATCCTCTTTCGTCGCCGACTCGTCGGCCCAGACAAGCACGTACTCGCCCTGGCCTCCGCCTTCGCGTATTCTCGGGTGCCCAAGCTCGAGCTTGAACTTTCCTCTTTCGTCGATGATGCCGGTCAAGAAGAGTTCCGCCAGTGCGTCAATCAGGCCCGAGCCGCAGACACCCTTCGGCTTGGTCTGGCCGATCGTCAAAATCATGGGCTCAAGCGTCTCGGTGCTGATGCGGACGGTCTCTATCGCGCCTTTTACCGCACGCATGCCGTGCTTTACCGAGCCGCCCTCGAAAGCGGGGCCCGCCGAGCACGCGCAAGATAGCAGCCACTCGGCATTGCCCAGCGCCATCTCGCCGTTGGTGCCGACATCTATATAGAGGGTGAGTTTATCCGTTTTATACACGCCCGAGGCCAAAAGGCCCGAGGTGATGTCGCCGCCCACGTAGCTCGCCCGTCCCGGGATGCAATAGATGCGGGCGCCGTCGGCGATCTTTACGCCGAGATTGGACGCTTTAACTGTGGGGGTAAAGTTGACCGTCGGGATATAAGGTTCCTCGCGAATGTAGCGAGCGTTGATTCCGTAGAAGAGATGGACCATCGTCGTGTTGCCGGCGGCGACCATGTAGACGATGTCATCCCGCTGAACGCCTGTTTTATCAAGGAGCCTGTCTATAAGACCATTAATCGTTTGGACTACCAGCGACTGCAATCTCTCGAGCCCGTCGTTCTTGAGTGAATAGACGATGCGCGATATTATATCTTCGCCACTGCTGACCTGGGCGTTATATTCAGACACCCTTCCAAGCGATTCCCTGGTATTGAGGTCGATAAGCTCGACATAGACCGAGGTGGTGCCGATGTCGACCGCCAGTCCGTAATGCGTTTGCACGCGGTCGCCCGAATCGAGCCGGATAAGACGCGGGCATTCGCCGTCGGCGCCCTCCATGATAGTCGCGGTGACCTTCCAGTCGGCTTCGCGAAGCCTTACCGCCATCTGGCGCAGGCAATCGAGATCGACCGTGAATTCGCCGACCTTATGGGTGCGCGTCAGCTCACGCTTGAGTCGTTCGAGGTCGCTGAGGTTGTCTTCGAGTGTCGGCGGCGCGATTTCGATGTAGTACCTGTGCGTCGCGGGTTCTAATTCGAAATCGCCGAAAAGCTCGCTCAGATCTTTGCTCGTCAAAACCGACCCACGGCTAACCGGCCGGTGCTCTCTCTCTAAAGCCGCCCTGCTATCGCCCATCTGGGTCTCGACCGGTATGCGCACTTCTATGTCACTTTTGACCTGCGTAGTGCATGCCAGCACGTAGCCCTGCTCGACTTGCTCGGGTGTGAGCTTCGCGGTCGCATGTTTGATTGTCTCACCCTTGTCGACGACGACACGACACTTTCCGCAGGTGCCCGTTCCGCCACATGATGCATTTATATGAACCCCGGCCAGCATCGCCGCCCGGATGATGTTTTCCCCTTCTTCTACTTCGACTTCTCTGTTGTCGGGGTAGAAATAAACCTTAGGCATATTGAAACTTACCGACTTTCTTCCGCTGGATTCAAGCTCTTTCGCAAAGCTCCTGTCACAGCTCAGGCCGCGCTTGAGTGCGGCTATTAACATGAAAACCTTGACCCGGCTACAAGTTTTGCTTGGGCGGGCCTTCATAAGCCCGCCCAAGCTACAAGCTACAAGCTACAAGCTACATTTGCTCTAGCGTAAAATTTGCTCCTAGAACAATCCCTTGACCTCGCCGGTCTCTACGTCGACGTCGACTCTTCTGTAAGCCGGGTCGGATGCGGTTCCAGGCATCAGGCTGATGTCGCCCGCCATCGGGCAGAGGAACTTCGCACCGCTGTAGACCAGGATGTCGCGAATGGGCAACGTCCAGCCCTTCGGCACACCCTTGAGAGTCGGGTCGTGCGAGAGGCTCAGGTGCGTCTTGACCATCATGGTCTGGTAGTCCGCGAACTGCGGGTCTGACTCGAAGCGCTTCGCTTTCTCCTCGGCAACCGGTGAGAAGCTAACGCCGTCCGCTCCGTAGACTTCCTTAGCGATCATCTCAACACGCTGGCGCAGCGGCATCTCCAGCGGATAAAGCGGTTTGTAGTTGGATGGCTCGTTGGCGGCATCCATGACGGTGTCCGCCAGCTCGGCCGCGCCCTCGCCGCCATACATCCAGTGATCGGACCTCGCGCAACGAACACCTATCTCGTCGCAGAGTTTCTTGACCAGGTCGGTCTCGGCCTGGGTGTCGGTGTAGAACGCGTTTACGCAGACGACCGGGACGATACCCGACTTCTTGACGACGCCTACCATGTGGCGCAGGTTCTCGAAGCCCTTTTCGACCAAGTCGAGATTCTCTCTGGTGTACTCATCAGGGAGCGGGCGTCCCGGCACGACTTTCGGGCCGCCTCCGTGCATCTTCATCGCCCTGATGGTCGCAACGATAACGGAGACATTCGGGACATTACCGCTGAGGCGGCACTTGACGTTCCAGAACTTCTCGAAGCCGATGTCGGCGGCGAAGCCGGACTCGGTTACGGTGTAATCAAAGAGTTTCAGCGCCAAACGGTCGGAGATAATCGAGTTCTGTCCGATGGCGATATTTGCGAACGGGCCCGCGTGGATTAGGACCGGCTGGCCCTCGACCGAGTAACAGAGCGTCGGGTTGATGGTATTACGCATCCACGCCGTCATGGCGCCGGCTACATCGAGGTCGGATGTGGTGATAGGCTTGCCCGTCCGGTCGTAAGCGACGGTGATCTTGCCCAGGCGGTCGCGCATGTCGGCCAGGTCTTTAGAGACGGCGAGAATCGCCATCAGCTCGGAACCGACCGCGATACCAAACCGCGATGACATCGGATAGCCGTCTTTCTTGCCGCCAAGGCCGATTGTGATATTGCGAAGCGCCTGCGCGCAGAAGTCGATGATCCAGCCCATCTCGACGTTTTTCGGGTCGATGTCGAGGCGTTTTAGACCGCGCCTGGTGAGCTCCTCGTCGGTGTAGTTGCACTCGTGCTGGTAGCGCGAGGTAAGCGCGACCATGGCGAGGTTATGTGCGTTCATTATGTCGTTGATGTCACCGGTAAGACCGAGCGAGAACTCGGTCATCGGGATTAGCAGGGCATTGCCGCCGCCGGCCGCCGTACCCTTAACGTTCATCGTCGGGCCGCCCGATGGCTGGCGAAGCGCGCCACCCACATTGATACCCTTCACGCCGAGGCCTTGAACGAGACCCATGGATACCGTGGTTTTACCCTCGCCGAGAGGGGTTGGGGTGATGGCGGTAACTTCGATGTACTTTCCGTCCGGCTTGTCTTTGAGCCGATTCATGATTTTGATGAAGTCGAGTCTCGGAGTCTTCCCGTAGGGAATCATCTCCTCTTTCTCGAGCCCCAGCTTGTCAATCCATTCCTCAGTCGTCGGCAGATGTTTCTCAGCTTCCTGAGCTATCTGATAATCCTTGAACTTGGTCGGGTCCATTGAACGCGGTTCGTACTTTTCTTTTGCTCCCATACAACCTCCTTGGTGCTCCTACCTATTGTTTTTAGCCTAAGTCTTCAACCCTCCGCTATGGGGCCGGAGGAAATCGATTGTCTTGCTATTAACATGAGTATGTTAATTTTTAACTTGGTTGCCGCAACAGTGCGCGCAGCCAAGGACTACATACAGACATGCGTCAGGGGTCCTCGTAGGACGCGCTCGTCATGGTTTCTTCAGGGTTCCATGGTTTGTAACAGTACGTAACAGTAACTACAAACCATGTAATAATATAGCTCAAACCCGCACACCAGTCAAGCCATTTGAAGCAATCCTTAAAGATAGGCCAAGCTTCAAGCAACAGCAACTTTAAATTGGTAAACGGTTCGAATCGACCCGCGAGCGTTAAAATATAGGATTAAACGGTTTCGGATAACTCTAAGTCGCTTTCGAGGCCTGCGTCCCGTGTAAGCTATACGTGCTAATACGTATACGTAACAAAACTGCAACATTGTTACGTATTTTGTTCAACCGGTTTATGCGCCCCACAAATGACCGTGTTAAGCCTTAAGTTTATACTGATGATTTCATACACGGCAACAATGATTTAGCAAACGGTCGATTTTAGAGGTGAGCGCATCATTCTTGGAGTAAGCGAAAAAGTTAGCAAGCGATTCCACGTGCATTTTCGGCACATTGGCCGTTACATGCCGAGCATAGCTTTGAGCTTTTGACCCCGCCTGCGGCTTACCGGGATCTCGTTCTTTTGGGTGCTGCGAACCTTTAGAATATAGCTTCGCCCGTACATCGGCACGATCTCGATGACGTGCGCAAGATTGACTATGTAGCTGCGGTGGACCCGCAGGAAAGACTTGTTCTTCAAGCGATCCTCCAGGGTCTTAAGGGTAAATTTGGTTATGTACGTGTTGTCCTGCGTGTGCACGAAGACGATATCGTTTCTGCTCGATATATAGACTACGTCCTGGAGTGTCAAGAGAAGCGTCTTGCCTTTGCTCTCGACCGGTATTCTCTCTATCTCGATGACCGGCTCGGCTTTGGCCGGGGCTTGCGGCGCCGGCCTGGTCTCACGGTGCTTGGTCACCTTGCTGATGGCTTTCATCAGACGGTCTTCGTCTATCGGTTTGACCAGGTAGTCGACGGCATCCAGCTCAAAGGCTTGGACGGCGTACTCCCCGTACGCGGTCACGAAGACGACGTCCGGCAGCTGCTCCAAATCCTTCAGGGCAGCAACGACATCGAGCCCGCTTAGGCCCGGCATCTGTATGTCTATGAAGACGAGGTCGTAGTTTAAGGCGCGAATCAACTCCAGAGCTTCGCTCGCGTTTGTCGCCTCACCGACTACATGAACATCCGGCGCTTTCTCGAGCATATACCGGAGCTCGGAGCGCGCCGGCGCCTCATCATCGACTATAAGTGTTTTCAACTTCATGTTCTTCGCTCCTGGATACGGGAATATTTACGTGAACCGTCGTGCCCGCGCCGGGCCGGCTTTCGAGCGTTATCTGGTGGTCTTCCCCGTAAAGGCCCTTCAGGCGTTCGTTGACATTGCTTAGACCAATCCCGATACCCTTACCATAACCAATATTTAACACCTGGTCTAGCTCTTCTTCAGCAATCCCTTTGCCGTTGTCGATGACGGTTATCTGTAGATTATCATCGACAATTTTGACTTTTAGCTCAATCTCCAATGGCTTTTCTTCACAGAAACCGTGCTTGATGGAGTTTTCAACGATAGGCTGGATGGTCAGACCCGGTAGAATGCAGGTCTGGGCCTCGTGGTCGATATCGAAACTTATATTGAGGCGCTCGCCGAACCGCGCCTTCTCCAGCACCAGATAGGTTGCGATATAGTCGAGTTCCTGCGCAAGCGTGATGAAGCCCTCTTTCCACTCCAGAGACTTGCGGAAGAAGTCCGAAAACTGGATGAGCAGCTTGCGGGCCTTCTGCGGGTCGGTCCGGATAAAAGCCGTGATGGTGTTGAGGGTGTTGAATAGAAAGTGCGGGTTTATTTGCGCCTGCAACGCCCTCAGCTCAGCATGGTACGCGAGCTCGGTCTGCCGGTCGAGTTCGGAGAGCTCTATCTGGGTACTCAGCAGTTGCGCAAGGCCCTCGGCCAGCGCTATCCTGCTCTCCGTCAGCTTCGACGGGTTGTTATAATAAAATTTTAGAGAACCTATCGCTTTTCCCATCTGCGTAAGCGGCACCACCACCGCCGCTTTCAGCTGGCAATTGACGACCGGGCACCCGATTTCCGCTTTCGAACCGAGAATCCGCGTCGCATTGGTCTCTATCGACTCTTTGGTCGCGCGGGTTAGAATCGGCTTACCCGGCAGGTGATGGTCTTTGCCGACACCGTGAAACGCCAGAATCGTCGTCCGGTCGGTTATCGAGACCGCAACCGCGTCGGTGTAGTTGAAGACTATCTCGACGACCTGTGACGCCGACTCGATACTCAAGCCTTTTCTCAGGTGCGGCAGGGTTTTTCGCGTGATTTCGAGGACGTGGTACGATTGCTTCGCCCTAAAATGCTCGGACTGGCTCATGAATCTGAAGAGAATAAGCGCCACAAAAATCGTGGCCGTCGCCGAGGCGGCAAGCAAGAAGAAAAAGAAGTAGCCGGCCTCCAGGTCGAAGAAGTATGTACCGAGATAGACGACGGCCAGGGCGAGCAGGCTGCCGAAGACAAGACTGCCTATGAAGTAATAAAACGTGTTCGTATTTAGTTCACTTAAGCTAACAAAATTTCTTTTAACCCCGGTCACCGACTTTCGAGAATACCCTAATTATATCGAAATCAGCACCGGTTTCATATGCACAAGCGCAAAAAAGATGGGCTGGAAAGTGGTGGGTCTATGCTTTAGTCTCCTTGCACAGGGGGCCGCCGGCCGGCACGTAGAGCGGCCGGCTGTTATCCTAAGAAACGCCTGGTCCACGCCGCCTCAACGACTTGTTCTTGGATATTGGCGAATCTTTGCTCTTTGATGTTTTCGATAATCCTCGAGGTTATCTCCCGGTGCTGCCGGTTTACCTCATAATCGACGATATCGCGGCGAATCTTGTCGCCAAGGTCGCCAGGCAAGATATCAAGGACATCCTCGTTGAAGTATGCCATGGCGTCGCGCAGGTCATCCTCGAAATGAAGGTAGGCCGACTTAAGGCATGCCCGGTCGTCATCGGTCAGTGCGTTGAGCGCAAGTAGCTCGGGCGGCAGGCCTATCGAATAGAGCGACGCGCAGAAACTTATCACGCGCGGTAACGAAACCGAGCCCACACTTCGGGAGTATCCAAAAAGACCGACATGGAGCTTCCTTTTGCGCCGCGCGGGCACATACTTCGCCACCGTGTTGATAAGCGGCGCCAACAATTCCACCTGGCGCGTATATTCCCTGGAGAGCTTGTCCATGACGCGCAAACAAGCGGCCTCGTCGACTTCGGTCGGGTCCTTGCGCTCCCACGCTTTGATGGTATCTATTGCGCTCATGACCTCGCGCTCCGGGTAATCGTACTTAAACGCCGACTGCACGGTGAAGGTCTGCACGCTCGGGTATTCCTCGAGACAATTCATCACATTTGTGGGTTTCAGGTTGCCGCGAAACGGCGCCGAACCCACACCGATAATGGGATATATCTCGACCCCGATATTCTTCGAAAGACGATGGAGTCGCTGGAGCGCTATCTTGTTTAAGAGCACCGAACTTACTAGGCCGTAATTCATCGCCGGGTCGGAACGCGCCAGGAAGACCCGCTGGTATGGCGGCCGCACCTTGGAGACGTATTCCTCGACGATATTGTGCGCGTTGAGCATCCCTTCCTTGTTCTCCATAAGCGGGATGACGTGTACTTCGTGCGGCTCGAAGCCGCCTATCCAATCGGCGATACTGACATCGCCCTCGCAGAAAAGTTTGTCCTGCTTGCCCGCGACGAAATCCCGGTAGTATACGTAAATGCGGTAAAGGCAGCGCGCCGACGTCGTCATCGGCAAGATGACTTCGAAGACGGGAGCCGGGCTATCGAGGCTTAGCGCCCTGGCCGTATCGAAGGCTCGCGGTATGCCCTCGAGCGTCTCGAGCAAGACTTTGGCCTCTTCGCGCTCGACGGTCGGGTTGGGCACGCGCAGCGTCAGAAAGACGTCCTCCCCCAACTTGTTGTCGATGAAGTACTCTTTGTAGCGGGTGAGGAGCTTCCTTACGACGTAGTTGTCGACCTCTTTTCCCTCACAATCCCACATCTGTTCATCGCACCCGAGATGAGAATAGGCATAATACGCCTCTTTTATCTCGTCCTCCCCGCCGAGAATCGCGTCGGCTGCGAAGAAGGGCGCGGTGACGTTATCGGGGTGCTGCGTGCTCATGCAGCGCGGGATTTTTCTAGTTGTGCTCATAGCGCATACCTCGGGTTGGCTAACATTAAATATATTAATAGCGGCTCAATTAGTAGTGGTTCAAGTCTTTAATCCTACATCGTCTACCTCGACGAGGAGGCTATGCCGGCTCAAGCTCTTTGCCGGTTATAATCCGGTACGCTTCCAAATAGCGCTCCCTAGTCTGATTGACCACTTCTTCGGGAAGGCTCGGCGGCGGCGGTGTCTTGTCCCAACCGGTAGTTAGGAGGTAATCACGGACGAACTGTTTGTCGAGGCTCTCCTGGCCCCTACCCGCCTCATACTCGCGCGTCAGCCAGAAACGGGAAGAGTCCGGCGTAAATATCTCATCGATAAGGATGAGTTCGCCGTCGGCGATGCCGAACTCGAACTTGGTGTCGGCCAGGATTATCCCACGGCTGAGCGCCCACTCGGCGGCCCGCTTATAAACGGCTATGCTGATATCGCTGAGGCGCTGTCCCATTTCGTCACCGACGATAGACTTCATCTGCTCGAAAGAGATATTCTCATCGTGGTCGCCTATCTCCGCT
Organism: Candidatus Aquicultor sp.; assembly: GCA_030682615.1. Taxonomy (GTDB): domain Bacteria; phylum Actinomycetota; class Aquicultoria; order Aquicultorales; family Aquicultoraceae; genus Aquicultor. The sequence continues at coordinate 31,695 of JAUXNY010000057.1, read as the reverse complement.
TTCGTCGACGGCGTGAATAGCGGCTCCGGGAACTTATCGGACTCGACCAATCCTTCGGGAAGTTCTATCCCGCAGACCGTGCCGCTCGCCTTATATTCGTTCCAGGCCGAGCCGGCGATATAGCCGCGCACGATACATTCGACCGGCAACGGCTCGGCTTTCTTTACCAGCATGCTGCGTCCCCTGAGCCCGTCAGCATGCGGTTTGCAGACTTGCGGATATTCGTCGACATCGGTCGCGACGAGGTGGTTGGGAACGATATCTTTTACCAGGTCGAACCAGAACGTGGACATTTGTGTAAGGATGATGCCTTTGCCGGGAACTCCGTCCGCCAATATCACGTCAAACGCCGAGATGCGGTCGGTGGCGACAATCAATAATTTGTCGTCTACCTCATAGACATCGCGCACCTTGCCGCTTCTCGCCTTGTTTAGACCCGAAAAACTCGTCTGCAAAACCGCTTCTTTGTTCATACGCTAACCCCTTACGCTATCTTGATATTCTTCAGTCACGGCCGGTTCATGTATTTTGTGCTCCTTTTGCCCGGAGAAAAACGTATGCTTTCGGATACTGGGCGAGCCAGTCCCGCTAAGGCAAGGGAGGTTCGTTAATGCTTGTCGGATTAGGCCAATTGCATGGTGTTAGGGCATTAGTCTAGCGAAATCAGTTACGATTAGCAATGACAATCGGCGAATCTCTTGCATCGCGGGCTTGCCGGACGATTCCTACCCCTTTTCCGCCTGCTCGACGGGTTCATCGACGGCTACGACCATCCGGTTGCGACCGGCCTTTTTCGCGTCGTAAAGCGCTTCGTCCGCTCGCTTGACAAGGCTCAACGGGTCTTGCATGTTCTTATTAATCGAGCTGAGGCCGATACTGAGCGAAACATTGATGGTGGTATCGGCGCCGACGCTTATCGACATCGCCTCGACCCTGCGGCGTAGTTTCTCGCCGACCCTCTGCGCCTTGATGACATCGGTTTCGGGTAGAATCAAGGCGAACTCATCGCCTCCGAAGCGCGCCGCGAAGTCGGATTGGCGGATATTGTCCTTTATCGTCTTCGCGATAGCCTTTAGCGTCTCATCCCCGGCGAGGTGGCCGTGCGTGTCATTGATGCTCTTGAAGGTATCGATGTCGACCATCATAAGCGACAGCTCCGAGCCATAGCGCTGTGCCCTGTTGAACTCTACGCCCAGCCGTTCGATGAAGCTTTTGTGGTTGGCGACGCCCGTCAGCCCGTCAGTCACAGCGGTCTCCTGGAGCTGCTTGATGATGCGCATATATACTTTTCGCTGGAACGGAAAGCACATGCTCCAATCAGCAATCCCCTGGTATATCGCGACCGCTTCCTCGCGGCAGGTATCGTAACCGCAAGCGCCGCAGTCGAGTTCGTCCTGAGGCATATGTTTCTCGCCCTCGGCCAAGATTCTCCTGAGGGCTTCGTCGTCAGGAAGCGGTAACTCGACCTGCTTTCCGGCAAAGGATTTATATGTCTCGATTTTCGGCAGGTACGGTTCGAGCTGGTCGAAGGTGAGCTGCCTGGAGGCTTTGACTAAACCTTCCTTATACGCGCGCTCGGTCACCTGTTTGCGCAGGTGGATGCCGATCTTGGTGTCGATGGCAGGACCGTCGATGCAGCCGTTACAGGTCAATATGTCGATGAACTTGGCGCCAATCTCGCCGCGCTCGATAGCCGCGGCCAGCCCCTCGATGTCGGAAACCCCGCGCACGACCATGAGCGCCGGGTCGAGCATGCTGTGCTGCGCGATTGTCGGGCGAGGAAAACCGCCGGGCACCGAGTAACGGCGCCTGATTGCCGGCTTCGGCTCGTCATTAACCGCTAGGTCGCCCTGCGTCCGCAAGAACCTCATCCTCAGCAACTGCTTGAAATCATCGAAGGTCAAGACTGCGTCGACCTCATCGCCCAGCTTAGCCTCGTGTTTTGCCGCAATGCAGGGCGTCGCGTAGACGACCGCTACATCATCTCCGTAAAGCTGCTTTACCAGCCTCGCCTGCGCGACCATCGGTGTGGCGACGGGTGCGAGCTTGCCGGCGAGCGCCGGGTAATACTTTTCAATCCAGGAAGTCGCGGCGGGACAGGTGGAGCGTATGACCGGCGTCTCGGCCTGGCCGGCAAAATACCGCAGGTAGTGGCGAGCGACCATCTCCTCGCCTAGGATGGTATCCTCACAGCCGTAAAAACCCGCCCGCTCGATCAGAAAGAGCACCTGCGCCGTATTCATCGGGTAGAACGAGGCGAGATATTCCGGTGCCAGGATAGCAACTGTTTTCCGGCCGGACGACAGCAAGCCGAGCGCCCTGTCGAGGTCGTCGCCGAGGCTAATCGATCCCTTGGTGCAGGTAACGAAACAGCGGCCGCAATAGACGCAGCGCTCATCGAGAATCTCTATGCGGCCGGCGGCCATCTTTATCGCTTTTACCGGGCACACGCGGATACACGAGTAGCACTCCGCGCAGTGCCCGTCTTTAACGGTTAATATGCTCATATCAAACCTTTGTGGTACGCCCCGCACATGCGGGATGCGCTTAGTGTCAAGTCCGGCTAGAACATCTGGTGCGGAAAAGAGTGGATTGGAGTAGTATCACACGTGCTTAAATCATATCTTGTTATCTTAGCCCGACAGCTAAATATCCCGAAAATCCCTATAAATAAAATCTAAATATCGACGGTTCACCACGAAATCCGTGCCGTTCGATTTAATGTCGCTAATCTAATAATAGTATAGGCGGGCATAAGGCCACAATACCCGTCGGGGCGCCATGCGGATAAAACACGTATGAGATTAGTCGACAACAGCTAGATTCTCCCATCGTCGGCGAGGTCGGCGATTTGCGCGCCCCCGACTTCAATGAGGTCGATGGGTTTTATTTTCAAGATGGTATTGATCTGTCCGCCGCTCGTGTAGAGAACCGGAATCCCGAGCAATCTGTGGTCGAGATATATCGGCATCTCGTTCGCGTGCGCTATCGGTGGCGTGCCGCCAAGCACATAGCCGGTGAGATTGACGACGTCATCGGGCTCGACCATTCTTACCTTACCCGCTCCCGTGAGCGTGCGGAGCTTGCGGATATCGATGCGGCGATTCCCCGGAATAATGGCGACAACCGGCTTGCCGTCTACATCGATTATCAGGGTCTTGCCCACCTCAGACCGATCCAAACCGAGCGAATCGGCTGCGAGAGCTGCGGTTCTTGTGGAAATCTCGACAAGGCTGATTTCGTGAGGAATTTCACGCATTTGCAGAAAATTGTGTAAATCGACACTAGTTCTCATCCCGGCTCCCCCCTTAACCCTACAAGGAATCGTACCATTAACGATAATTTTCAACAAGCGCATTTCGATGAACATGAAATCATCACTATAGGTTAATTGCCATGTTTTAGGCCGAGTTTCATGTAAAAGAAACAGGTAAGAATTAGGGGCCGGTTGACGCACGGCCCGCACCTCTTCTATCATCTTCTCATATATGAGATTCGTAGCGCAAGCCGGTTTAACTCCTAATTAATATAGCCTTTAAAATCGCGACCGCCGCTTTTTTGTCGAGCGGCTCGTTCCAATTGCCGCACTTGGGCGACTGGATGCACGATGGGCAACCTTCTTTGCACGGGCATTCTACGATGGCGGCGAGCGTGCGCGCCAGGTGCTCCTCCGCCACCCAAAAACCGCGCTGGGCGATGCCGATACCGCCCTCGAAGCCGTCGTAGATGAAGATGGTCGCGGCGCCGGTATGCGGGTGAAGCGGGGTCGAAACCCCGCCGATGTCCCAGCGATCGCACATCGCGAAGATGGGAAGGAGCGCTATGGCCGCGTGCTCCACCGCGTGGATGCCGCCGGCGAGTTCGAGCTCGTTCAAGCCGAGCTCGCCTATAATATCATCGGGCACGGTGAACCAGAGCGCTTCGGTCTGAAACTGGACCGGCGGGAGGTCCAGCTCCTCCATCCCAAGGATCTCCTGCGTCACCGTGCGTTTCTTTCGGTACGCGCTGACGTGTGTCGTCACCTCGACCTGGCCGAAGAAGAGCTCGGTCGCCCCGAGCGCGCGTCGCTCGATTTCGGCGATGACCGAGATGTCGGTCTCCTCGTGCGGCTCGGTATAGTAGTCGTGCGGGGTCTTCTCGACAAAGGCGACCCGCTCTTTGAGGTCGAGGGCGAGGACCTCGTAGGGCTCGCCCTGGTGGAGGTAGACAGCGCCGGGGTGCACCTCGAAGAAAGCGCGTGCCGCGTCGCTGGTGCCCAGGAGCTGTCCGCTGTCGGCCTCGACGATGTCGTAGCTGAACTGCGAGGCCGAGCGGATGTTGGTCTCCCCCGCCGGGTAACCCGGGCGCCCCAAATACCAGCGCGCTTTTCGCTCTTTAAGCTCGCCGGTCGCGGTGAGTAACTGCAGCGCCTCGGCAAAGCCGGCGCCGAAGTAGACCTCGTCCTCTTCGCGCAGGGGCAGCTCGTAGGCGGCGCAACGAAGGTGGCGCCCGAGAATCTTGGCGTTGTCGAGGTCGATGATAGCCTCCTCGAAGCTTCGCCCGAAGAAGTATTCGGGGTGGTTGATATAGTATTGGTCGAGTGCGTCGGCCCCCGCCACCAGAATTGCGAGCGACTCGCCGACGGTGCGTCCCGCGCGCCCGGCCTGCTGCCAGGTCGAGCTGATGGTACCGGGAAAACCGTTCATGATGGCCGCGTCGAGCGCGCCGACATCTATGCCGAGTTCGAGCGCGTTGGTGCTGGAGACTCCGAGGAGTTCGCCCGAGAAGAGGCGCTCCTCGATGGCGCGCCGCTGCGCGGGCAGGTAGCCCGCGCGGTACGAGGCGATGCGCCCGGCGATATCCGGGCGCTCAAAGAGTGCTTTGCCGGTATAGTTTAAGACAAGCTCGGCTAGCTTTCGCGACTTACTAAAGGCGATGGTTCGAAAGTGCTCTTTGGCCAGCTCGCTCAAGAGCCAGGTCGTCTCCCAGTTCGAGCTTTTTCGCTTGTTGAGGCTCTTCTCCAGAAGCGGCGGGTTCCAGAAGACCCAGGTCTTCCGCCCGCGCGGAGCCCCGTCATCCTCGACGAGCACGACATCGAGTCCGGTAAGACGCTTGGCGAAAGCATCCGGGTTGGCGACGGTCGCCGAGGCCATGATGAACTGCGGGCTGCTCCCATAGTGCCGGCAGATGCGGCGCAAGCGGCGGATGACTTGGGCGACGTTCGAGCCGAAGACGCCGCGCAGGATGTGTATCTCGTCTATGACCACATAGCGCAGGTTCAAGAAAAAACCCGCCCACTGCTTATGCGCCGGCATGATGCCCGCATGTAACATATCCGGGTTGCTCAAGACCACCGAGGCGTGCCGGCGGATGCCGGCGCGCTCCTCGCGCGGGGTATCCCCGTCGTAGGTCGCGCAGAGGCCGGGGAAATCCATCTCGCCCAGCGCGCGCAGCTGGTCCTGGGCGAGCGCTTTCGTCGGGAAAAGGTAGAGTGCCCGCGCTTTTTTGTTGGTCAGCAACTCGTCGAGGACGGGTAGATTGTAGCAGAGGCTCTTGCCGCTCGCCGTCCCGCTTACCACCAGGGCATGCTTGCCCTCCTTGGCGAGGTCGTAGGCGGCCGCCTGGTGGGTGTAGAGCCGCTTCGCCCCGATGCGCGCAAGCCTCGCCTTCACCTCATCATCGAGCGCATGGCGTGGTGAGGTGTATGCCGCCGGCCGCGCCGGCAGCGTGCGCCGATGCGTTATCTGGCCGCTGTATTCCTCTTGTTCCTCGATATAGCTCAAAAAACTACCGATTTCATCCATAACCTATTTGTAACACCCGGCGATGTTGCCGGGCAAACTCTTAATGTGTCAAAAGACGCCGATATGGTGATAATCAACTATAAGAAGTAAGGGGTTGCCATGAAATCCGCGCGTAAAGGCTCGCGCATCGAAAAATTCAATACGTTCCTGCTAAAACGGTTCGTCAGGGACTACGAAAACGTCCACGATACAGACGTGCGCGCCTCGTACGGCTACATCGAGGGCATTCTCGGGGCGAGCATCGAGGTGCTGCTCTTCACCTCGAAACTTATCATCGGCCTTCTGTCGGGAAGCATCGCGCTCATCGCCGAGGCCTTTCACAGCCTCTCGGATATCTTCTCGTCGCTCATCGTGATTTTCGGTTTCCGTTTCGCCAAGCAGCCGCCCGACCCCGAGCACCCCTACGGGTACGGCCGCTTCGAGGCAATCGCCACGCTGGTCGCGGCGGTGATTTTAGTAGTGCTGGGCCTGGAGATAGCGAGCCGTTCCATCGAGCGCCTCTTAAACCCGACGCCCATCGCGCTCAGCTACATCGCCATCGCGGTGCTCGTCGTCAACATCGCCCTTAAAGAGTTTTTGGCGCGCGTCGCCATTGATCTGGGACGCCGCATCGAGGCGCAGGTGCTGATCGCCGATTCGCTAAACCAGCGCGTCGACAGCCTCGCGGCGGTCGTCGTTATGCTCGGCCTCATCGGGGCGTCCTTCGGGTTCAACCAACTCGACGCCATCGCGGGGCTCGCGGTGGTCGGCTTCATCTTCTACACCGCCTACGACATCGCGCGCGACGCGTCAAACATCCTGCTGGGACAGGCGCCGAGCGAGGACACCATCGAGCTGGTGCGCCTCATCGCCCGCTCGGTCGACGGGGTCAAGGGCGCCCACGCCATCCATGTCCACGATTACGGGGTACGCAAAGTCGTCACGGTCCACATCCTGGTCGACAAAGATTTAACGGTCGAAGCGTCGCATGATATCTCCCACGAGGTCGCGGTACGCATCGGCGAGTCGATGCCGGGCGCGACCGCCGAGGTCCACGTCGGCCCGGCCTACAAACTCAAAACCGGCTCGGTTGCGCGGGCGCAGCGGCCGGATGTGTAGCGGTTACGCGGGCGTACTACGTCCCCTCTGCCGTCCCTTCTGCCAAGCCTGACACCGCTTTCGCATTGGACAAGACTTGCGCTTGACTCACATACCTATCTGCACTATACTCCAGGCACATGAAGACTCGTAGGTTATTAAGTGAATTTCACAAGAAAGCCCTTGAGAACATTGCTAAGCGTTTTAAACTTCGACTCGTTGTTGCTTTTGGCTCTTGCATAACCGGGCGTATCCATGCAAGAAGTGATATTGATATCGCCGTTCTTGCGGAAAATCCGGATTTTAGTTTTGACGAATTTTCAGATCTCGCCTTTGATCTACAGGAGCTATTTCCCCACATAGAGGTAGACCTTGCTATTATAAACCAGGCCGACCCTTTGTTCTTAAAGAAAATCCTCGATGACTACCTTGTCCTTTACGGCAAACCGGAAGATATGGCAAGGCTTAGAATTTACGCCTTTAAGAGATATATGGATCACGGCAGGTTCTTTAAGATGGAAGAAGAATATGCCCGTAAATTTATCAAGCGTTACAGCTAAGCAGGTTAATAAAGAAAAAGAAATGGTCGATAAAACTCTGGTCATAAGAAAAATTAATTTAATTAGCGAAGACTTCAAGGCATTAAAATCCCTGGCTGAGCTAGACTACGATGAATATACATCCGGCCCCGTAAATCAAGTTTTAGCTGAACGCTATCTTGAGAGAATGATCGGCCGCACGATAGATATTAATTATCATTTGCTCACCGAGTTAGGCCACCCGCCACCCACCGACTACTTTAAATCGTTTCTTGATCTAGTAAAGATTAAAGTGCTGCCGTCTGATTTTGCCAGGCAGATTGCTCCTGCTGCAGGTCTGCGAAACCGCATAGTTCACGAATATGACGAGATTGACCCCAAAAAGGTTTACGAAGGGATGCAGGCGGCTGTTCGTGATCTTCCCGTTTATCTTAAGTGTTTAAGTGAGTTCTTAGAAGGAGTCGATTAGAACGGCTACGTTTGGCCCGGTAAGCCAGGTGCCAAAGACCCGGTCAGGTAAAAATGGATACTCTCATTAGGATGCTTTAGCACAAAACCACATAGCCTCGAACTGCCTGGGGCTAACTTAGCCCAGATAGGAATGAAACCTCCCGCTGTGAACGATATCGCAAACGTTCAAAACAATTAGGGTGCTGCATAGCGGAAGTAAGGAACAGAAAATCCTTCGTTAACACGATGAGAGATTTTCCGCTTTTTCGCGTCGGTAGCGCAAGGGGACGTCAGACCGTGTGAAAACTACCTCTTAATTGCTCAATCATAATCCGGCGTCAGGCGCGCGCCAAGTCAGATGCCTTTTTTTCCCTTGCTTCTGCCTCAAGGGACATAGTCCTTGCCTCCCAGCACAAACGAAAAAGGGTATGCAACGGCGCTTTCGACAAGCCCTGTCTCGACCGGCGCGTCAAAAATATACAGGGCTTTTTCTATCACCTCTTCGGCGCAGAGCTGGTACTCGTCGAACTGTCTTTGCCAGACACGACTGCCAAGGCCTAGCTTGGCCATGACATGCTCATAGCGGAACCTCAAGAGGTTTACGAAATGGCTGACCAGGAGATTGCCGGGTCTGCACAGTAAATGCACCTGTTGGGGGAGTATGCAAAACGCAAACAGGCTATAGCCGTGGAGTGCGGCTGTCTCGAATATCAGATAGGCAAGGTTGTTGCATTTCCTGGGGGTCGTGAAGAAGTCGTCGTCAAGCGTCGCGAGAATAATGTGATAGGTAACCGGCAACGGATGTACGTTGTCTAAAAGGCCATAGGTGCCGATGGTATTTTGCTCTCTGCTGTCCATGCCATACTACGATATAGTATTCGTTGGCGACCCACAATACCATACGCGCAAGTTTTTAAGCTTTTTGACATAGACACTCCCACAGACACGGTGGACACTGTCGGACGCGCGGCAAAACTTCTGGTGTCAACTTCTCAAACTTCTGGTGTCAGGCACGCGGCAAGTCAAAGACCAGCCGTTATGCGGGTAGCTTATCAATAATGCGTGCGATTGTGAATCGGGTTGCCGCAATTGGGTCTAGCAAGCATCGAACGCCAAGCGTCCCTACGCTTCCAAACCGCTCTCCGCTTCAAAGCAGGGGATGCAGAGCCGGCGGGCGTGGTAGTGGCGTATCTTGGTTTCCATAGCGGCTTCACCACAGTCCTCGCAGACGACCGATTGGAGCACCTCGGCTTTGCCCGGCAGCTCGATGTCGACCTCGCGGGTCTCGAATAGCTCTTCCTCAGGCATCGCAAGAAGGCGCTTAGTCGTCTCCTCGCGGCTCTCGCCCTCTTTCGCCCAACGCCCCTTCGGCTTTACCGCGATGCGAAGCGCTTTGCCGGTCGCACGGTTGGCGATCGTGTAGACATGCTTGCCGTAGTCGCTGATGAAGAAGTTGCCCTTTCCGGCGGTTGTGCCGAGCATATACTGGAGCGCGTCGATGCCGCAGGCGCGGTTTTCCACGATGGCGATTATCTCCTCGTCCTCGGCGCGGTGGTGCTTGAGCCACTCCAGCGCAACCCCGGCGGCCCGGTAGCCGAGCCCCAAGCCCGGGCAGAGGTGCCCATGGAATTTGGATACCTCTTCAATCGACGGAATATTGTTATCCACTATCGCATCATCCCTTGATAAGCTCTTCGGCGATTTGCACCGCGTTTAGCGCGGCGCCCTTCCTTATCTGGTCGCCGACGACCCAGAAGTTCAAACCGTTCTCGAGCGAGAGATCCTCGCGGATGCGCCCGACGAAGCAGTCGTCTTGACCCGCCGCGAAGAGCGGCATCGGGTAAGCTTTGTTCGCCGGGTCATCGATGACGGTTAAGCCCGGCGCGGCCTCGAAAAGCTCGCGCGCCTTCTCGGGGGTTATCTTCTCCTCGGTCTCGATATTTATCGCCTCCGAATGCGCCCTAAGCACGGGGACGCGCACGCAGGTCGGCGAAACCATGATATCCACATCACCCAAGATTTTGCGGGTCTCGTGGACCATCTTCATCTCTTCTTTGGTATACCCATTTTCCTGAAACGCATCGATGTGCGGTATAAGATTAAATAGAAGCTGATAGGCGAAGTGCTCGACATGGAGTTCCTTGCCGGCCGCAAATGCCTGCATCTGGTCGATGAGCTCGCTCATGCCTTTAGCGCCGGCGCCCGATGCCGACTGATAGCTCGAGACGACGACTCTTTTGATGCGGCTGTAGTCATAGAGCGGTTTCAGCGCCACCAGCATGATGATGGTCGTGCAGTTCGGGTTGGCGATGATGCCGCTATGCTTTTTCACGTCGGACGGGTTGACCTCGGGCACCACCAGCGGCACACCCTCGTCCATGCGGAACGCGCTGGAGTTGTCGACCACGACCGCGCCCGCCTCGACCGCGGCCGGGGCGAACTCCTTGCTAATGGAGCCACCGGCCGAGAAGAGCGCGATATCGACGCCCTTAAAGGAGTCTCTAGTAAGCTCCTCGACGATTAGTTCCTCGCCTTTATATGAAAATTTTTTGCCCGCCGAGCGACCCGAGGCCAAAAGCTTTAAGCTTCCGACGGGAAAGTCGCGCGCCTCGAGAACCTGGCGCATCTCCTCTCCTACCGCGCCGGTCGCCCCGGCTACGGCGACATTATAGAGCTTCATCGGTGACCGCCTCCTCGCTGAGTTGGAAGTGCTCATGGAGCGCGCGGACCGCTGTCGCTATATTAACCTCGTCGATGACACAGGATATCCTAATCGGCGAGGTGCTTATCATCTGGATGTTGATACTATTCTCCGCCAGGACATCGAACATCTCGGCGGCCACACCGGGGTGGCTCTTCATGCCGGCACCGACGATGGATATCTTGGCGATATCTTTGTCGAGGTCGTGTCCTTGTGCGCCGAACTCGCGCACCAAATCTTCGATTATCGATAGCGCCCGTGGAATATCGTCGAGGTCGAGCGTGAAGGAGATATCGGTGTAGCCCTTATAGCTTACGTTCTGCACTATCATATCGACGTTGATGTTGGCCGCCGCGAGCGGTTTGAAGACCTTAGCCGCGATGCCCGGTCGGTCCGGCACGCCGTAGATGGTTATCTTTCCCTCGCTGGTATTGTGGGTTACGCCACTGATTATAGGTCTCTCCATCCCCTCATCTTCCTCCTTGACAACCGTTCCCTCACTATCGGTAAAACTTGACCTTACTTGCATAACGACGTTGTGGTTGCGCGCGTACTCGACCGAGCGAAGTTGCAGCACTTTGGCGCCGCTCGACGCCATCTCCAGCATCTCCTCGTACGTTATCTCCGGCACCAGCGACGCCTCCGGCACAATCCTCGGGTCCGCTGTAAAGACCCCTTCGACGTCGGTATATATCTCGCACTTGTCGGCGTTGAGGCCCGCGGCCAACGCTACAGCGGTCGTGTCCGAGCCGCCGCGTCCCAATGTAGTTATATCATTGTCGACGGTCACACCCTGGAAACCAGCGACGATACATATCTTGCCGCTCGCGAGCGCCTGCATGATGCGCTCCGATTTGACATCGACGATACGCGCTTTGGTGTGGCTATCGTCGGTGACGATGCCGACCTGGTAGCCGGTGAACGATATCGCCTCGTGTCCGAGTTCGAATATCGCCATAGCCAAAAGCGCGACTGATTGTTGCTCGCCGGTGGCCAGCAACATGTCCATCTCGCGCTCGGGCGGTTTTGCGGAAATCTGCCGCGCCAACTCAACAAGCTCGTCGGTAGTATCGCCAAGCGCCGAGACTACGACCACGACAGAGCTCCCAGCCAGTTTGGTCGCAACTACCCTTCTGGCGACATTTTTGATTTTTTCAACATCGGCAACAGAGCTGCCGCCGAATTTTTGCACGATAATTCCCACAATCCTACCCCCATTCTGTTTCAAATCTTTATTTTAGCAGGCAAGACTGCTTGTAGCAACTCGGCTGAGCAATCGTGACGGATTTATCGGTCTTTCAAAAAATCGGCTTTGCCCTTATAATTAGTGAGTATGTCATACTGTCCAAAATGTGGAAACAGATTCGAAAAAGGCGCATTCAGGTGCACGAACTGCGGGACGTCGCTGACTAAGGAGCCACAGCGAAAAGGTCCGCCGCTTAGCGTGCGCGTCGCTAAATATAGGAACCCGCTCATCCTGGTCGCGTTAGCGGCTATTATCCTGATGACACGCTCCGTTTTCGTGGTGACGAGCATCTATTGGGTAATTATCGTAGGCTTGCTCGGGGCACTTCTCTATACCCTACTAAAAAACTGGCGGGAAAAACAAGCCTACCACAACCACCGGCAAGACAAGCGGGGGGGCCAAAAGCCCAACAACCTCACCGGTTACGGACCGCCGCGCAGCCATGTTCCCAAGCCGATACCGAAGAAGCGCACCAACGTCATCCCGTTTAAAAAGAAGCGCGACCCGAAATCCAAAACAAAGCCGGATTAGGCTTCGTTCTCCCCGGCCTCGGCAGCAAGCCTGTCGGCCAGCTCGCGCATGTATCCGGTGTCCGGGCCGAAATCGAGGCCGTACTCATGAAGGTGTGTGCCTTCATAGATAAGCTCGTGCGCCTCCTCGCCCAAGATATCCCCGGAATAGTTGTCGGTGAGGTAGGTATTGAGCAGGAAGTAGGCGTTCCGTGCCTTCCACGGCTCCAGCTCTCCGGCTTCTATCTTATCCAGAAACCAGCCGGACAGGCGCGCCAGCATACCGCGAGCATGTTCGATGGCACCCTCCTCGATTTTGAGCGCAATCGGCTCGACGACGATGAAGACGTCGCGCGTGGTCTGTTTTTCATATTCCGCGAAGGGTATATCGGGCCGCATCATAATGAATCCTTCTATTCTCTCGTGTCCTGGATATCTTAAATTATAAAGGGGTCGATTCTATCAATCGACCCCTTCTTTGTTATCCCTGGCCCTCGACCCACAAAACCTGGCCCTCGTATCTACTCCACGCCGCAGCGTTTCTTGAGCCGGCTCCAGTTCTTGTCTATCTCAGCCTGAGCTATCTCTAGCAAGTGCTCGTTGCCCGGCTTGAAGAGATGCCTAAAACGACCTTGCGGTTTCAAGAAGTCGGTAATCGGCTTAAGCTCCTTCGGCTTGAAGTTGAGCTTCCACTCGCCGTCTTCGACCTCGTAGAGCGGCCAGAAGCCGGTCTGCACCGATATCTTAGATATCTCGATGGTCATCTCGTTGGGCGTCCTCCAGCCGCGCGGGCACGGCGCCATCACATTCAAGAAAGCCGGGCCTTCTACTGAAAACGCTTTCTCGGCCTTTTTGACGAGGTCTTTCCAGTGGCTGATAGATGCCTGCGCCACATACGGGATGTCGTGCGCCGCCATTATCTGCGTAAGGTCTTTTCTCTGCTGAGGTTTACCCGGACGCACCTTGCCGGCCGGCGAAGTCGTGGTTGCCGCGCCGAACGGGGTCGACCCCGAGCGCTGGATGCCGGTGTTCATGTACGCACCGTTATCGTAGCAGACGTAGACCATGTTGTGGCCGCGTTCCATCGCCCCGGAGAGCGATTGCAGACCAATATCATAGGTGCCGCCATCGCCGCCGAACGCGACGAATTTCATTTTCTTCTCTATTTTACCTCTGCGCACTAGCGCCTGGTATGCGGCTTCGACACCGCTCATCGTGGCCGCGGAGTTCTCAAACGCATTGTGGATAAACGGTATCTTCCACGCCGAAAACGGGTACGGCGTTGTCGAGACTTCCAAACAGCCGGTTGCTGAACCGGCGATGACCTGGTCATTTGCACCGAGCAACACCTGGCGAACCGCGATGGAGGCACCGCAACCAGCGCACAGCCTGTGGCCACCGGTTAGAAGCTCGGGTTTCCTGCTAAGCTCTTTTATAGTTGCCATCTGCCTCCTACTCCTTTACTCCAAGTAATGTAACGGCCTCACGCGGCGATTCTTCGCCTTTGACTACTTTTACGAGGTCGTTTACGACCGTCTCGATTTGATCCGGTCCGGTGTCCCGGCCGCCAAGGCCGTAGACATAGCCCTGCATCGCCGGGCGTTGCTTGCTGTTGTAGAGCGCCGCTTTTATCTCCGTATAGACCGGCCCTCCGAGCGAGCCTGCCGAGTCCGAGCGATCCATAACGCCGACCGCTTTGACCTTTCCGAGCGCCTCCGCGAGTTCTGCCGCCGGGAACGGTCTGAAGACCCGTAGCTTAAGCATGCCGACCTTGACGCCCTGCGCGCGCATCGCGTCGATGGTGTAGCGGGCGGTCCCGGCGGTCGAGCCGAGCACGACAATGGCGACATCGGCATCGTCTAGTCTGTACTCTTCGAAAAGGCCATACTGCCTGCCGGATAGTTTCGCGAAGTCATCGGTGACCTTCATGACGATCTCTTTTGAGCCGTCAATCGCTACGCGCAGCTGTTTCCGCTGCTCGTAGTAGAAGGCCGGCATCGCGAACGGGCCAAAGGTCACAGGCTCATTCGGGTTATATAGAAGCGAGTACTTCGGCATGTAATCGCCGACAAATTTCTTTACGTCGGCATCGTCTAAAACCTCGAAACGGTCTATCGCATGGCTGGTAATAAAACCGTCGTGCATCGACATGACCGGTAAGCGCACGTCTTTGTGCTCGGCGATTTTAAGGGCCATAATCGTGTTGTCATAAGCCTCTTGCGCCGTCTCAGCGAAGAGGTGTATCCAGCCCATATCGCGCGCGCCCATCGAGTCCGAGTGGTCGCAGTGGATATTGATGGGGCCGGAAAGCGCCCGGTTTACCGTCTGCATGACAATCGGCAGCCTGAGCGCGGACGCAATGGAGAGTTCTTCCCACATGAGCGCCAGGCCCTGGGACGAGGTACTGGTCATGACACGAGCCCCGGCGGCGGAAGCGCCGATACAGGCGCTCATCGCGCTATGCTCCGACTCGACATTGATGTATTCGGTATCTACAACGCCATCGGCCACGTAATTCGCAAACTCCTCGACAATGGTCGTCTGCGGTGTAATCGGATACGCCGCGACGACATCCGGGTTAATCTGTTTCATCGCTAGCGCACAGCCGGCGTTACCGGTCATCGCAACAGTTTTTTGCTTAGTCGCTGTCTTTGCCATTATTCCTCGCCTCCTTCGGGATGCATAGAGATAGCGTCGGCCGGGCAGACTTTCGCGCAGATGCCGCATCCCTTGCAGTGGTCGTAATCGAAGCTATCCCACTTCTCGTCTTTTACGATGATCGATGAGTCGGGGCAGCTTATCCAACAAATCAAGCACTGGGTACATTTCTTCTCATCCCACGCTGGTTTGTCGGTGCGCCAGCCGCCGGTCTTATAGTACGTAGCGTTGCCGCCCTCAAGAATGAGTGCGCCTTCGGGATATTTCTTCCAGCTCCAGTGCTCAGCGTCTTTTATATTCCATTTCATTCAGCTTTCACCTCCGCGTAGGCACGCTCTACCGCCCGCACGTTGCCCTCGATAATCTCCTCGGAGAACTTCTTGCCGAAGGATTTGCGGACATAGTCGGTGAGGTTCCCTAACGGCATCATGCCGGTCGCCTTGACGAGCGCGCCCATCATGGGCGTGTTCGGAATCGGCCGCCCTATCGTCTCCTGCGCGATTCTAGTCGCATTGACCGTAAATATCGTGCGGCCCTTGAGGCCCATCGCCTTGCGAATCGCTTTCGGCTCATCATCCGTATTGACGATTAAGACACCGTCTTCGTGCATGCCCGACGTAACATCGACCGCTTTTAATAGCGTGGGGTCGAGCACAACGACGATCTCCGGGTTCGCGATGCTGCTGCGAATATGGATCGGTTCACTGCTGATTCTTGTGAACGCTTGAATCGGAGCGCCCATCCTCTCCGGGCCGTACTCCGGAAACGCCTGAAAATACTGGCCTTGCGAGAGCGCGGTCTCAGCCAGAAGCTTTGCCGCGGTAACGGCGCCTTGGCCGCCGCGTGCGTGCCAGCGAATCTCAGTAAGTTTTACCTCTGCCATTGTCACCTCCGAAAAATTTGAGACTTGTCTTGTCAAATGTGTTCCCCTATCGCTTACAAAGCAGAACGGTTGCTTATAAGGCAATTAGAAGAATTCTAATGGTCGACACGTTAGCCTGTCAACAGGTTTGTTACATGTTCGTCACAATTGATTCTATACACACGGTATGTAACCGGAATAGTAACACTACATTTCGCGTCTACCTTCAAGAGCCCGGCCCAAGGTAACCTCATCGGCGTATTCGAGGTCTCCGCCGACCGGCAGGCCGCTCGCGATGCGGGTAACGGTAATGCCCAATGGTTTGATGAGTCTAGCGAGGTACATGGCTGTGGCTTCGCCTTCGATGTTGGGATTGGTGGCGATTACTACTTCTTTTATCTCTTTTTCTCCGAGTCGTTTGAGCAACTCGCGCACCCGAATATCATCCGGGCCGATGCCGTCTATCGGAGAGATAGCGCCCTGTAACACATGATAAAGACCCCTGAATTCCCCGGTCTTCTCCAGCGCCACAATATCTCGCGGTTCCTCGATGACACAGATTGCCTCCTGGTCGCGATTGGCGTCGCGGCAGAGCTCACAACGAACCTGGTCGGTTACATTAAAACACTCCTCACAAAAGCTTATCTTATCCTTGACCTCATCTATCGCTCTGGCCAGCTTCTTGGCGTCTGCCGGCGGCGACTTGAGAATATGAAACGTGAGCCTTTGCGCGGTCTTCGGGCCTATACCCGGGAGCTTTGCGAATTCGTCGATGAGCATCGCAACCGGACCGGCATAATATGCCATATTTAAAATCCACCTTGCTTTCTTTTAGCTTTCAGCTGTTTGCCTTACAGCCGTCAGCTGGAAAATGCGCGTGCGCGGCACTCGCGCTGCCCTTGATTATACCTGATTTGGAGATAAAATATGTGGGGCTAGAAGCCCGGTAAACCTAGACCACCCAGACCTCCGGCGAGCGGCCCGGTCACCGCGGCAAGCTTGCTCTGCGCGAGCTCCTGCGATTGGCGGAGCGCTTCGCTTACGGCTGCTACCACCATATCCTCGAGTATCTCGACGTCTTCCGGGTCGACTACCGATGGGTCTATCTTTATCTCAACGATTTGCTGCTTGCCGGTGACGATCGCTTTGACGGCCCCGCCGCCGGCGCTTGCTTCGATATTGGTCTCGGTTAGCTCTTGCTCGACGCGTGCCATATCGGCCTGCATCTTCTGTACTTGTTTCATCATGTTTCCGTACTGGCCCTTCACGATTCTTCCCCCTGACTCTCGGTCTCCTTGACGGAAATATCTTCGACTATCTTAGCACCAAATGTATCCTGAACCAATTTAATGTAATCATCCGGCGCGAGCATATCGTCCGCCGCCGCATCGCCCTCCGGCACCGCGACCGTTTTGGGCGCACCGTTGGCGAGTTCGCATTGGATCGGGATGTCAAAACCGGTCACTAACTTAAGGGTATTGCGCAACAGCTGGATGTTCTCGGGCGTCTCGACGAAATCTTTATCGCTTTTCTTGAGCGCCAGGGTCAGCATGCCGCTATCGACACGCACAGGCTTGCCGCCGGCAAAAAAATTGTAGCGCGACGGCTTCTTCTCTTTGACGAGCTTGAGCACCTGCGGCCACGCCTGGCGAACCGTCTCGATGTCAAAGTCACCACCGCTTGCCGGAAGTGTCGCCGTTGCGCCCGCCTTCGTCGCCTGCGCTGATGCCGGTTCGACCGTCGCGACTGGTTCGAGCGGTACCGTCGGTGCCGTCGGTGCCGCTTCATCCTTGTTCTTGGGCGTGCTTGCTCGTGCCGTCTTCTTGGGCGTGCTTGCCGGTGCGGCCGGCGCCGGCGAGAGGGCACCGTTGAGCGCCGCACTTTCGAGGCGCTCCAGGCGGCGGAGTATCCCCTCGAAAGAGGCGTCCGTCTCGCTCTTGGCGAGCTTGAAAAGGGCTATTTCGAAAAGAAGGCGCAGGTCGGTGGACCATCTGGATTGGCCGTAGACATCGTTGAGCACCTGTATATATGAGGTGAGCGTCTGCGGCTCGATTTGGGCCGCTTGTGCCGAAAGCCGCTCTTTAAAGTCGTCGGGAACGCCGGCCGGCTGCATGTCCCGGACGCTCTGCCTTAGAAAGACGTTGCGCAAATGCCCGAGAAGGTCTTGGATAAACTGGCGCAAATCGACCCCTTTGGCGACCAGCTCGTCGATGAAGAGAAGGCCCCCGGCAAGGTCGCCCTTGCTCAGCAAATCGGTGAAATCGAAGAGGAGCTCGCTATCGGTCAGGCCGAGCAGCGCGATGACATCCGCGCTCGTTATCTTTTCGTTAGTATAGGAGCCGAGCTGCTCGAGCGCGCCGAGCGCGTCACGGAGCGCCCCTTGGGCGTGGTGCGAGATTAGCGACAGGGCGGCCGTCTCTATTGAGATTCCCTCGGCCTCGGCCACGTGCGCGAGTCGCGCCTCGATATCGGGCGGGGAAATTCGTCTAAAGTCGAACCGCTGACACCGCGAGAGTATCGTCGGGATCACCTTGTGCGGCTCGGTCGTGGCCAGCACGAAGATGACATGCTCCGGCGGCTCTTCGAGCGTCTTTAAGAGCGTGTTGAACGACTCGGTGGTCAGCATGTGCACCTCGTCGATGATATAGACCTTTTTGTTTCCGCCGCTCGCACTGTATGGGATCTTCTCGAGGAGGTCGCGTATCTCCTCGACCCGGCGGTTAGAGGCGGCGTCGAGTTCGAGCACGTCGATGGAGCTGCCGTCATTTATCGACCGGCACGATTCGCACTTATTACACGGGCTCGATGTCGGCCCCTCAATGCAGTTTATGGCTTTGGCCAGCGCGCGGGCGGTCGTCGTCTTTCCGGTGCCGCGAGGGCCGCAAAAGAGGTATGCGTGCGAGATACGTCCTTTATCGATGGCGTTCTGAAGCGTTTGGGTTATGTGGGATTGACCTGCTATCTCGTCGAAAGTCTGCGGCCGCCATTTCCGATAGAGTGAAACGTAAGACAAGATAAGCCTCCGGTCGTAGCTGCTTAAATGATTAAGCAAAACGTATCAGATTTGACCGGTCAAGTCAAAGAAGCCGGCGGTCGCCGGCGACGCCCGACCAGGCCGAAATCGAAGGATTCGCTTAGTGCGAAACGGCGCGCATAAATTGAAAAAAGCGCCCGTTTGAGCGCCTTTCTCAATACCTGTAATAAGATGACCGTGCACCTGCTTTTGACATCCAGCCCCAAGCGTTGCCACGTAGTTAGCTCCGGCCAGGCTTCCCCACGGCACACGGAAAATACCGCTTACCGCTGCTTCCTCCCGGACCTGACGGGGTTCACGAGTTTCCGTTGCGCAGGACCCAGCCTTCAACACCACTTGCGTAACAACCGACCTCACAACCGGGGAGCCTGGAGCAGGGATTCAGTCCCGCTATAGCGGATTGCGGATACAGGGCACCGCTACCTCCCCACCTAGCACGGTCATGCGGAGGAGGAGGGATTCGAACCCTCGAGGCGCTATTAACGCCAACGCGATTTCCAGTCGCGCGCACTAGGCCGAACTATGCGACTCCTCCGAAACCTATATTAAATTTCAAGCATTAGCATTTTAACACGTAGGCGCCTGATTTTCATCTTTTTGACAAAACAAGAAAAAGCTCCTCGGGGAGCTTTTCTGCGGAGGAGGAGGGATTTGAACCCTCGAGACCCTTACGGGCCTAACGGTTTTCGAGACCGCCGCACTCGGCCGGACTATGCGACTCCTCCAATATTCGATTTTTGTCGCCCTTGAGCACCCCGTTTGGCTCTGTCTTGTGGGGCACGCCCAAAGCGCTTTCTAATACTATCAATTAATGCGCCCAAAAACAACGTCTATCAGCGCTGTTCTTCTCCCAGGGCATCTGCGGTACCTTCGATGGCGGCGACGACTTTTATGCCGGTTAACTCCGTAACTAGAGCAGGCGGCTCAGCGACCGTTATCCGCCCCGAACGGCTCTGGCGCGCCACTCCGTTTGCGAGGCGCGAGCGCACGGTGTAATCGCCGGGCTTCGTCACCTTAAACGCAAGTTTCTGGTCGTATCTTTCGCCTTCAGCCAAAGTCTCCAGCTGAGACTCGTCGAGCGACGGTATCGTCCCATCGGGCCAGACGACCGCGTCATCATCGTCGAGGACGGTAAGCCCGAAGAGGTGCCCCATGTCGAAAGTGAGCTCACGCGAGCCGAGGTTCGTCAGAGAGACCGTCGCGTAGTAGGTCTCGCCCGCGACGTATTGCTCTTTGGGAAGGGTGAGTGTGAGTTCGAGTTGCTCGCGCGTATCGCTGGCATAGAACACGTTTTTTTCGCGGGCCGGCTGTTGCCCGCCGCAACCGGCTATCAAGAATAGGGCTATGACAAAGACCGGTAAAACGCGGAGATATCGCATAATCGGCTCCTAGTGGCTGCAAAAGTTACTATACTCATAAGATACGCCGGCACAAGCTGCCGGTCAATTGTATGTACCCAAAAAACTATAGCAGACTACTAGGCTAATCGCAGGCGTCGCCACCCGATCGCTGCCGCCTCTCTTTAAAAAAATCCTGGAGCAGCTTTACGTTTTCCTCCTCCAAGACACCCCTGGTGACCGGAAGCCGCCAGTTGAGACGCTCGTCTTCGACGATGTTGAAGAGTGTTCCCGCGGCACCGCCTTTGGGGTCGGAAGGGCCGTAGACGAGACGCGCCATCCGCGCTTGGAATATTGCGCCGGCGCACATCGGACACGGCTCTTTCGTCACATAGATGGTGCAATCACTCAAGCGCCAGCGGCCCAGTTTCTTCGAGGCCGCCTCTATGGCTAGAATCTCGGCATGCGCAAGCGCCGAAGCGCGCCCTTCGCGCTCGTTTCGCGCCGTCGCCACGACCGCGCCGTCGCAGACGACGACCGCGCCGACCGGCACCTCGCCGGCCTCCGCCGCCCGCACCGCCTCGGCTATCGCCATTCTCATATATGTGATGTCAGCCTCTTCGGCTTCGTATTCGACCACTTGAATCAACCTCGAACAAATCTCGAAAATAGGAATAGACCACAAGAGTATTCTAACAGGATTTCGCCTGGCGGGCATGGGCAACTAATGCCAGAATACCATCGGTTGGCTGTGGAGATTCTACGCGGTGGCTTTACGACGCGCTCGCATACGGGAGATATTCGCCGAAGTTCTGCGTGTAGGTATCGACGAATACTTCGCAGAGAGCCGGGTCGAATTGGGTTCCGCAACAGCTCTTTAACTCGATGAGCGCCTCTATTGGCTCGTAAATGGGGCGGTACGGGCGTGCCGAGGTCATCGCGTCAAACGCGTCTGCGATAGAGAGGATTCGAGAACCGAGCGGTATGTTGTCCGCCCTTAAGCCATCGGGATAACCGTTTCCATCATAGCGCTCGTGGTGATAGCGGACCATCTGCGCGATGTGCGACAGATTCGGGATTTGCGAGACTATCTGCCCGGATATATTTGCATGCTCCATAACCTGCTTATACTCGTCGGCCGAGAGCTTCCCCTGTTTGTTCAGGATTACCTCGGGTATGCCGATTTTGCCGACATCGTGCAGGCATGCACCGATATGGACACCATCGATCTCCTCGGCCTTTAGCCCCAGGCTTTCCGAGAGAAGCAGCGAATACATCGAGACGCGCTCCGAATGGCCGCGCGTGTAAGGGTCTTTAGCGCTCAGGGCTTCGGTTAGCGCCATTATCGCGTCGAAGTTAGTCCGTTTAAGCTGGTGGTTGAGGGCGCGTATCGTCTCGTGCGCCATCTGGTGGGCTTCGGCGAGCTTGTTTACTTCAGCAGCGAGGGCGCTCAGCTCACCGGCCTCATCGATTTGAATCCGCTCCCGGTAGTCGCCCGCAGCCAGCGCGTGAACTGTTTCGATTAACCTAGCTAACGAGGTCTTGTCGTGCATAAAGAGCTACGTCCCTTCAATGTATAGAGCTGCCTAGGGTTCCGGTTTATCTAGGTATCGTCGAAGATGGAGAAGGGCTTTAGTGGGATTTGTCGGCAGCCCCCCTGTAGTCATTTGTCAAACCGATTTAGCCCTTACCGCTTACCGCGAAAATCCTACCACTGGCAAGAAGATGAGCACGCTTGCCGGGTTTTTATTAATACGCCTTCATCTATCATCGATAATTGCCTGTAGGCTCGGGCTTTATAATATCCTTTATACATTTTATCCCATACGGCTGCGACATATCCGCTACCAGGCACGGTATGTCGCAGTTCCTTTTGGGTGGTGGACTTAGACTCCATTGGCCATGTTAAATACTACGGAGATTGCCGACCCGAGGAACACCAGCCATTCACAAGAGCATTATGGGTCAGTCGAAAGGGTCTCTTTGCGGATGATTTCTACAAGTCGCTCGGCTGCTTCCAGGTAGACGGTCTCACCATCACGTTCGCCTATGGCAATAACTTCGATTAATCGTCTGCTTTCGCTTACACGATAGACGATCCTGTGACGTTTCTTGTTGAAGTACAGCTTGTGGCAACCGGTAAGGTCAATCCCGTGTTTGCTTCCAAGCCATTCGCCGTAGCTTGGGCTTTCCTTGAGTTTATTCAATGCTTTGAATGCTAGTGCTTGAAGGGAGCCGTCTAGCGTCGCAAAATCTCCCTGAGCGCCCTTTCGAAGCTCAACCCTATAAGCCATGCTTCTTAGCTAACTCTTCTAATGTTATATTCTTATTGGGATCTTCGTTTTCTCTTTCCTTAACAATCCCAGCTATTGCATATCTTTCGGCTATGTCGCGAAGAGTACAAAGGCGCTCGTATTCATCAATGCTCACAAGAACGGCTTTGACCGCATTATTTTTTAGTATAAATACTTCTTCGCCTTCACCGACGCGATCTATCTGTCGCGATAAAGTCTTCGCAGCATCGCTTACTCCTACCATTTGCTTGCGACTCATCGCGCATCCTTTACTTTCAAGCATTGCATAATCCTCCTCAGATTCCCTAATTATAATATATTTATCGTAATATTTACAGTATTACTTTACCCAATATTTACAGTATTATTTCACGAAGGGAGGTTTCTTTTTCTTGGCGGGTTTGTGTAATTTGCAGGAAACATCCCGTTTACCTAAGCTCATTAGCGCTCTTGTATTAATGCACAACGGTCTGTATAATCGCACCATTAGCCGTGTTCAGGGCTGTTTGTGATTTTGCCTTATCCGCCAAATACAGACAACAACACTTGATTTATTATGATAACAACGTTATCATAATAATGCCTTTGTCTGGAGGGGCGCCTTGAAAATTAGCTTTACCGATTACACTATCATGCGGATGAAAATGCGGGATATTCTAAAACGCTTCTTGTTGTATATAAGCAAGGGCGAGAGCAAAAATCGGTAGAGGTTATTAATGCGATGTGGGAATAGAATGAGAGGAGTCAAATGAATATAACAATACAGGCAGACAAGGACAACGATCAGCTATACATCTTGTTTCGAGAGAACAAGGAACTTGCGGGCATAGCGGCAGAAACCAAGAGGCTCGCAGATAACCTCTATTTGGATGTGGATAGCGAGGGCAGGCTTGTCGGTATCGAGATATGGCAGGCTTCAAAAACGCTTGGTGCAAGCATCGAAGATATTGGCCTGGACTCATTGGTTGGAGTCGCCGAAGCGGCTAAGCTTTTTGGGGTTAAAAAACCAAACTTCTTAAGAGATTACGTCAGCAAAGAGGACTTCCCCAGACCGGTAGCCGCGCTAGCCTCTGGAAGAATATGGCGTCTAAAAGATTTAGAGGAGTACAAAGCGCAAAGCGCAAAGCAGAGCGCATAAAATCATCTTCCTTATGCCGGTTTTGAAGTTTGGCCCTGCGTACACGCGACACCATTATACTGCTTTGTGCTCGCTTAGACGGATTTATGGCCGCTTTTGGTAGCATTTCAGCAGCATTAGTGTCTTAAAGTGCGAGCCCGCTATTCTCCAAAGGCATATAGCAGCGCAGTATTTGCAATCCCTAAGATAACCAAGACCTCCATAAATGAAGTCATAATTCAAATCCAAGAAGGAGTTCGTAATATCTCCATAGAATATGAAATGTTATAACTAAGGGGGTAGTCGTGGAAAGCATCGATAAGAAAATTGTCTTACAGAACCTTCCCAGGCTTGAAAGAGCAATAAAGGAGAGCAGAGATACTGACAAATCGCTTATTAGTTGGTGGTTATACATTCTTTTGATCTCACCAATTACACTTGGAATATACTCTATTGTGGTTTTTTTTCAAAGGATAAACAGACGGGACAGGCACTTTGCACGAATCAACGGTTTGTTCAAGGCTGCCTTAGATATAACCAAAGAGGTTGCTGATGAAAAGGAATTAGATATCCATAACGAAGTCACAGACATTGAACAGATCTTGAAGAATGCAGAAAACACGTTTCTCAAGCCAAAGGGCGCCTTTTTACCTATTCTTGAGGAACGATGGCTCATTTTCAATTCAAGCCTTTTTTCAGAAGTTTAGGAGCTTAATCTCTCCGGAAACGGATGCAGGACCGTATTACTTACCTTTCCAACAAACGAGACCTCGAAAACGATATGGAAAGCGTTTTCATCGACCCCTTGGTGGCGGCGAGGCTCCATATTGACAGTGTCCTGAATCCGATTTAGCATTCAGAATTCGCAGATTAATTTTGGCCTAAAGTTAAAAAAAGATATTGAGATATTCGTCATAAGTATATGAACGATCGTATTTTTCTGTTTCATCTCTAACCTGAAGAATCCCAAGGTTTACAAATCGATCAATAGCTTTTTGGGCACCGGCACGGGAAAAACCGGTCCATTCCATAATGTTCCGAGTGCCGATAATGGGGCTGGAAAAAAGCTTGCGCAATATTAAAACTCCGCTTACTGATTCTCTTTTGGCAAGGGACTGTATCTTTGCCATATCGTCCACACGAAGCGTAGTTATTTGCTTTGATATTTTGATTGATTCATTGGCAGTTTCAATAACACCGTCAAGGAAAAAATTAATCCATTCCTCAACCTGACCATCGTGATAGCTATCTAATTTGCTGTAATAAACTTTTTGGTGCTTTTTAAAATATGAGGACAGGAACAGCACAGGTCTCTCAAGTAAATTCCAATGGCATAGCAACATGGTGATTAAAAGCCTGCCGGTTCTTCCATTTCCATCAAGAAACGGGTGGATGGTCTCAAATTGGGCATGCGTAAGTGCGATACGCAAAAGCGGTGGCGCTTGTAACTTTGCGTGTAAGAATTTCTCGAAATCGGATAGAGCACGGTTCATCTCATCCACCGTAGGCGGTACATATGAGGCATTAGATGGTGCGGTACCACCTATCCAATTTTGTGACCTGCGAAACTGACCAGGATCAGCAAAATGAGAAGTTCTTGCTCCCTCAATAAGTTGTGAATGGATTTCACGAATTAACCGAAGTGAAAGAGGAAATTCCTTAAGTCGTCCTGTTCCATAATGAAGAGCTTTTATGTAGTACAAAATGTCGCTTGCATCGGTTTGCTGCGTAGCAATACCCGCATCCATTTCAATAGCATCAACTATGGTTGCTTTTGTTCCCTCGATCTGAGCGGAAGAAGTAGCGTCTTTTGCCACAAACATATAGAGGAAAAAATCGACATCCGGTAGCATATGAGTAATTCCATCAAGTTTACCGATCAGGTGACCTGCTTCAGCAGCTTTTATGAGAGTTTCTTGGGCATAATCAAAGATGCCTTTCGGTGGAAAAGCTCCCGGCACAAAGGCGGAGTAGTCCTCTTTCTGTTGCTGATATCTGCCGATTTCAATTTTCATAAGTTAGTTTCTATTTGTCATCAAGATATAAACTATGTTGCCATTTAGTTTATATTAAGTCAAGCAAAGTAAACTAGATTACTTGTTTAAGTTTATTGGCTGTCTTGACTGACTAAGGGATTTCTTACCCCTTATGCTGCTATTAATAATGCAAAAACACCAGCCGCTATGGCCGGTGTTTTAAGTTCCCCCTGCT
Source organism: Candidatus Aquicultor sp. (assembly GCA_030682615.1). GTDB lineage: Bacteria > Actinomycetota > Aquicultoria > Aquicultorales > Aquicultoraceae > Aquicultor. The sequence goes on along the minus strand of JAUXNY010000057.1, from coordinate 5,877 downwards.
AGCATCTTGCGTGCCCGGAGGGATTCGAACCCCCGACCTTCTGATTCGTAGTCAGACACTCTATCCAGCTGAGCTACGGGCACATTCTAGTCGTTAAACTAGAAAAATTATGGCGGAGAGAGAGGGATTCGAACCCTCGAGGGAGTTTATAACCCCCTACTCGCTTAGCAGGCGAGCGCCTTCGACCGACTCGGCCATCTCTCCAGGCCGCTATACGCGATAAAATCAGATATTTACTATACCGCAGGCGATGGACTTTGTCCACCCGGGACAACATCTCGAGTCACCATATTCGGGCAGGTCACAACAACCAGCTCGTCCGGGTAAATCGAGAAAGAAAAACAAGAGAAAAGCCGCCTTGAATAGGAGGCTTTTTGGCGGAGAGGGAGGGATTCGAACCCCCGAGAGACTCACACCTCTAACGGTTTTCAAGACCGCCGCGTTCAACCGGACTCCGCCACCTCTCCATATTAAATTCAGGCTCGATAAGCGAGAATACATGCGACCCGAACCAGGTCATCATTGTACCAACTCCCTCGGCTCAAAACAACAACACAAGTACATTTTTAAATGAGGCAACACGCAACATACTCAAAAGACGGCTCCTTAAACAAGCATGCGATTATTTGTCTAATAAACAATCCCTCTGACTATAGGTGTGCGCTAAGCCAATTACTAACCTTTAGGCGAGGATATCTCGAGGCCGCCTGCGTTCGCGCACGCAAAAGAGAGGGCCGCCATAAGGGCAGTTTAAGAAAGTATCCCGCAGGGTAATCACCTGTTTCTATAAGGACCGGTTTCGAGCGCACACTAAGGGAGGGGGTGAGACGATGAAGAAAAAGCTGGTGCTTCTCTGTATCTTGCTGCTAGCCTTAAGCGTGCCAATATCTTCGGTATATGCTGGGAGCGAGAGAGCGGCGAGGATCAGGTCTTTGGCGTCTGTTCAGCAATCGTCGACGTGCATCACATGCCCGCCGAGTACCTGCACTACGCGTCCGCCGACGACGACTACAACGCGTCCGACCTGTCCGACTACGAGCAGCACGACCTGTCCGCCGTCAACGACATCTACCACCAGGCCGCCGACTACATGTCCGCCGACTACTACGACCACTTGTCCGCCATCGACAACAACGACTACATGTCCGCCGACCACCACGACAACTAAGAAACCCTGTCCGACAACGACCACGACAAGGCCATGTCCTCCAGGCCCGCCGATAACAGTATTCAAGCCAGGCTGGGGCTTTGGCGACCAAAACCGCGACCATTATGGGCCCCCGGGACAAGGCTGTACGCCGAGCGACCCCTGCCCACCCCTTAGAACTCTTCCGTAGCATGCGTTAGCAATGGCCGTCAAACTACAAAGGAGTGGTCTTTGACCACTCCTTTTCTTTCGCCATAATGCCCGCCGACAAGTCGCATCGATGCGCTCGCCTAGAACTTCTTCGCCACGATACGCTCCGCGCCGCCCATGTAGGGCTTGAGCGCCTCGGGGATTAGAATAGTGCCGTCGGCCTGTTGGTAGTTCTCGAAGACCGCCGCGACCGTCCTGCCTATCGCCAGCCCGCTTCCGTTTAGCGTGTGCACAAACTGCGGCTTGGCTTTCGGGTGTTCGCGGAAGCGGATGTTGGCACGCCTGGCCTGGAAGTCCTCGAAATTGCTGCAGGACGATATCTCCTTGTAGCCGCCGAAGCCGGGTAGCCAGACCTCGATGTCGTAGGTCTTGGCCGCGGAAAACCCGATGTCGCCGGTGCAGAGCGAGATGACGCGGTAGTGAATATTGAGCGCCCGCAGCACCGCTTCGGCGTTGGCGGTCAGCTTCTCGAGTTCATCGTAGCTCGTCTCCGGGTGGACGAACTTTACCAGCTCGACCTTGTTGAACTGGTGGTGTCTTATAAGGCCGCGAGTGTCTTTCCCGTATGCGCCGGCCTCGCGTCTAAAACAAGGCGTATAGGCGCAGTAGTGGCGCGGCAAATCATCCCCGGCGAATATCTCGTCGCGGTGGATATTGGTGACCGGTACCTCCGCTGTCGGTATGAGGTACAGGTTGTCATCCTCTATCTTAAAGAGGTCATCGGCGAATTTGGGCAGCTGCCCAGTGCCGGTAAGGCTGGTATCATTGACGAGAATCGGCGGAAAGACCTCGGTGTAGCCGTGCGTGCCGGTATGCAAATCGAGCATCAAGTTCAAGAGAGCGCGCTCGAGCCGGGCAGCCAAATCCCAATAGAGAACGAAACGAGCCCGCGTTATCTTAGCCGCCCGCTCAAAATCGAGCACCCCGAGGTCGAGCCCTAAATCCCAGTGGGGCTTGGGCTCAAAGTCGAATTTCGGCTGCTCGCCCCAGGTCCTTATCTCGGGATTGCAGGTCTCATCTTCGCCGACGGGAACCGACTCGTGAGGGATATTCGGGATATCCATCATCAAGCGGTTTAGCTCGTCTTCAATATCGGCGAGCCGCTCATCAAGCTCTTTTATGTCGTCGCCGAGCGTGCGCATCGCCTCGATTTTATCGTCCGCCGGCGCACCGGCCTTTTTCAGCTTGGCTATCTCGCCGGAGACGACGTTTCGCTCATTCTTTAGATGCTCGACCTTGACTATAAGGGTACGCCGCTCCGAATCAAGCTCTTTGAAGCGCGAAAGGTCTACTTTGGCCGCGCGTTTTTCGAGCGCCTCCTGAACGACATCTATATTGTCGCGAACCCATCTCAAATCAAGCATTTATCCTCCTACAACGTCTGCTACCGGGTACGACCCTAAGACCTTTATGTTTCTGATCTTACACTTCAAACACTTAAGAGCCGACTCGATGACCTCGTCTTCGATGTGGCCGAGCATGTCTATGAAGAAGCAGTAGTCGCCGAGCGCTTTGCGCGTCGGTCGCGACTGGATTTTCGTCAGGTTGACATACCGGAACGCGAACTCCTGGAGTATCTGCAGGAGGCTCCCGGGCCGGTCTTCAAAGATAAAACAGACGATGGAGGTCTTGTCGTTCCCCGTGCGCGGCGCGGGCTCCCTGCCTACCAGGACAAAACGAGTCTGGTTCTCCTCGAAGTCAGCGATGCCCTCGTCGAGGACGTCGAGGCCGTACATCTCGGCTGCCAATTTCGGGCCTATCGCCGCCAGCGCCCCGTTCTGCTCAGATATTAACTTGACCGCCCCAGCGGTACTGCTCGCAAACTCGGTCTTGGCCTGGGGCAGTTTCTCGGTAAGGTAGCCGCGGCACTGCGCGAGCGCCTGCGGGTGAGATATGACCGTCCGTATATCCTCCATCTTCACCCCGGGGCGTGCCACCAGGTTATGGTGTATCGGTATGACTATCTCGCGCTGGATGAAGAGGTTGACGTCGAACGCGAGCACATCGAGCGTGGCGTTGACCGAGCCCTCGATGGAGTTCTCGATCGGGACCATCCCTTTGGCTACCTCTCCCCGCTCGACCGCGCGAAGCACATCGGCCTCGGCGCCGTACGGCACGAGGTTGTGGTCGTCTATTTTTAATAACTTTTGCAGGGCTTCCTCGGTATACGTCCCGCGTGGGCCGAGAAACCCTATCTTCATGTTCTGGTTCTCAGACAAGTCCGCTGTTCCTTTCCGGTTTCGGCCTATGCTTTGACTAAATCGCCCGAGCGCGCCTCGGCTATCGCCTCGCGCTCCTCGCCGGATAGATTATAGCTGGAGTCGCCGTCCTTGATGAACTTGGCGTAACTCCGGCTCTCCTGGCGCCCGTTTATCGTGCTTAGAACAACCCCGTCGCCGTGCCCGTTTAAGAGCGCCACCGCAAAACTCAGCTTGCCGCCGACATCGTCAAAAGCGTCGAAGCGGACGACGCCGACATGGCGAACCGTGGTGCGCAAATCGATCTCAAACTTCGACAGACTCTCTTTTATCTCCACGAGGCCGGCGCCTAGTAGTGATAATTCGCCGAGGCTCTTGCTTACGGCCTCGACAAAGTCTCCGTTCTTGCTCGCCTTAGCCAGCACCTTTTGCTGCTTGCCCATCCTCTTGAGGCGCACCGTTACTGCGATGAGCCATGCTGCGAGGATTGCCCAGCCGGCGCCGAGTAGTGCTACAATAAGTTCAATCGTTGCTGCTTTCATTGCTGCCCCTTCGCTGTGAAGAAATATCCGCCATAATTATCACAGATTATACAGCAGAGGTCTAACCTTTGCATTAGGATAGACCTTAATGGGCGGCAATAATATAGAGGTAAACCACAGACATCGACATGGATGGAGGCGACAGAATTGAAGGTCGCATATTTTGACTGTTTCGCGGGCGTAAGCGGCGATATGATAGCCGGCGCGCTCCTGGACCTGGGCCTGCCCCTGGCGCTCCTGGAAGAGCAGCTCGCGAAGGTAGGCATCGACGGATACGAGATTAGTGCCGGGCGCACGCAGAAAAACCATATCGGCGCGACTAAGTTCGATGTCACGGTAACAGCGCCGGAGGCGGCGCGCACCTTCAACGAAGTGCGCGATTTAATAGAGGTTAGCGGGTTGCCGGAGGCGGCCAAGCTCGACGCGCTCGCTATTTTTATGCGGATAGCCGAAGCCGAGGCCAAAGTCCACGGCATCCCTCTCGACGAAGTCCACTTCCACGAGGTCGGCGCGACCGACGCGATAATCGACGTCATCGCCGCCGTCACGGGTCTTGGCTACCTCGGCATCGAGAAAATCTACGCATCACCCATCGCTACCGGAACGGGCACCGTTGTGACCGCGCACGGAGTCTTGCCGGTACCCGCCCCGGCGACGCTCGAGATTCTCTCAGGCATCCCCATCCACAGCACGCAAATCCACGCCGAGCTTGCGACACCGACAGGAGCCGCAATCCTTGCGCACTATGCGACTTTTGCCGCGGAGATGCCGGTCATGCGCCCCGAGAAGACCGGCTACGGGGCGGGCACGCGCGACCTCGAGATCCCGAATGTGCTCCGCGTAATCGTCGGGGAGGTCTCTGCAGAGCGCGACGAGAACGTCACGCTCATCGAGACCAACATCGACGACACCTCCGCCGAAGTGCTCGGCTACACCATGGAAACGCTCCTGCTTCTGGGCGCGCTCGATGTGTGGTTTACACCGATTCAAATGAAGAAAAACCGCCCCGCTGTGATGCTCTCGACGCTCGTTGCGGACGGTCTTGAGCAAGCGATAATCGACACCATCATCGCCGAGACGGGAACGCTCGGCGTGCGAATCAGTAAACACGCACGCGTCGTCGTCGAGCGAGAGCTGCTCGAGGTGGACACCGCGTTCGGGGGTGTGCGTGTCAAAGTCGGCCGACAGCAGGGCCGCGTCACCTCGGTCGCGCCCGAGTTTGATGATTGCCGCGCGGCGGCGCAGGCGCACGCGGTCCCGCTCAAAGACGTCTTCGCGGCGGCGCAGAAAGCGGCGCGGCGCCAAATCGACGACGCGCACTAGAAGCGAAAAAGATAGCTCCGCGCAAAGACTGCTCGCGAACATCCCTCTGCGCTCTTATTGACTGTGGAATAGTCATATATTAATATGCTAGGCTATTGGATGTCATCTACACCATGAGCCAAAGGAGCCGTAATTGTTTGAATGGATAGCCAGCCCGGAAGCGTGGATAGCGCTGGGCACCCTGACAGCCCTGGAAATCGTACTGGGAATCGACAACATCATCTTTATCTCCATTTTGGTGGGACGCCTGCCCGAACATCAACGCGCCATCGGCCGACAGGTCGGTCTCAGCTTGGCAATGCTCACGCGCTTGGGCTTGTTGTTCTCCATAACGTGGGTGATGGGGCTGACCCAACCGTGGTTCACAATCTTCGAACAGACTATTTCAGGACGTGACATCATCCTCATAGGGGGCGGGTTGTTCCTTCTCGCTAAAGCCACGCACGAAATACATAAC
>JAUXNY010000038.1 GCA_030682615.1 Candidatus Aquicultor sp. | reverse complement strand
TAAGTATGTCACACTCGACCTTGAGGGCAAATTCTAATCTTGACTTGTGCCCCCTCGCCGTTGTAACATGCACATATGAACACTCGTTCATATGTAAGTAAGACGAGGGAGCTTGGATTAGAGGAGCGTGCGTTTTGGCGGTCGATGAGTTAGAACAAGACATTTGCGGAGTCAGCCAAGTCGACGATGAAAAGATCGCGCTCATTCGCGAGCAACTTGTCTCGGATGAGATGGCCGAGCGCCTCGCGGAGACCTTCAAGGTCTTAAGCGACCCGACTCGCGTCAAGGTAGTCGCGGCGCTGCTCCTGGGAGAGCTGTGCGTCTGCGAGATATCCGAGATAGTCGGCATGAGCCAGTCCGCCGTCTCTCACCAGCTGCGAAAATTAAAAGACCTTCGATTGGTCAAACGTCGTAAACTCTCTAAGATGGTCTACTATTCTCTCGACGATGACCATATTCTAGGATTGATAACCCAAGGCGTCGACCATATAAAAGAAGAATTTCCCGGCGCGCATGGAGCTTTTAAAATGCGCGGGCTCGAAGGTGATGTCGATGGCCTTAAATAGAGACGTGCGGGCGCAAGTCGAAGAATCGTACCCGCTAGCAAAAAAAGCTCTCAGGACATCCGCTTTTAGAATTCAGGGTTTGGACTGCCCCGATTGCGCGATGAAACTAGAACGCAATATAGCGGCTCTTAAGGGTGTCACGTCCGCGAGCCTAGTCTACGAGACCGCAAAGCTCACGGTCAGGCACGATGAGAACCTAGTCTCGTCGTCTATTATCATCAAGACCGTCAAAGCCGCCGGTTATGAGGCGACTATCGAGGGCGCCAAAGCGCCTACCAAAGCACGCGGCCATTTCTGGACCACGGATAAGAGAGCCCGGGCGGTGCTCGTATCGGGATTTGCGTTTACGACAGGCGGTGCGGTTCAATTAATCTCGGGACTTACCCCCATTGCAATCGCGCTTTATGCAGTGACCATTCTCGTCGCCGGATACCGTCCGGCCCGAAGCTCCCTCGCTTCGCTTCGCTCGCTCGTCTTCGATATGAACGTCTTGATGACCTTCGCGGTTATCGGCGCTATCATTCTGGGAGAATGGGTCGAGGGCGCGGCAGTCATGTTCCTCTACGCGATTGGTACCCTTCTCGAAGCCTATACGATGGACAAGACGCGACACGCCATACACGGGCTTTTAGAGTTCGCGCCAAACCATGCCCTGGTAAAGACAGGCACCGAGACCAAGCTCGTTCCCGTCGAGAACCTAAACGTCGGCGATATAATAATCACCAAGCCAGGCGAGCGCATCCCTGTGGATGGCCGAGTCGTCTATGGTCGCTCCTCTGTCAACCAATCGACTATCACGGGCGAATCGGCGCCCGTCTCGAAGGACCCCGGAGACGATGTTTACGCCGGCACACTCAACCATGAGGGCTATATCGAAATCGAGACGACCAGGCTCGCGGCGGACAGCACCATCGCCCGCATAATACACCTGGTCGAAGATGCTCAAGCGAAAAAAGCCCCGTCACAGCAGTTTATCGCCAGGTTTTCGGCATATTACACTCCGACTGTAATAGCCGCGGCTTTCGGCGTGGCCATTATCCCCCCACTATTCGGCGGCTCGTTCGTCGAGTGGTTCTATCGGGCGCTCGTCCTTCTCGTTATCTCGTGCCCTTGCGCACTGGTAATATCGACGCCGGTGTCGATTGCGGCGGCTATCGGCGCGGCGACCAGAAACGGCGTCCTGATAAAAGGCGGCTCACACCTGGAGAGCATCGGCCAGATAAAGTCGGTTGTATTCGATAAGACCGGAACCCTTACGTCGGGCCGGCTCTCGGTCACCGACATCGTCCCCCTAAACGAGTTTAGCGAGGCCGACATCGTACGCGTAACGGCGGCGCTCGAGGCGAAATCGTCGCACCCGCTAGCGAACGCCGTGGTCGATTACGTCAAAACGCTCGATGTGGAAGTGCCCGAGACCGACCGGTTCGTCTCGCTGCCGGGGCGCGGACTCCAGGCCGACATCGACGGCATAACCTACTATGTCGGCAACCCTCGTCTCTTCGCGGAGATGAAACTCCTCGACGCGGAGGTCGAACCGCTTACCTTCGCTATGCAGCGCGAGGGCAAGACCGTCTTCATCCTCGGGACCGATGAGAAACTGCTCGGGCTTGTCGCGGTCGCCGATAGTGTGCGAAAGGGCGCGAAAGAAACGGTCGCGCGCCTGCGAGAACTCGGTATTTCAAACATCATCATGCTCACCGGCGATAACAAAGAGACCGCGGAAGAGATATCGCGAAACATCGGTATCGACGAATACCGCGCCGACCTGCTCCCCGAAGACAAGGTCACCGAAATAGAGAAGCTTTCGCGAAAATATGGAAGAGTTGCTATGATTGGTGATGGGGTTAACGACGCTCCCGCGATATCCCGGGCCGACGTCGGGATTGCAATGGGCGCGGCCGGCTCCGACATTGCGCTCGAGACCTCCGATATCGCGCTGATGGGAGACGACTTAAGGAGCATACCGTATACGGTGGATTTGAGCCGTCGCGCGCTCAAGATAATCAAACAGAATGTGGCGGTCTCGATTGTCACAAAAATCGCTTTTATAGCGCTGGCGGTCGGCGGCATAGCTACCCTGTGGATGGCGGTCTTCGCCGACACGGGAATATCGATATTGGTTATCCTCAACGGAATGAGACTTTTTTCAAGAAATGTGGAGGTTTAGCTTAGATTTATGAAGCAGACGATTGTCGATTACAACAGATGCAAGCATTGCACTAAATGCGTCGCCAGGAAGGCGTGTAAGACCAAAGCCTTGTTCCAAATCGACCCCGAAGAGGCCCCGGCGGTCGACACGAAGCTCTGCTACGGTTGCGGCAAATGCGTCCTCGAATGCCCTAGCGAAGCCCTGACCGTCAAAGACCTCTAGCCCGACTTGCTCTTAGTCACGATGTGCTTGGCGATATCGCCGTACATCTTCATGCGAGCTTTCAATCCCTGGCGCATGCCGAGCTTCTCTTCTTTCGTCACCTGCGTCGCCTCGGGTATGAGAACCTCCCGCACCTTGAACTTGTTCTGCTTGGCGTGCTGCGTGATGACGATTTCGACGCCAAAGCCGGTCGCTTTCAAATCCGGCAAACCCTTCAAAAACTCGCGCTTTACGGCGCGCTGCCCCGATATAAACGGCACCATAGCTTGTGCGAGGTCAGTGGTTATACGACCGCTCGTAAACCTTCCAACGGTCATATATAGTTCGTCGTCCTGAATGAGCGGCATTATCATGTTTTCGATATGCTCGCGCGTGATACCGATGAGGTCGGCGTCGATGAAGGCTACGATGTCCGCATCGGTAGTCTCGATACCCGCCTGCATCGCCGCGCCCTTGCCGCCGTTTACAGCTCTTTCTATTACTTGGACGCCAAAGCTTCGCGCGACATCGGCCGTTCTGTCTTCAGAACCATCGCTGACGACTATTATCTCGTCGACTACATCGACATTCTTCAAAATATTGAGCACGTTGCCTATGTGGCGTTCCTCGTTGAACGCAGGCACTATTACGGCAACCGATTTCCCATTTGTCGGCATCAGTTCCTCCGCGGTGCTAACCCGCTGTTAATTCTATTACCACATCCGCAATCAATTCAACCGCTTTTTCGAGCGGCACATCGCGCCGCTCTCCGGTCGCCCTGACCTTTACTTCGATATTTCCACTCTTTAGGGTTCGCGCGCCGATGACAACCTGCACGGGTATCCCGATAAGGTCCGCATCGGCAAACTTCTTACCCGCCGACTCTGTCCTGTCATCGAGAAGGGCCTCGATATTGCGCTCTGTGAGGCCGTCGTATAAGTCGTCGGCAAGCTCTCGCTGCTCGTCCCGGTCGTAATTGAGAACGACTATCTCCACATGATACGGGGCTATCGCCATCGGCCAGATAATCCCGCCATCATCGTTGTGCTGCTCTATCGCCGCCGCCATCAAGCGGCTCACGCCTATGCCGTAGCATCCCATCACATATGGTTTAAGGTCGCCGTTTTCATCTATGTAGGTCGCGCCCATGGCCTCGCTGTACTTGACGCCGAGCTGAAATATTTGGCCTACCTCGATGCCTTTTGCGGACTTGAGCAGCCCGTCGCACTCGGGACAAAGGTCTCCGTCGCCGACCGCG
>JAUXNY010000031.1 GCA_030682615.1 Candidatus Aquicultor sp. | reverse complement strand
TTAAGCCATCGTCGCGACTTAAACAAATCTTATAATTGTGGTATTATCTATTCCTGAGAAACGCTGGCAAGTCTGGCGTTCTCTTATTTTGCTTGAGCATTTGCTTCGATAAAGAATAAAAGGCTTAAGGGAAAGCCTTTTGGGGAATTCATATATCATCAACTAGGAGGATAAATGAAGGAGTTGGCTCTTCTCGCCCTCGATGTCGCCAAAGCGCACGGCGCGACATATGCGGATATTCGGATTATCGAGCGCCAGAACGAAGCGATTATCATCAAAAACGGACGCGTCGAAGAGCTCGGGACATCTACCAACTTCGGTTTCGGCATCCGGGTCATCGCCGATGGTGCCTGGGGATTCGCGGGCAGCTTTTTGGTTGAGCGCGTCGAGATTGAGCGAATCGCCCGCCTCGCAGTGGAGACCGCCAAGGCTAGCGCTCTCATCAAGCATAAGAACATAACGCTTGCCCCCGCCCCCGTTATAACGGACTCGTTTACATCACCTGTTCAGAAAGACCCGTTTGACGTCGCGCTCCAAGACAAACTGGCGCTACTAAGCCAAGCCGAGGAGATTATCCGGAAAACCCCGGGGGTCTCTATTGCCAGCGCGTCGATGGAGATGGCGAGGCAAAAGAAGATCTTTGCGAGCCTCGAAGGAAGCTACATCGAACAGGAGATGACCGAGTGCGGTGCCGGGATTCACGCGATAGCGATTTCAGGAAACGATATCCAGGAGCGTTCTTATCCAAATTCTCATGGCGGAGATTCAGCGACCGCGGGATATGAGTTCATCGAAAGCCTCGACCTCGGTGAGCACGCCGCGCGAATCGCCGAAGAAACGGTCCAACTGCTCACGGCGAAAGAATGCCCGAGCGGCGAAATGACTATTATACTCGATGGGAGCCAGCTCGCGCTCCAGGTCCATGAGTCGTGCGGGCATCCGGTAGAGCTGGACCGGGTTCTCGGGATGGAAGCCAGCTTTGCGGGCACGAGCTTTCTGACCATCGACAAGCTCGACAAATTAAGATACGGCTCGCCCATCGTAAACATCAACGCCGACGCGACGATACCCGGAGCGCTCGGCACCTTCGCCTACGATGACGAAGGCGTCCCGGCGCAGAGATTCGATATTATAAAGAACGGTATCTTCAAAGGCTATCTGACCTCGCGCGAGACCGCGCCCATCCTCGAGCAGACCAGCAACGGCTGTATGCGTGCGGACGGCTGGGGCAGGCTGCCGCTTATAAGGATGACCAATATAAACTTGCTCCCGGGCGACTCATCGCTCGCGGAGATGATAGACGATGTAAAAGACGGGTTGTACCTATCGACAAACCGCAGTTGGAGCATTGACGACAAGCGTCTGAATTTTCAATTCGCCACCGAAATAGGCTGGGAGATAAAGAACGGCAAGCTTGGCGCGGTGATTAAGAACCCCAACTACACCGGGCTTACGCCCGAGTTCTGGAACTCGTGCGATGCGATTGCCGGTCAAGACGAATGGCGGATATGGGGTCTCGCCAATTGCGGAAAAGGAGAGCCCATGCAGGTATCTCACGTCGCCCACGGGGCCGCTCCGGCAAGATTTCGCAACGTGAAAGTGGGTGTGGGTCGATGATAGACGTAAAACGAATCGAAGAAGTGATGCGCGTCGCTGTGGAACACTCGAGCGCGGACCAGCTCGAGGTCTTGGCGAGTGCGAAAGAGACAGCCCTCACCCGTTTCTCCAACAACCACATACACCAAAACGTCTCCGAGACGAATATGGGATTGTCGATACGGGCGGCGGTGGGACAACGCCTCGGGTACGCGTCGACCAACCGTCTCGACGCCGATTCGGTCAAGGCGATGGTCGACAGAGCCACCGAGATGGCCACGCACCGGCCGCCGGACGACCGGTTTATCTCTCTCCCCTCCCCTAAGAGCACGCTTAAGAGAGACCTCGTCGCGTCGTCGACGGTAGATTGTTCTCCCGAGAGACGGGCCAGACAGGTCGAAAAGCTGATTAGCATCGCCGAAGCCGGCGATCTTACGGCGGCGGGGGCGTTTTCGACTGGCTACAACATCATAGGAATCGCAAACACGCTAGGCGTACTAGAGACAACCGTCGTAAGTGACGCGTCGTTGAAGACGGTCATGATGGCCGAGACGAGTTCCGGCTACGGCAGCGCCATAGCCGTCGATGTTGACGACATCGACGTTGAGAAGGTCGCCTCAGAAGCGGCTGAGAAGGCGCGTATGAGCCTCGACCCCATAGATATCGAGCCGGGGCACTACACGGTCATACTCGAGCCGGACGCGGTAGCTGACATGGTCTCGTTCATGGCGTTTGCGGGCTTTGGCGCCCTCTCGCTACAGGAAGGCCGAAGTTTCATGAAAGAACGTCTCGGACTAGAGATAGTCAGCCCCCTGATTTCGATTTGGGATGACGCGTTCGACGACCATACTATAGGCTTGCCGTTCGATTTTGAAGGCGTCCCCAAGCAAAAGGTATCCTTTATCGAAAAGGGTGTCGCTAAGGGCGTCTGCTATGATACGTATACAGCGGCAAAAGCAGGCGTAGAATCGACCGGGCACGGCCTGCCGGCCCCGAATATCCACGGCCCGCTTCCGCTCAACCTGATTGTCGGCGCCGGGAACGTCTCTTTGAGCGAGATGATCAAAAGCTCGGAGCGCGCCATTCTGGTGACTCGTTTTCACTACACGAATCTGGAGGACCCAATTAAGACGACGCTTACCGGCATGACTAGAGACGGGACCTTCTTGATAGAGAACGGTGAAATAAAAACCGGCATAAAGAACCTCCGCTTCACGCAGAGCATCCTGGGAGCCCTCTTGCGGGTGGAGCAAGTTTCGAATGAGCGGCTGATGAAAGACGCGTTTCTGGGGACGATTTACGTGCCGGCGCTAAAAATACGGGAATTCAACTTCACAGGGGCTACGCAATTCTAAATAACGTGCTATGGGGAACCGGCTAAACCATGCGGATAAGAATAGGGTTAGCCGCTTACCACCCTCAACTTCCGCCGTGAACCACTTTCGGCACCTTTGAGCTTCTTTAAAAGGACTACTTCGGTCCCTTTGCCCGGCTCAGAGTTGATGGAAAGGTCGTCCATGAGATGGTGCATAAGCGGTATACCCCGCCCACCCAAATCCTCCAGACCCGGAAACTCGCTGATATCGGGGCAGATATCGAAGCCACTGCCATCATCGATTACCCGCACCACCATAGAGTCACTGCTACGGCTGACTTCGACTTCGACTACGACACATGACGAGTTTGCGTGTCGAATCGAGTTGGTCACAGCTTCGACCGTCGCAAGAACTATATCGTCGACAGCTTCATCGCCGATAGCCGCAGTCCGCGCAAGACTGAGGACAAACTCGCGCGCACGTGATATATATTCAAAATTTGCGGCTATCGTCAGGCTGACTAGACACTCTGCTTTTCGTTCGGGAATCCCCATCTCGACCATACCCCCTTAAACTTTTCCATTAGTATCGGCAGGAGCATGGATATGATTAGAAATCTAACCTCAAGCAGCGGTGGTTTTGTTATAGGAATTAGGGTTTGGGGGTAAAAAAGAACCCGGATGAGCAACTGGAGGGGCGCCATTGCACATCCGGGACCTATGTTGTCTCTAGAATAACAAAATCGTCACCAAAAAGCAAGGGGTCTTTGATAAATATGGGTAAGTATGTTCGCATACTGCCTGTATAGCTTAGTTAAATATATAGCATACGGGGTATCCCTAATGCATATATACTATGTTCGTAGCTCGCTTCTATGAAGACGCTCGAAGCGAACCGGTCTCCTGTCCCCCGCAGCTCTCCACTCGCAAGATATTCTCCGAATAAGAGCAGTGGTAACCGGCTCGCGCTTAAAATTCTTGCAACTTTTTATTGGCCGAGGGCGAACTGTCTTACCTGCGATTACTATAGGTGCACTAAGTCGCTAGACGCGTATTTCCAGTTTTTGGCATGGACAATAGCGAATTCTTGAGGGAGAATAAAAAACTTAGGCAGAGACAAGAAGGAGTGATACACAAGATTTTCTTTGAAATTAAAACCAAACGTTTATTGGCCTAGCGACGAAATACATCTTTATTGATGATTTCGGACACGCAGCTACTTAATCCCTGTATTAAACACAACACAAGCTCTCGCACCGCGTTTTAGCATTGAAGATTTCCTTTATCCCAAGAATCCTGATCTAAATCACTATTAGACATCGAGCACGCATGCTCGGCTGTTTCATGGTGTGTCAGGTCTTAACATGCGTGTCTCTTGCGGCCTTTAACCGTTGTTACCTGGAAGGAAGTGCTTTGTTTGGGCGGTAAAAAGACGGTGTTGATCTTGCCGATACTAGTAGTCGTGCTGGTACTGTTGGGCGTTCCGATGGCCGCAGGCGCAGCCGTAGTAGACAAGCAAGAAGAGATAGAGCGAATACAAGAAGAGATAGCAAACAACCAGGCCTCCCTCGACAAGGCTACCTTGTTTTACCAGCAATCGCTGACCGAAGTCAGGGTCATCGATGACAGGATTCGAGAGAACGAGGCTGAAGTCAACAAGACAAAAGCCAAAATCGAGACCCTAAGAAAGAACTTCGACAAGCGCGTAATCTATATGTACAAGGCGGGACCCTCCAGCTTCCTATCTGTTCTCGTATTCTCCGATGATTTTACGGATTTCCTCTCCAGGGCTAAATTATTGTCCTACATTCTTTACTGTGATTACGATTTGATAAGCAAGTCTAAAGAGCTCCGGGCCAGTCTCGATAAGCAGGGCCGGGAACTCGCGGCTTCGAGAACAAAATATGCCAGGCAGCTGGCGACAGCCGAATCGCTTAGGAGAGAGCTTTACCAGCAGTACTCGATTAAGAACACAAAGTTGGCGCAATTAAACAACGAGTCCGGCGGCATAGGTAGCGTTCGTTTTGCAATGGCTCGCACTGACGGCGCTTCTCGATCGTATGTGTCGCGCGGTCAGTCTCGAACGGGCTTTGCCTTCCCGGTCGCCGGCCCGAACTCCTATGTGGATAGCTGGGGCGCGGGGCGCTCGGGAGGCCGCCGGCATAAAGGCACCGATATCATGTCATCAAGAGGCACGCCGGTAGTCGCATGTGTCTCGGGAACCATCAGTAAATCGACACCTTATGACAGGGGTCTCGGCGGGATTACAATATACCTCGATGGCGATAACGGCGATACCTACTATTACGCACACCTCAACGGCATAAGCGCGGGGATCAGCTCGGGAGCGAGGGTCGAGGCGGGCCAAGTCATCGGTTCGGTCGGGAGCTCCGGCAACGCCAGCGCAAGCGCCCCACACCTGCATTTCGAAATCCATAGAGGCGGGGGCTCCGCTGTAAACCCGTATGCGACGCTGCGAAGCGCCGAGTAAGAGGAAACACCAAGGGATGATTGCGTTTAGCGGGAATGGACGCGACTAGAGGGCTTCTTCTATGGTACCGCCACCGACAACCTTGTCCCCATCGTAGAAGACAACGGCTTGACCGGGTGTGATAGCCGATTGAGGCTCATCGAATTCGACTCTGACCCGGGTGTCGTCGAGTGGAATAAGCATCGCGGGTACTTCGGGGGATTTATAGCGGATTTTTGCCGCAACCCGCGACGGCGCGGCCAATGCAGCAACTGAGATGTAGTTGACATCGCTTGCCACAAGCGCCTTCCGGTTAAGGTCTCCCTTCGTGCCGACGATTATCGCGCCTTCCTCTTCGCTGATGGAGATGACATAGAGCGGCTCCGGCCAGGATATCCCCAATCCTCTTCGCTGGCCGATAGTATAATGTATTATCCCTTTATGGGCACCCAGAACAGTCCCATCCTTATGGTAAATAGGTCCCGGTTTCTCGGCCCCCGGCACATACTCGCCGACAAAACGCGCGTAGTCGTTGTCGGGCACAAAACAGATTTCCTGGCTCTCTTCTTTCTGGGCGACGGAGAGTCCGAGCGACTCGGCTTTTTCGCGGGTCTCTTCTTTCGTCAGCGCCCCCAGGGGAAAGAGCGTGTGCGCCAGCTGCTCCTGTGTTAGAGAATAAAGCACATAGGTCTGGTCTTTCCGTTTGTCTCGCCCTTTCTTCAGAACAAACCTCCCGGTACGCTCGTCGAGCTCGATTTGCGCATAATGTCCGGTCGCGATGAAATCGGCACCCACGGCGAGTGCTTTATTAAAAAGCGCTTTGAACTTTACGAATTGGTTACAGCGTATGCAGGGGTTAGGAGTTCTGCCCCGCTGGTATTCGGATACAAAATCCTCGATGACCGCCTCTCTGAAGACCTCGCGAAAATCAAACGTATAATGGGGTATGCCGAGCTTGTGGGCCACGTTCTTGGCGTCGTCGGTGTCCGATAGCGAGCAGCAACCCCCGAAGCGCTCTGCCGCTTCAGCGGTCTTCGCCGACGGCCAGATATTCATCGTGATGCCAATGACCTCATAGCCGGCCTCAACGAGTAAGGCGGCGGCGACAGAGCTGTCCACACCGCCGCTCATCGCGCAGACTACGCGCTTCTTTGCCTCGACCATGCCGGGGTGAACCCCCTAACCTTCCTCAGCAGGATGCTTAGAGCGATAATCGGTTATCGCCTCGCGCAGGCCGTCAGCCGCGAGTACCGAACAGTGCATCTTCTGTGGGGGCAGGCCATCGAGCGCATCCGCGATATCCTGCCTCGATATCTTCTCGGCATCCTCGAGTGACATCCCTTGGGCAAGTTCGGTTACCATACTGCTGGTCGCGATGGCCGCTCCGCAGCCGAGCGTCTTGAACTTGATGTCATCTATTTTGTCATCCTTGACTTTGATGGTAATACGCATCATATCCCCACAGGTCGGATTGCCGACCTCGCCGACGCCATCCGGGTTCTCGACCTCGCCGACATTTCGAGGATTCCTGAAATGCTCCATTACTTTCTCGGTGTACATCTTCTATCCTTTCCCTCCGCAATACGTTCAATGCAACTACCTGGCTAGCCAACCGTTAAACAGCCCGATAAGCACCTTCTTAACACTTCTTACCCCAGGATGCGTCGAGCGGCGACATGGCGCGCAGCCTGGTTATGATAGGCGGCAAGACCTCCAAGACGTAATCCATCTCCGCTTTGGTCGTCGTGCTGCCGAACGTCAGCCTGAGTGAGCTATGCGCCACCTCCGCCGGAACACCGATGGCCAGGAGGACATGCGATGGATCGAGAGTGCCGGAGGTACATGCCGAGCCGCTCGAGCAGCTGATATTCTCCATGTCGAGACTTAACAGAATGGCCTCGCCCTCCGCCCCGTTCAAACATACGCTCGCGTTGTTCGGCAGGCGCTTTGACGGATGACCGTTTACCCGGACATCTTCGACCCGCTCGACGATGCCGCCGATGAGGTAGTCGCGTAATTCGATGAGACGCTTAGCCTCGGCGTCCATCTCTTTCTCGGCCAACTCGACCGCTTTGGCGAAACCGACGATGCCGGCGACATTGTGCGTCCCGCCGCGACGGTTTTGCTCCTGGCTGCCGCCGTGCATTACCGGCACCATCTTAGTCCCCTTGCGAACGTAGAGCGCGCCGACGCCTTTCGGGCCATATAGCTTGTGCGCGGACATCGACAGCAAATCGACGCCGAGCACATCGACCTTGGTCGGGATGTGGCCGAAGGTCTGCACCGCATCGGTATGGAGCAAGACTTTTTTGTCGCGGGTCACCTTCGATATCTCCTCTATAGGCTCGATTGTGCCTATTTCGTTGTTCGCGTGCATCACCGAGACGATGACCGTCTTATCGGTTATCGCTTTTGCAACGTCGGCTGCGTCAACCAGACCATACTCGTCGACCGGCAGGTATGTGACGTCGAAACCGCGCTTCTCGAGATAGTGGCAAGGCGCCAACACCGCATGATGCTCGATTGGCGTGGTTATTATATGATTGCCCTTCTTTTCATTCGCGTAGACCGTCCCCTTGATGGCAAAATTGTCGGCCTCGGTCCCGCCGCTCGTAAAGACTATCTCCCTCGGGTCGGCCCCGAGAAACGCCGCGATGCGCTCGCGGGCTTCCTCGATGACGCCCCTGGTCCTTCGCCCTAATGTATAGAGCGAAGATGGGTTCCCGAACTCATCGGTCAAATACGGCATCATCGCGTCGAGAACCTCTCGTCTCATCGGCGTAGTAGCCGCGTAATCCATATAAATCGATTTTTCCAAGTCTACTGCCTCCTCGTTGATAAAACCTGGACCTACAAATTACCGCTAATATCGATATTTTGGTTGCCGGATTCTGGAGCTTGCGTCGATTGCGTCAAGCTCGGGGTGAATCGGGTAACCATAATTCTCGCCCGCTCCTCGGTATGCCGGTAATCCCCGCTGCAAGGGGCACGCCTTATCCTTCTTCTTGCGTCGCTCCTAGGTCGACACGGCACGATGCCTCCTCTTGCTCGTCGGAGACCACCTTTAACTCCGGTAGCTGCTGCCCCTTCGATAGAGCGTCTATTTTTTGTTCAAGCTCGCGTATCTTATCCCCCAGGCATTTGATGGCTTGGGCTTCCGGGTCGGGCAAATGCCCGTGCTCGAGGACTTCTTCGGCGCTCAAGTGCTTGCCATGGCTCATAACGACGCGCCCCGGTACGCCGACTACCGTGGTGTTTGCCGGCACAGAGCGCACCACGACTGAGCCGGCTCCGACTTTTACGTCATCGCCGATGGTGATGGCTCCAAGAACCTTAGCGCCCGCGCCGACGACAACCCGATCGCCGAGTGTGGGGTGGCGTTTTCCCTTTTCTTTGCCGGTACCTCCGAGAGTCGAGTTCTGGTACACAAGGACGTCGTCACCGATTTCGGTGGTCTCCCCTATCACCACACCCATGCCGTGGTCGATGAAGAAGCGCCTCCCGATTTGCGCCCCGGGATGGATCTCGATTCCGGTAAAAAATCTGTTAAATTGTGATATGATGCGCGGTATAAGCGGCACGCGCTTCTTGTAAAGCAGGTGCGCGAATCGATGCATTAAGATAGCGTGAAATCCCGGGTAGCAGAAGACGACCTCCAGCACACTCTTTGCCGCCGGGTCTTTTTCAAATATCGTTTTTATCTCTTCCCTTAGAGCCTTAAACACCTCAAGCACCCCTTACGCGTTAGCGGATTATTCAAAATCGGCGAAGACCGGATTGGTCAAGTACCTCTCACCGGTATCGGGCAGAAGCACTACGATCAGCTTGCCCCTGTGCTCTCGCCGCTGGGCTATCTGGACTGCGGCGCAGGTCGCGGCACCGCTTGAGATGCCCGCTAGAATGCCCTCCTCGCGGGCCAGCCTGCGAGTATATTCAAACGCCTGGTCGTTCGTGATTTGGACTATCTCATCTATTATCTCTTGATTGAGTACCGGCGGCACGAAGCCCGCCCCGATTCCTTGAATCTTATGCGGACCCGGCTGCCCCCCCGAGAGTACCGGTGAATCGGTTGGCTCGACGGCGATAGCCTTAAAGCCGGGTTTGCGCTCCTTTATTACTTCGGAGATGCCGGTTATGGTCCCGCCGGTCCCGACTCCGGCAACTAATATATCGATTGCGCCGTCGGTATCGCGCCATATCTCCTCAGCCGTCGTCCGGCGATGGATATCGGGGTTGGCCAGGTTCTCGAATTGCTGCGGCATATAAAATTCCGGGTTTTCGCGGCTTATCTCTTCCGCTTTCGCAATCGCCCCCTTCATACCTTCCGCGCCGGAGGTGAGGATAAGCTCCGCACCGTACGCCTTGAGAAGGTTGCGACGCTCGACGCTCATCGTATCCGGCATGGTAAGAATGACTTTATACCCACGGGCCGCCGCGACAAAAGCAAGCGCTATTCCGGTATTTCCGCTGGTCGGCTCGATTATAGTCGAGCCTTTCGCCCTTGCGCTACCACTTGCGGGCGTCACGATGGTCTGACCGGGCCGCAACTTTCCTTCGCGCTCCGCGAAGTCTATCATGTTGACACCGATTCGGTCTTTCACGCTGCCGGCCGGGTTGAACGACTCTATCTTCGCGACAACTACCGCGTCCGCTCCGTCGGTAACCCGATTGAGCCTGACAAGCGGAGTTCGGCCGACAGTCTCCGAAAGATCATTATATATCTGCGCCATGTGTCTCCCCCCTAATATGTTAAATATAGTACATGGGTTTGAGTGTTTGGTCATAGTGAATCTGGCTCATGGCCAGATGCCTCAGCGTCGTCCCTTTGAGGACATGCTCGACCGCGCGGCCGACTTGGCACCAGAGGTCTTGTATCGCGCACTGCGCGTTTCTCGCGCAGTCGGTCGAATAGCTTCCGGCGCAGCTGATTTCGGACGGAGACCCCTCTAAGGCCTCTATCACTTCAAAGACCGTGATACTCTCCGGTTCGCGCGCCAGCGAAACGCCGCCTTGGGCTCCACGCTGGCTTCTTACCAGACCGGCTTTGCGCAATACCGTCACCTGTTGCTCTAAAAACCGCTCGGGAATGCTTTGGCGCGCCGCGATTTCTCGCACACCAATAGGTCCTTGACCAAAATAATTCGTCATATCGACCAACGCCCTAAGCGCGTACTCGCTCTTGGCTGAAAACTTCATCTTACTCCCTGCTTGGCTTTCTTTATAATTCCGATAAAATTAGTGCGCCCTGCTATAGAGCGACCGTACCACCGTGCCCGCACGATGTCAAGCTTTTCCAAGATAGGACGGCCTATTGTCTATGGATAACGCTGCTATTACGGGGTTTTAGGAGAGTCGAAATTCGACTCGAACCAGCACCGCTTACCCAGCGGACGAGTCCTCTTCGAGGCCGATATTCATGCTGCCGCTTTTAAACGCCTTAAGGTCGAGAGAGACGAACCGGAAGCCGATTTGGGCGAGGCGCTCGTGTATCTCGGCTGCCGAAGAGAGCGCCTCGGGCATCTTTGTTTTACTTAGCTCTATCCGCGCCAGCTCTCCATGGTGGCGAACGCGCAGCTCGCCTAAGCCGAGCAAGGCAAGAAACTTCTCCGCCTCTCCTATCTGGTGGAGCTTCTCTTCGGTAATGGGCTGTCCATATGGGATACGTGTGGCGAGGCACGGTGAGCTTGGGGCGTCCCAATTGACAAGGCCCAACTCGGCCGCGAGCGACCGTATATCGGCCTTCGTAAAGCCGGCTTCTCGCAGCGGGCTTCGCACGCCCAGCTCCGTAGCGGCTTTGAGCCCCGGACGCCAGTCGCTCTCATCGTCCGCATTGGCGCCGTCGACAACCAAGACCAGATTGCGCTCGGATTGAATCTCTAAGAACTTGGAAAACCGCGCTTTCTTACAGTGATAACAGCGCTCAGGAGGGTTTGCGACAAAATCCGGGTGTTCCAACTCGCCTGCCTCGACGAAAAGGTGGTCGACTCCAATGACGGTGGCGAGCTCTGCCGCCCGCTGCTGCTCGCCGGGTGGGAGCGTTGCGGAAATCCCGGTCACCGCCAGAACGTCGTCACCTAGAAGCCCGTGCGCCACCTTAAGAAGGAGCGTGCTGTCGACACCCCCGGAGAACGCGACAAGGAGACTCTCCGTCTCGCGCAACATATCTTTGAGCTGCTCATGCTTTTGGGGCAACGTCTTCATGCTGCTATCTTTCGTCTTCGCCGATTTGGTTGATGAGCGCGGCCATATACCCCGCGCCGAAGCCATTGTCGATATTGACGACCGCGACACCGGTGGCGCATGAGTTGAGCATCGTCAGGAGCGGGGCGAGTCCGCCAAAATGCGCCCCGTAACCGATGCTGGTAGGCACCGCGATTACCGGGCAGGATACGAGGCCGCCGACGACGCTCGGCAGTGCGCCATCCATACCGGCGACGACCACAATGACCTTGGCGGAAACAAGCATCTCATGGAAGGCTAGCAGACGGTGCAGGCCCGCCACGCCCACATCGAAGACCCGCTCGACGCGCGCGCCGAGCATCTCCGCGGTTATGACGGCTTCTTCGGCAACGGGAACATCCGCCGTGCCGGCGCTCAGAACCGCCACGAAGCCGACGGACGCTTCTTGGGGGCGGCGGTCGACCGCGATGACTCGGGCCGTCTCGTGATAGACGGCATCGGAGCAAATGCTGCTGACGGCATCGAATGCGCCACGCTCGGCTCGAGTCGCCAAAAGAGCGCTTCCCCGCTCAAGGATGCTGGCGGCGATAACCCTTACCTGCTCCGCAGTCTTTCCTTCGCAGTATATGACCTCAGGGAATCCCTTGCGCAGCGCGCGATGGTTATCGACCTTCGCGAACCCCAGCTCCGTGAAGGGTAAATCCCTTAGCTTGGCGTAAGCCTCATCGACATCGATCTGGCCGCTCTTTATATCATTCAACAACCGTTTTATATTATTGTCGTGCATCAACATACCTCACAATGCGCAGCTAGATAGAGACAGGAACGGCCCCCTGGGAACAACAGACGCGGCAATGACAAACGGGTGTGAGCGCGCTCAATATTTCGAGGGTTTAGTCCTAATAAGAATCCTCGAGATATAATTTTACGGTGAAGCAGCTAAAAATACCAGGTATTTTACTTGGTGGACTTCCTTCTGAGAATGCTCAGCGCGATATCGTCGGTGAGACGGCCGCGCGCAAAGAGCGTGACCTCTTCTATCACGCGTCCGACCAGCTCTTCGGCGGAGAGCTCCGCGTGAACCTCGATAGCCCGCAGCAGGCGCTCTACGCCGTAGAACTCCGAGCCTTGCCGGGCCTCGATTACCCCATCGGTGTAGAAGACGAGGAAGTCGTCATCGCTCAGCCTTTCGACCGTCTCCGTATAGGCCAAATCCGGTAAAACGCCGAACGCCGCGTTGAAATTCTCTATCTGACGCGCCCTGCGGAGCGTTCCCGAATAATGTATGGGATGAGGATGTCCGGCGTTGGAAATCAACAAGCGACCGCTGTGCCAATCGTAGACCGCGTAAACAAGGGTGATAAAAGTGCCGGTCTCGATGTCTCGCGATATCACCCGGTTAGCCATCTCGACCGCGCCTGACGCATGTTTTGTCTGGTAAGCGAACGAGCGCATCGTATATTTAGCCAGCGCGGTAGTAGAGGCCGCTTCGATGCCCTTGCCGCTGACATCGCCCATGACCAGTCCGATAAGACTGTCCGAGATATCGATGAAATCGTAGAAATCTCCGCCGATTTTAGCGGCCTCGCTTGCCGACGCATAATAGACCGCTAACTCGGTGTTGGGTATCTGTGGCAAGCTCCCCGGCAAGAAACTGCGCTGCAGGACATCGGCTACGTATCTCTCGCGCTCATAGGCATCCTTTATCTTCTCGTAGAGGCGCGCGTTCGATATAGCCAGCGCCGCCTCTCTCGCTATCGCTTCAGCCAGCCTGATTTGCGTTGACGTAAAAGCTGGAGAGGCGCCCGGATTATCGAGAAAAAGGCCGCCGATTATTTCATTGCGCTCAACAATAGGTACACCAAGGAGCGACATCATGTCCAAGTCTGCGACGAGACCCCCGAGCAAAGTCTCGGTTTGAAGGTCATCGATGACGACTGTTCGCATCTCGACATACATCGAGGCGAGCATATTGCCCATCTCCGCTAGCAAGACCCGTGTTCCTACTGCGAAGTTAGGCCGGCCAATGCTCGCGACAAATTCTATGACCTGGCTTTCGGGGTCGTAAAACTGGATGCTGCCGCGCTTCAACCCGGTCAACTCGGTAGCTACTATGCCGAGCCGCTGGAGGACATCATTGATATTGAGCGCGGAGGTGAGCGTCTCGCTGGCTTCTAAGAGCAGACCCGCCTCCTTGGCCGATTGGCGGCTTTTATCAAATAGACGAGCGTTTTCGATAGCGATAGCCGCCTGCAATGCGATGGACCCGGCAAACGCTATCTGGTCCTCATCGAATTTATGCTCCGCGTCGGTATGACTTAATATGATAACGCCACTCACCTTGTCTTTTACAGCCAGTGGCAGCACCAAGACCGAGCGCAGCCCGAACATCCGCACATAATTATAGGGAACCCGCGGGTCGATGTTGGCGTCCTTGATCAAAACATACTCTTTTGTCTTTATCGCCTCGGCAGCGAAGCGAAACTTGCTCGCGTCTTCTACGATGTCATGGATGTGCTCACCGACCGGACCATAGCCCATCTGCCCGTAAAACCTACCCTCATCAGGCTGGTAAAAGAAAATGCCTCCGGCCTCGATGCCGATAGCATTGCTTGTCTCATTGATGACTCGATGAAGGACTTCGGAGAGCTCAAGGGTAGAGCTGATGATTCGGCTTATCTCGTTCGCGGCCTCGCTACGCCTGGCCCGCTCCTCGGTCTCCGCGAAGAGCCGCGAATTCTCAATGGCGATTGCGGCTTGACGTCCGACCGCTTCGACCATCGTCAAGTCGTTGCCGCTGAATTTGCGCGCCTCGCTAAGGTTGCCGACCAGGAGCGAACCTATCAGCCGTTCGTCTACTAGAAGCGGGACAACGATCAAAGCCTTTACCCCGCAATCCGCAAACTCTACAGACGTTGCCGCGTTCGGCAGGCATTCGTTTACCAGAGACGGCCGTTTCGTTTTGATGACATCTCCGGTCACCCCGACCCCGGAGTGTATGACCGCCTTGGACAAGGAGCCCGGAAAACGATATGCGTGGCTGTATGTCAGGGTATCCGATTCTTCATCGTAAAACCCGACCGCACCGGCGTCGGCATTGGACAACTGCACAGCGCGCCTGACGATAAGCGGGAGAAACTTATCGAGCTTGAGACCGGACGTTATCTCAAGCGCGGTCCTGGCAAGTATCTGAAGGTTGCGATTTTGGTCTCGCAGGCGCGCCTCGGAGTCTTTTGCCTGCTCAAAAAGGCGCGCGTTCTCGATAGCCGCCGCGGCTTGACGCCCTATGCCTACCAGCAGGCCCAATCCTTCCCGCAACAATCTCGACTCCGGCTCGATGGCGAAGACTCCGAGCACTCCAAGGACCGTCTCCTTCGATTCTAAGACGACCAGCGCCGCCGATTTCACGCCGGCCTCTACGAACTCCTTCACCGCCAACTCATGGTTTGGATAATCGTCTATGATGACCGGCTCTCTGGTCTCGATGACGTGGCCGGATAGCCCATCACCCCTCCCGATTATAGCTTTCTCGAGATTTCGCGGCATATTATAGACGTAAGGAAAGCTTACCGTCCCGTCATGCTCATCGTAGAAGCCTATCGCACCCGCGTTTCCACCCATGCTTTTGACCGCATTTTCTACTACGCGCGTAAGAATCTCCCGAAAGTCCAGGCGTGAGGTAATCTCAAGAGCAACCTTGTTGAGTAGTTCGAGGTTGTCTTTTCCTTCGCGCAACTCTTCCTCTATTTGCAGGCGCTCGGTAATGTCACGGGCGATACTCAATATAAAGGAGCGACGGTTTACCTTGATGACTTTCGCGTTGATCTCGACGGGAATCAACGTCCCGTCCTTTTTCTTAAAGTGGGTTTCGCTGAAATTGCGAACATGGCCTTCTTCGATGAGCATATCGAGTATTTTCCGCACTTTTGCGCGCTCGGACTGCGGACGCAGCCCAAACGCATCCATTTGCAGGAGTTCGTCTCTCGTATACCCGGTAAGCTCGCTCGCGTAGCCGTTCGAGTCGACGATGGTCCCATCGAGCCCGAAGACGATTATGGCATCGAAAGCTTCGGCAAAGAGTTTCTTAAACCGCTTCAGCTCCCTCTCGAGTTCTTTTAAAGTTTCGCTATCCTTGCTCATCTTCCCCAACTTCTCACAGGACGGCGCGGGCGGCGCCCTTCTCATTGTCTGAGTTTTTTCGCTACTTAGTAGTTTCCATAAGAATGACCAGATTAAAACTTGCTCGATAACGGCTTGCATAGTCTTTGCAGGGCGTCCTTGCTGATTTATCTTTGGTTATTGTGGGTAGATTTTTGTTGGGATGTTGATATAGATGAACCACGCGTTAATCGCAGTAATCGCATATCTAACCGGGGCTGTTACTATTTTCGCATATGTAAATCGTAACCGCTACCTAGACTTGCTGATGGCGTCGGTAGGGCTTATCGCCTACGGGACGTCATCTACGATGATAGCGCTCAGAATATTACCGTTTTGGTCTTTCTTGCTGGCTAGGCTAGCGATCGTCTACATCACCATAAGCGTAG
Source organism: Candidatus Aquicultor sp. (assembly GCA_030682615.1). Lineage (GTDB taxonomy): Bacteria > Actinomycetota > Aquicultoria > Aquicultorales > Aquicultoraceae > Aquicultor. The sequence continues at coordinate 5,624 of JAUXNY010000031.1, read as the reverse complement.
CCCTGTTAGCGATACGGATTGCGCGCACGTTCTATGTCTCTTTCAAGAAATATTTGGGGTTGAAGTAGGTGGGCTGCGGGAATCGTTGTTTGCAGTAGTGGGTGGAGGCGCTTTGTGTTGCGCAATCGCCGATAGCGACGGACCCGGTTAAAGCGTAAAGACGGCTAACCGCCGGCTGTTCAAAGTATGGTGCCCGAGGCCGGAGTCGAACCGGCACAACCTAAAGGTCGGCGGATTTTAAGTCCGCTGCGTCTACCTATTCCGCCACTCGGGCATCTCTTCGATTATATAAATCTTGCTCACTAAATCCTAGTTAAATATGGATTGATTTTCGATATATCGCGAAATGTATTGACCGGGTTGTTCTTGGGCCGGTTAATAGCCTATGAAATAAGCCCGTCGCCAAGCACGCGAATCAGCCCATCCAGGATGTCGTGCTCGCTAATGACCATCTCCGCAAAACCAAGCCTCGCAAGCGTCTCGTCCAGAATAAGGGCTCCGGCGATTATGACGTCGGCGCGTTTGGGGTGCATGCCGGTCAGCGCTTTGCGGGCGTCGAGGTCGAGCGACGCGAGTTTTGCGACTAATGCCTGCAACTCACCGCGCGTGATTCTCGCGCCGTGGATTCTCGCCGGGTCGTAGGGCTCAACGCTATATAGAACGGCGGCTAGCTGGGTGGCGGTTCCGGCTACGGCGACCAAAGCGTTTGGCTTTGCCGCCAGTATGCGCTCGAAGACATCGCGCGTCCGTTCCCCTATCATCGCACGCGTCGCCGCGAGTTCGGTATCGGTCGGTGGGTCGGAGTTGAAAAAGAGCTCCGTGAGACGGACCGCGCCGATGTCGATGCTCACCGCATCCAAGACGCTGCCGTCGGCCCCCCAGATATACTCGGTGCTCCCGCCGCCTACGTCGACGACGAGGGTCATGCCGCCGGGCACGACTGCCGACTCCGACGCGGCCCCGGCAAAGGTAAGCATACCTTCTTCCTCTCCGGAGATGACCTCGATTTGAAGTCCGAGCCGGCGCTCGACCATAGCGATGAAATCGGTTGCGTTGCGGGCGTCGCGCATCGCGCTCGTCGACACCACGCGCACTTTACGCACGCCATGCTTGAGGATTAAATCCCGGTAGCCCTCGAGTATGGCAACGGTACGCGCCATCGCCTGCGGATTTATCTCCCGGCTGCGCTCGACCCCTTCGCCGAGTCGCGCTATCTCGACTTCGCGCACGACATCCAACCACTTGCCGTCGGCGCTCCGCTCGGCGAGCAGAAGCCGCACCGTATTGGTGCCGATATCGATGACAGCCGCTTTCATTTGCCGTCACAGCGCGCATCGCACGCCCCGGCTCCAAGATTCTCCGCCACCATCTCGCCGACGGGATTAGACCCGGACACCAAGTAGTGCGCGTAGTGCGCGTGAAGACACTTGATGGCTTCGAGGTCTCGTACGCCGCCGATGCCCTTGTCATATACGGGATGAGCCGTATCGCGTACGCCGCACTTGCGAGCCTCTCCATACTCCTGTTGGGCTTGGATAAGCTGGGCCTGCAGCTCTGTATCGCGGGAGAGCATACCGATAAGCCTGACCGCCCAACCACTATCTTCAAGTCGAGCTACAGCCTTGATCTTTACCGGACAAGTAAGCCAATAGAGGGTCGGAAAGGGCGTCCCATCGTTCAGGAACGGTTCGGTTTCGACGACTTGGGGACAGCCGAAATCGCAGCAAGAAGCCACCCGCCTTAGTTGGCGGGGCTTGCGCTTGATTTGCGTCTCGATGATTATTCTATCGTTCTCGGCTATCGTCTCTTTCATATTTCCAACCTCTATTAAACAATAAAAAAGTATCCATGAGGATACTTCTCTCGATGTCTACGCGAGTGTTGTCGTCGAAAACCCTGCTTGTTTAATATTTAGTTTTTCTAAAAAATACCCGTAAGCCAATCGCTAAAACGCTTCCAAAGCGAAGAGGAACCTTTGTTTTGCCCGTTCTTTGCGGCGTCATCCGGATTCGCCTTGAGCGATTGTCGCGCCTTTTCGGGCACTACTACGATAATCTCCTCGTCGGCTCTTGATAGCCCGAGTGTCCTGGCTTGCTGCTCGACATAATCATCCGAGCCCAACTCTTTGAGTTCTTCCTTGAGACGGGTGTTTTCAGTCTTGATCTGTGCCAACTGAGTATCAAGGCGCTCCAGCTCACGCCCGTGCTCCACGCGGTATGTTATCGGATAGATAGCCCACGCTATGAATGCAATCGATATTCCAAGTAAAATGATGCGCCCGACATTGGGCCGGGTCCGCCGTTTCGGGCGTATCACCCTAACATTGCCCGGCTTGCGCTGAGCCTTAGTTTGCGTCGCTTTAACGCCTTGCGCGGCCTTAAGCTGCGTAGGCTTACGGGACTTCATCGCTGTCTGCTGTTTGTTTTTGCCTCTTTGCTGTGTGTGCACGGCTATCTCTCTTGCTATATCGATTGCTGTGAATATTGTTAGAGCATCCTGAGCACCCGCCTGACTAACCTTCTTAACTATGATATTACAATCGCTTGTGGTAAAAAGAAAGCCCATCTTAACCGCAGAGCTTTAAGCCGGAGACATCGGCCCGAACGGCTCAAACGCGATGCACCTTTATCAGATTGGTCGTTCCCGGCACATTTACCAGCACGCCGGCTGTGATTACGACGAGGTCACCGCTGTCTATCAAACCTACTCTGAGTGGGATGTCGACCGCTATGTCGAACATGTTATCGAGATGAATGCTCGGGCTCGCGACAAGCGGGATGACGCCCCATGACAGTCGGAGTTGGCGAACGACTTCCGGGCTCGGACTGACCGCCACAATCGGCTGGTGCGGGCGGTGTTTTGCCACCTGCCTGGCGGTCTCGCCAGATTGCGTAGAAGTGATAATAGCTTTAGCCTCTAGCGACGATGCGATTTCGCACGTAGCCCGGCTAATCGCCGCGGTCATACCGATAGGTTGGCCTTTGGCTCCGTCACGGTCGACGCAGTAGGTAAGAACCTTCTCCGCTTCCATGATGCTCCGCTCCATCATCTCGACGCTCTCAATCGGAAATCTGCCCATCGCGGTCTCACCGGAGAGCATGAGGGCGTCGCTCCCATCCAAAACCGCGTTGGCGACATCGCTTACTTCGGCGCGCGTAGGGCGCGGGTTGCGTATCATCGAATCTAGCATCTGAGTCGCGGTGATGACCGGCTTGGCCGCTTTCATGCATTTGTCGATGATCATCTTCTGCACAAACGGGACCTTCTCGGTCGGCATCTCGATACCGAGGTCGCCCCGGGCTATCATGATGCCGTGCGAAACCTCTAAAATATCATCGAATTCCTCGACCGCCTCGGTCTTTTCGATCTTCGCGATTACCTTAGCGCTGGAACATGCCTCCGCAATCAGGCTCTGCAGCAACTTGATATCCTCCGCATTCCTGACGAACGACAGGCCGACCCAGTCTACGCCGTGCTCGAGGCCGAACTTTAAATCGGCGCGGTCTTTCTCGGAGAGCGGCGAGAGGCTGACCTTGACGCCCGGGAGGTGAACCCCCCGGCGTGAATTTAGCGGGCCGCCCTCGATGATTCGGGTGCGCACATCTTCGCCATCGACCCCCAGCACTTCCAGCGTTATTAAGCCTTCGTCTATCAAGATGGTATCACCCGGCTGCACGTCCCTGGGCAGGTCGTGGTAATTGATGGACACGGCGTCTTTGGTTCCCAAGATATCACGCGTGGTGACGACAAACTCGTCGCCGTCGATAAGCTCTACTTCATCGCCGTCGACATCGCCGACCCTAAGTTTTGGACCCGCGAGGTCCATAAGAACCGGGATAGGCCGACCGGTCTCCTCTTCCATGGCCCGTGTAACTTCGATAGTGAGGGCATGGTCGTCATGCGTTCCGTGCGCCATGTTGATGCGCACGACATCCATGCCGGCATCGAGCAACCTTCTCATGACCGCTTTCTCCCGGCTCGCCGGTCCTATCGTGCATACTATTTTTGCGTGTCTCACATCGCCTCCAAAAAACTCGCTTTAATACTGTTAATGCCGTGCGTCAACCGCTAAACCTTATGGTTAGCGGCTTATGTTGTAGAACGCTTCCATTCCCCGGTAAGCCGCCGCGGAGCCCAGCTCCTCTTCGATGCGGAGCAATTCGTTGTATTTCGCGACGCGGTCGCTTCTCGACGGCGCGCCGGTCTTTATCTGGCCCGCGTTGAGCGCGACTGCCAGGTGGGCAATGGTCGTGTCTTCGGTCTCGCCCGAACGGTGTGAGATGACCGCGCTATAACCGGCTGTTTGCGCCATCTCGATTGCGTCAAGCGTCTCGGTAAGGCTGCCGATTTGGTTGAGTTTGACCAGAATCGAGTTGGCGGTCGCCGTTTCTATTCCTGTCTTGAGCCTCTTTACGTTGGTCACAAAAAGGTCGTCGCCGACAATTTGCACTTTTTCTCCGATGAGTTCAGTCAGCTCTTTCCAGCCATCCCAGTCGTCTTGCGACATGCCGTCCTCGATTGAGATGATGGGGTACTTCCCGCTCAGTTGGGCGTAATAGGCGACCATTTCCGAGGACGAAAGGGTACGGCCTTCTCCCTCCAGAACGTAATTCCCGTCTTTATAGAATTCGCTGGCAGCCGGGTCGAGCGCGATAAATATTTCCTTGCCCGGTATATAGCCGGCCTCTTCTATCGCAATGATGATCATTCTTATCGCGTCCTCGTTCGATGCGAGGTCGGGCGCGAAGCCGCCCTCGTCGCCGACGGCTGTATTGAGCTTCTTGGCTTTCAAAACTTTACGCAAGCTATGAAAGACCTCGGCGCCCATGCGCAAGCCTTCCTTAAAAGAGGCGGCACCGACCGGCATGACCATGAATTCCTGAAAATCGACGTTGTTGTCAGCGTGCGCACCGCCGTTCAATATGTTCATCATCGGAACCGGCAGGACATGGGCATTGACCCCGCCGATATAGCGATAGAGCGGCAGCCCGAGATAGTTCGCAGCCGCGCTCGCCGTCGCTAAAGATACGCCGAGTATGGCGTTGGCGCCGAGGCGGCTCTTGTTCTGGGTCCCATCGAGCTGGAGCATAGTCATATCTATGAAACGCTGGTCCAGACTGTCGAAACCAATTATCTCGGGCGCTATGATCTCATTGATGTTGTCGACGGCGGTTTGAACTCCTTTTCCAAGATATCGTCCGGGGTCGGCATCGCGCAACTCGAGCGCCTCATATACCCCGGTGGATGCCCCAGAGGGAACCGCCGCTCTCCCGAGATACCCGCTTTCGAGGATAACCTCGACCTCCACAGTCGGGTTGCCCCGCGAATCCAAAATCTCCCTACCTATAACCTGATCAATCGTGCTCATTTCGCCTCCTGTTTTTAGTAAGAAATAGTAAGAAATTCATGGCTCAGAGGTCATATTTCATCACGAAGATGCGCGTACCCTATTTCTGAAGCGCCGTCGCCTGAACTATCAACTATAAGCTGCTAATGAGCCGCGGCTACTCTTGCTCTTTCGCCTCGTCCCATAGCATATCCTTCTCTTGCAGGGTCATGTCGGCAAGATTTTGCCCTTGTGAGGTAGCTTTGTCCTCGATGTGACGGAATCTTCTCTCGAACTT
>JAUXNY010000027.1 GCA_030682615.1 Candidatus Aquicultor sp. | reverse complement strand
GATAACTGTCAAATATACCCATGTATTTGTATCGGCCGCGTATTCTGGGGGCTTTAATGAGGAAGCAGCGTTATCTACTTCCCCATCATCACTGATATCATTTTGGATGCTTCGGCGCGAGTTGCCTTGGCTGACGGGCGGAATGTTCCATCCGGGAAACCGGAGACAACGCCGTTTTCTTGAGCGGTCGCGATGTATATCTCGGCCCAATGCCCGCTGCAGTCCGGGAATGCGTTGAGGTGCTCCCCGAGGCGATATTGTTTTGCGTACGCCACCATCTTGCATATCTCGGCGCGGGTGATGCCGGCATTCGGGCGGAAACTCCCATCCTTATAGCCATCGATAAAGCCTAACGATTTAGCTTTCTCGATATGGCCTTGCGCCCAGTGCCCGCCGGTGTCTTTAAAGGATAGCGCCGCACCTCCTAGCGGGGTCTCGCCCAACGCGGCTAGAACTATTTTGCAGAACTCGGCTCGGGTGATGTTGGCATTCGGACGGAAGCTACCGTCGCTATATCCGTCTATAATGCCTGCTGTGACTAGTTTCTTAACATAGGTCATATACCAGGCGGCTGCTTGAGTATCGCTAAATGTAAGATCGGGCAAGACCGCAGTGAGCGAGACTGACGCGTAGTCGGAGCGCGCGCTTTCTTTACCGTCCGAGCCGACTGTCGTCACCCAGAAATAGTACGTGATGTTCGGCTCGACCGTCGTATCCGAATATGAAGTCGTCATCAGTGGTGTACTATTGATTCGCGTCACCAACCCTGTTGGTTTGGTTCCCCGATAGATATTGTAACCGGCTATCTGCGGAGCCGACGATTGTGCGGAGGCGGTGTTCCAGGTAAGCGTTATCTTTCCATTCCCCGCCTCGGCCTTCAAACCTGTCGGCTTTGGCAACACCGTTTGAACCGTATCGTTGCCGCCTCCCCCACCGCCGCCAGAAGAGCCTCCACCGCTGGGATTTGGACCAGGGTCAACCGGCGGCGGTGTCGCAGCCCTTGTCCCGGTCGCCACTACATAAGGGTACCCGTCGCCCGCATCGAGCGCTTTGACCCGGTACGCCCAGGAGCCGGCCGGAGCATCCGCGCTCACGACAGTTACCGGAGACTGATTCGCGGTCTCCTCGCGCAAGGTCGCATCCGACTGGAGAACCGACAGTCTATACGAGGCATTTTTGCCGCCCTGGCTGCTGTCCCGCCAGGCAAGCCTTGCGATGACATCCTTTCCTGTTGGGACCGTAATGCCGCACGCAGTAGATGTCTCGCCGGAGTTCAACAACCCGACATTCATCTTGTCTAAAGTGTAACCATCGGCCGCAAGCTTAGTTTTCAGGCTATTGATATCCTTGCCCGCTAGCGTGCTCAAGACCATATAGCGGAGCAGCTTGCCACCGTTATCATCGAGCACGCCGTTTTCAGAGCTTGCATAATAGCTGGTGTAGAGGACACGTCCCGAGCCTTCATTGAAACTCGCAACCAGGGGTTTATTGTTAAGAACGTCCCCCGGGTTCGGGCCCGTTCGAACGTTGGCTGAAAGGTATACGTCGACTCCAGGTGCAGTGTTGTCGATCAAGACCCACGGCAACATTTGGATTTTAAAGTTGAGTGTCAAATTCGCCGGGCTTGTCAGTCCCAGGTAATCCGCAAGGCCGCCGTCCTTGACCCCTGCATTAATCTGCTGAGCGCGTGTTATCCACGGGTTGGCTTTAAACGTGAGCTTTCCCGAAAACGCCGCGTTCATCAAAGCAAACGATGCGTCCGATGTGTAGAGCGAACCGCCTGCTCTGACGAACTCGCGTACCGCCGTAGCGTGCGTGCCTTCGTACGAGACATCGGATGAGTTGATGAAGAGCGTTTTAAGATTGTCTTTTAGCATTTGCGCGTCGGTGATGTCGTCCTGGGTGATAAGTGAAACTCGATACCCTAGATCCTGGATGAGCGGTTCGATTCGCTCATACGCCACACGGCCAAAGCCTTCTGGTACGACGACCCCGATGTCTGAGCGGGTCAGTCTGACCACCGTCGACGTGTTCTCGGTGAGTTGAATGGTGGAGCGAACGGCTTGGTAGCCGATACGCGTTATGTAGACATCATAGGTATCGGCGGGCAGGCTGAACGTGCCGCCCCCCGAAGGTGGAGTAATCTGGCTCATAAAGAGATTGTCGCCTTTTAGTACTCGCACCCGGGCGCCGCCCAGGCTCTGCCCCGTGTCGGTGTCGACAACGGTGACATCTAGCTTGAAGCTAGTCTGGGTCGAGGATGGCAGCACCTTCGCGTTGCTGATAGTCTCAGCTGTCACGCCGGAGTTTCCGCCAAGCCTAAGCTCGACCGGTCCGGAAGCCGTCGATGTGCCGACATCATATTTGATGTCGCGGAGAATGATGCTTCCCGCTGTGGTGGTAGTCGATTGGCTTACGTACCATGTTGCTTTCTTGTTGTTGGCGGATAAGCTCGCGTTAGGGCTGAGCAGCTGGAGCGTCTCCGGCAAGGCCTTGGGTGCTTGAGTAAAAGAGACTTCCGGCGTTAATATTTCTAGAGTGACCTCGTTTGCAGTGGTGGTAGAGGCGAGCGAAGTCGGCTTGATTTCTTTGATCTCTATATCGCCGGCTGTTTCAGTCGTACCCCCCGTGTAGACATTCTCCTGACGCAGCGCTCGGCTCGATGTGCCGAAGATAAGCTCGAGTTGCGTCAAGTTGCCGCTGGAGTGCAGCGAGGAGACCCATATCCGGTCGTTAAGGCCAAAACTCGCTGAAATCGCATAATTTCCGGATCCGTCTGCGGTCGTGGTGGTGTCCGTTCCGCTTGGCGAACCGGGCGTCCATACGTGCACGAGCACCAGGCTACCGCGTTCAGTCTTACCCGATACCACACCTGTATTAAAGTCAGCGCCGGCGTTCAGATTTGTTGTGAAACCAGCGCTTTGCCCGCCTGTAGTAACTGCTACTCGATTTCCATTCTTGATATCTATTCCGAGTCCTCCAAGCTCTATCTCAAAATACCCATCGGCGTCTGTGCGTGCTATTGCAGTCCCAGCCTGCAATAGGCCATCATAAATCTCTATAGTAGCCGTCGTTTCCGGTATGTAGTTGAAACCTATCACGGCATCGGCAGTAAGATCGACCAGTGAAAAAGCATCGTCTGATTCGGCTGCAGAAGCTGTTACGGAATAAATAAACAACAATAAACCAAGAACTAAAACATAACCAAGGCTAGCATGATTCCTTAACCCTCTAATCTTAAAGCGTCTCTCTATCATGAACCCGTCATCTCCCCTCTTTGATATCGCAAACGATAAAACTACAAACTATAAAGCTAGGGAGACTATTGCCAAGCGGAATTCACGATAAACGCCATTATAAAAAGCACATTTTATATGCCCTAGCGCATACTGCTCTTACCTGGGGCTTTAGATATAGTGACCGTGTGGTCGCACGGTGCTTATTTAGGGGTATGACTGCAGGGCTACTAGCCGAAAGCATGGGTTGAAAACTAAGAGGAAGGACGCTATGCGAGCACTATCTATGTGCCGATGCCGTGCCGGGGGTCGTTGCCGGGGGTCGTTCTTAACGGTCGTAAACTTCACGACGATGCTTAATTCTAACAACTGCTATCTCTTGAACATTGTCGTCAATGGTATAAAGAATGCGATAGTCGCCCTGGCGAACCCGCCACTCCTCCCTATCGGTGAGCTTGATAGCGCCTTGAGGCTTAGGGTTACCAGCAAGCGCTCTTATTGTTGCAGCAATTTTGTTTTGGTAGACCGGAGCAAGCGCTCTTAGATCTTTCAGTGCTCTCGCTTTTATTTTAAGCCGATACACCCGGACGCCCCTCGATTTCAGTCATGAACTCTTCAAAATCTTGGGCTGCTTCCCCTTCGGCAATACGAAACTCTCTAATATCCTCAAGGTCTTCCAGGAGCTGCATCAAAGCATCGTATCGTTCAACATCCATTAAGACTGCTTTTGCTTTCCCATATTGAGTAATGTAAATCGGTGCTTTATCTTCGGCTAAGCGTTTCAAAATACCCGATAGTTGTCCTCTAACCTCACTCGCCGGCAATATTTTTATAGCCATGTTTACCCCCTTTGTTGTACAGTATATATTACAACATTTTAGCATAATACTC